>CAZBYB010000134.1:0-1651 GCA_964496225.1 uncultured Yersinia sp. | reverse complement strand
AGGCGGATGCCTGCGTTGGCGAGCTCGCACAATGCAGCCCATTATCCAGAATCCAAGGCAGATTGTCGCGATGGACGATGCGCCAGATCAGCGCTTTTTCTGGATTAAGATTCGTGTAAATCATGATAAAAACATTCGCTCGTTTTACCTTAACTTAGGGTACTGTGCATCTTCATCCGTAAATATACGCTAGGACAGTACCCTTTATATGGGTATTGCAGAAGAACCCCACTTAATAACCCCAAGTAAAAAACGGCTCAACAACATGTTGAATCTGCAAACCCGCAATCAGTCCAAAATACCGCGCATCAAAAGAATTCGGATTCACATCGGACATAAACAGATATTCAGAATCACCCAGCATCCTCTCTCTCAAACGATATTGCGGCATTTCATGACCATCAATATCCGCGCTGATCTGCGCACTATTTGCGCAACAGTTCACCGTTAACCTTAATCCCTGCCCCACCGATAGAAACAGTGTCTCCTCCCTGTGCAAAGACACGTTTCAGCAACATCCCATAACCGCCCGGACAGTTGCCTGTATTGATGTAATGCCGTGCCACGGCCATATCAAAAACCTCGTCTTGTGGTGGGCAGAAAGAGACGTATGCGCCCTTCCCTACTGGTTCATCAACAATCTTGTAAAACCCCACCGGAAAACTCGGCGTATTATTGTAATAAATACCAGTGAGTCGAAAAACAATACTCAACAGAAATATACCGGCACTGACAGACAAAACAATGCCTGCCAGAATATTGCGTATTTTTCTCATGATGATTGGATTATTTTGTCGCTGTAAGCCGGTGCAGGAACAGCAGCCCGCGCAGAAAACACAGAATCTTGAAAGTACAAAGGCTGCTTGCCATATATAGCAGGATAACCCGCCACATAAATAATCATGTCACCTGGCTTGGTAATCTTGCCTTCAGCATCTTTTTCTGGTGAAGTCATGCGTAAACACTCGTCAGGTGTTAGTAAAGGACGCTGTGTTTCCTGCATGGTTCGCGTCACGTTGCCGTGCATCACCCCTACCCGCCTACCACTGGTCGTAATCTGCTCCTTGATGACCGTGGTTTGTCCGGTCAGCTTGGATAAATGCTCGGCGGTTTCAATCCGGTTGGGTGGAAAGGCATTTTGAATATGACAATTGGACGTGATCGCCTCATCGTGGCCGTATCCCGTCTCGCGGCTTTTAAGTTGGTTGATATCTTGGCAGATCAAATAGGCTTTAATACCGTAGCCAGCAACAAACGCCAAGGATTCCTGAAAGATTTCCAGTTTACCCAGACTGGGAAATTCATCGAGCATCAACAAAAGCCGGTGCTTATAGTTCGCAACCGGCTGACCATCCTTAAAATCAAGCCTGTCTGCCAGTGTCCGCACAATCATATTCATCATGATGCGCACCAGTGGCCGCAAACGAGTCTTATCGTTAGGCTGCGTCACAATGTATAAACTGACAGGGTTAGCATTGTGCATCAAATCACGAATTGCAAAATCCGAGCGACTAATATTCTTTGCAACAAGTGGATCACGGTATAAGGATAGATATGATTTAGCTGTAGATAAAACTGACCCTGCTTCCTCAGAGGGACGATCCAGCATATCTCGTGCGGAGGCGCCTACCACCGGATGGTTTGCTCCATT
>CAZBYB010000133.1:0-1904 GCA_964496225.1 uncultured Yersinia sp. | reverse complement strand
AAACGGCACAACACAACTTTCGGTACCTGCCTGAAAATAACGTTTTTCATCGAACACACTGTAGTTGGGTAGGTGTTGCTTGAAGTAACGTGCTATCAGTTGCCCTTGGGCAAACAATGACAGGGCATTATAAAGGAAACCGCCTTCACGCCAGGGATGGCCTGTCAGAAGGGCAACGCGGGTGGTTGCGGCCTGCAATCGGTGCAGTTGTGCCTCGCAACGTTGATAAAAATCATCCCGATACAGCAAATCTTCAGGCGGATAACCGCATAACGCCAGTTCAGAGAACATCACCAGATCTGCACCAGTTTGCTCTTGCTGTTGCAGTGTTTGTAACATCTGTTCTGTGTTACCTTCAATATCTCCCACCAGCCAGTTAAGTTGGGCTAATGCAATGGAAAGTTTTCTGTTCATTGCGCCTCTTTGATCTTGCCTGCTACCTTGATCTTGCCTGCTACCTTTTATTCAGAGTGTAGCGCATTGGATTGTTATTGAGTGCCGGTTTATAAAAACCACCTATTGTTCTGCCATTAGGATCGATAAAAAGGAGACTCAACAGAGTGTGACTGCTAAAATCACTGGATGATGTATTAATTTATGAATCATTATTTTCACTCTTCATATCAACAATTGAAATATCCCCTTAAAATAGTACAGGAGTACTTACTTTTGAGTAAGTCAGCTTTTTTTAGTCGAATATCTTGGCCAGGCCAGTAGATTAGAGACTAATTGTTACGATAGCATTATAAGGATCTATTTGGCCGTTGTTGTATAGAGAGGATTTTATGTTAAAAAAGGCGAAGTCTGAATATAAAACTGACCCTTGTAGCAGTTATGATGCAAAAAAATGACAATCCAGTAACATCGCGGTATTTTTTTATCCTACATTTCCGGAGGTAGCCGACATAATGACAGACAGGTTACACATTTTGTTGCTCAATGGCCCAAATTTGAATCTGCTGGGCGTGCGTGAGCCAGAAAAATACGGCAGCACGACATTAGCAGAGATTGTTGGCAGTCTTGAAAGTAAGGCACAAAAATGTGGTCTGGTATTAACCCATCTGCAATCTAATGCAGAGTACAGGCTGATAGATAAAATTCATCAAGCACGTGGGAATACTGATTTTATTCTGATAAATCCAGCAGCATTTACCCATACCAGCGTCGCACTGCGTGATGCACTTCTGAGTGTGGCTATTCCGTTTATTGAGATTCATCTTTCTAATGTTCATGCCAGGGAGCCTTTTCGTCAGCACTCCTACTTTTGTGACATCGCCGTCGGTGTGATATGTGGGTTCGGTGCAGACAGTTATAATCTTGCTTTACAGGCAGCCATAAATCGTTTGTCAATATCCAACTAACCTACCATTAAAAGAGCACGGAATTATATTCATGGATATTCGTAAAATTAAAAAACTGATAGAACTGGTTGAAAAATCTGGTATTTCTGAACTGGAAATTTCTGAAGGTGAAGAATCAGTGCGTATCAGCCGTGCCCCTGCGACACCAAACTACCCTTTGATGCAGGCACCCTATGCTTTTACTGCTCCTCAGGTGCTGGCTCAGGCCACGCCAGTGACTGAAAGTGCTGTTCCCTCTCCCTCTTTGGCGATGAGCGGTCATATTGTACGTTCACCCATGGTGGGTACCTTTTATCGTACGCCAAGCCCGGATGCCAAAGCTTTTATTGAAGTTGGTCAGCAGGTTAATGTGGGTGACACACTCTGTATCGTTGAAGCGATGAAAATGATGAACCAAATTGAAGCGGATAAATCAGGTACAGTGAAAGCGATTTTGGTAAAAAACGGCCAGCCCGTTGAATTCGATGAACCTCTTGTTGTGATTGAATAACGAGGTATTTCATGTTTGATAAAATTGTTATCGCCAATCGTGGTGAGATCGCG
>CAZBYB010000132.1:0-2017 GCA_964496225.1 uncultured Yersinia sp. | reverse complement strand
GGCCCGTTTTTCCTGTATTTTCTGCCTGAACTCTGCATCCGTCTCCGGCTGCCATGTCCACTGCTCCACATCAGGGACACCGCTCAGAGACCCTGGCGGTTTTGGCAGCCAGGTTGCCGCTGACCCGAAGTCGATAAAGAAAGTAGCCGGCTGTAACGTACCGGCGTTATCATTGATAAAGACACCAATATCTAAACCGGGCTGGCTCCGGAAGTTTTTCAGTACATGATAGACCGATCCCCCGGCAGGAACGGTGATGGTTTTGGCTGCTATTGCGGCAAAAACTGCTTTAACAGCGTCACGCCCCAGCTGTTCGTACTCTGCTGCGGTAGTAAAGGGAGCGCCCGTTACGCTGGGGTCATAAACGGTCTTGATATGCTCAGTTGCTGCCAGTCTGGGTGCCCCCGTCATGGGGTCGAACTGAATGTTTCCCGCCATGTCACGCAGCCACAGATGATAACGGACTTCATACAGCCCCGGGATGGCAGAATGAGCTCTTTCTAAATGGGCTCTGCCCACCGTACCAACAGGGACGCTACCCACGGGAGCAACAGGGACACCACCCACCGTCGGAACAATCAGCGCATCAAATTTGCCTCTCAGATGAGCACCATCAACACCACCGGTATTAATTGCACTGCTGCCCTCCAGTGCATGCTTGATGACAGCATCTTCTACCTCTGCCGGTGTTCTTATGGACAGTGTATAGAGTCCCCCAGCATGTAATCCGGCATTAGTGGCAACTTGTGCCACAGATTCATGGTATCCGGCCCATGTAACGGCTATCTCGTGAGCGGCAATGGCTGTTGTGATTTGAGCAGCAGTATGCGTGCCGGGCACTTTTCCATTCTCTGCAAGCAATTTATTTTTTTCGGCTTTCCTTCTGTCCCGCTCAGCCAATACCTGGACAGGAGTCATTGGATCAAACACGGCATAATCGCGCGAAGTGGGATCCGGCCTTTTCACCACCCCACCGGCCACTGCAGGCGCAGAGTAACACTGCCATTTACCATCCCGGAATGTCACAGGCAGCGACGGACTGTCGGGCCGTGCGTCGGGGTCGTTGCGGTAAATGCGCATGGTGGTGGTATCGGCATCCCATCTGACAGGGAAGTAATCATTTTCGATACGAATATAGACTGTATTTCCCTGTGATACCTGCCGTTCCGGCGTGCTGCGGGTATCAGTGATACGGTACTGTGATGAGACAGGATTAAAAGTGATGTTCCTGAATTCAGGGGGGATGTCTAACTTGTACAGAGCACGCTGATGATCGGTTAACGTGAAATACACGACCTGATCAACTGCTGCCAACGTGTCGGCCGAAGAGGTCACTGCAGGGTCAGTTACAGGCAAAAGAGTCGTTTCCCTGGCTACTTCGGCTTCCTTATCATTAACTAAATCAGCTACATCAACTCCTTTAGCATCAACTTCGTATTCATATTTATTATTGTTTTCACCGTACATTAAAATGACACTCCATGAATTAAATAAATTAAATGGATTAAGTTTGTAAATTAATTATCGCATGTGATTGATGAGTATTAAAAATATGACGAACAATGCTGAATTTCAGTAAGATAAAAATGACGAAATACAAAAATGTAATTACATTCAGCTGCCATGATTGATGGGATTTCTTATAATACGAGGGCGCGTGACGTTATCCTTTAATGAAAAATAGCGCTATAAGAAAGCGCTCATTTTTATGGGATAGTTTTTTGAATCGTGGAATATTTTATCGTTAATATACCGGCTCCGATATTTTATAAATGAATTAATTATTTTTTATTGATGATATAAATTATTTTTATATATCGTCTGTTTTATTTCACGTTAAATATACGCCTGAGCGTTTCCCTTAATTCATCCCACAGTCCAGTCGAGAAATTACTAACATGAGAGTGACCAGGGTTTTTTATTCAGGATCCGATACTCCTGTCAAAACCGGTCACTCTCAGCCTTTTTGGTGCGTGATCAGATCAATTCACGACTCATACAGATGCTACTGGCGACG
>CAZBYB010000131.1:391-2103 GCA_964496225.1 uncultured Yersinia sp. | reverse complement strand
CCATTGTGTTGGTCAGAGGAGGAAAGGCATGCCAGGCGCGGTAAAGGTATGAAGAGCCGTCAACTAAAATTAATGGATTTTCTGTTAGCTGTGTCATACACTCGCTTCGTTTTTACTTTCTGCCGCCGGTGTGCAGGAATCTTGTAATTTGGATAATCGGATGAAGGTCGGTATGAAATCTACGTTAAATTGCAAGCAGAAACCCGCGCAGCCCTGTGGATAACTTTGTGTGTAAAATAATTGTAGGAAAAGTGCATTATTTATAACATCAAATTTTTTTGATAAAAATCAATTAATTAAAATCAAAAATCCCCTTTAGCAGGTTTTCAAAACACAAATTTTAATTGTGGATATTAATTGATCCTGTATCAACTATGCGTTAATTAAGCAATTTTATCTTAAGGGGGAAAAACACACAGGATTTTTTATGGTTCGCGCTTTTCTCTAAACGGTGGTGAGTATGCCAGTGAAGATTTAACAAGTCCACCACTGCTGAAGATATATATTAGTTTTGGTCAGATTAATTTTGAGTGCTCTCTTCTGCCCTGCTATTTGCTTTCCTGCAATTTAATGCCGATTCCATTCCTTGCGTTTCTGTATTATGGTATCAATGTGGTAAATATAAATTTATCATTCCGATTTTAATTTTAATGATTATTAATTGATGATTAAATTGATTTATATGTTTATATAACTAATCTATATGTGTTTTCCTGTTTAACAGGGTACGTGATCAACAGGGCAGCAAAGCTTAAATGAATCAAGTTATAGTGGTATGCATTTCAGGTCTATAATGTTTAGTGCAGGCAGGGCGATCTGTGCAGTTTTTGCAGAGCAATATCAGGATGATGAAGAACGTTATATTGGTTTCACACAAAACATCAGGATGCAGTTTACGCTGTTTTAACACGCTATTACTGGATGCTGATGTTTTCTGTGTCACTCATCACGTTTAACCTCGAGGTATTTTTATGAATAAAAAAACAGTAGTTGCCATTGCGTGTATTCTCGGTTTGGTGCCTTTTTCCGGCATGGCGGTCGATCCAGCTGCTACTGCAGAGACCAGCCATCAAGTCTCTGAAAAACCCACCGCGGAGAAGATAGAACATCATAAAAGACAGAAAAAACATCATGAGAAAGCAGCCAAACATCATGCAGATGCTGCTAAGGCTCATCAGGAAAAAAAACCTGACGAAGCCAAAAAACATGCTGACGAGGCTGAGGAAGCACATCAAAAGGCACATCAATAAGATTTTTATCACAATTCCCCAACCCGCCAGACACGTAATCAGTGATGGTAATGCTGTTGCCAGAGGGATGGGGGTATCCGTCATCTCGATGCAATCATATCTTCTCAACCGAGCAGGCTGTGGTTGCATCCAGACTATCAGAATGACTCCCAAAGCTCAGAAGATGCTTTCAGGCGTGCACTTGCATTCCATTGAGAACCCTCACCACTTCCATGTCAGGCTGAGGTTACCACTGTAACCTCGTGATTCTCCTGCATACTGACTGATATTGACGGAAGCTGTGATATTTTCTCCTCCGATATCGATGCCAGGCCCCACACGCCACTGTCCTTTTTGATCCCGAGCACTGGCCTGCTCAATGGCCATGCCGCTGAGCCATGCCTGGCTGGATACACGAGTGTTACTCAGGGTGTGACGGTAACTGGCCAGTCTCTGAGGTTCCATGTGCAGGTTTACCCCGGC
>CAZBYB010000131.1:0-381 GCA_964496225.1 uncultured Yersinia sp. | reverse complement strand
GATACGCAGGCCGGCGCTGGCACTGGTGCGCTGTGCAACAGCATCCTCCACCTTCAGGGCAAGTTCTCCACCCGTCTCCTGAAAGTCATTCAGCTGTACGTGATCATAGTGCAGGGCCAGCTCAGGACCCATCTGCCAGTGCCGGGCCTTGATCATCCAGCCCCCATTTAACTCAGCATGGCCACTGATTCCCTGAGTTTTTCCGCTATACTGGCCGGAAAAAGGAGTTGGCAGCTCCCGGTTGCTGTCGATATCCATCCGCATAACAAGGAACTGCCCTCCCAGCCAGGGCCCCTGTTCCAGATTGTCTTGCAAGCTGTGCCGGCCATAGAGCGCCAACAGGTAGCTGTGGATATTCGCACGCGCGTCGGTGTGGGATGT
>CAZBYB010000130.1:0-2186 GCA_964496225.1 uncultured Yersinia sp. | reverse complement strand
CTCATACCATAAATCAAACCAAAATTAATCGCTTTAGCACTGCGTCGCTGGGCACTGGTCACGTGATCGGGAGCCAGACCCAAAACCTCAGCCGCTGTGGCACGGTGGATATCCTGCCCTGTAGCAAAGGCCTTAAGCAGACCATCATCCTGAGAAAGGTGTGCCATAATGCGAAGCTCAATTTGCGAATAATCCGCTGCGACAATGCGGTAACCTTCAGGCGCGATAAAAGCCTGACGGATACGCCGCCCTTCTTCATTACGAATGGGGATGTTTTGTAAGTTAGGGTCCCGGGACGATAAACGCCCGGTCACGGTAATTGCCTGATGATAGGAGGTGTGCACCCTGCCGGAAATGGGGTTAATCATTAATGGTAGCTTGTCTGTATAGGTGGTTTTCAGCTTGGCAAGGCCACGATGTTCAAGAATAATTTGGGGTAAAGGGTAGTCCAGCGCCAATTCAGCCAATACTTCTTCGTCGGTAGAAGGGGCACCTTTTGGGGTTTTTTTCAAAACTGGAAGTTTTTGTTTGTGGTATAAAATGTCCTGCAGCTGTTTGGGTGATGCCAGATTAAAAGGCTCCTGTGCCAATTGATGCGCCTGTTTTTCCAGCTCAGCCAGGCGCCGGGTTAATTCTTTAGAATGTTCCGCCAGAATAACAGGATCGATCAGCACACCTGTCTGTTCGATACGGGATAAAACAGGCACTAATGGCATTTCAATTTCCTGGAATACCTGAGTTAACTCCCTACTTTTTTGCAGTTCTGGCATTAAAATTAAATGCAGCTGTAATGCCACATCAGCATCTTCTGCGGCATAAGGTGCGGCCTGTTCCAGTGCTACCTGATTAAAGGTAAGCTGCTTTTTACCTTTACCGGCAATCTCTTCAAAAGTCACTGTTTTATGATTCAGGTAACGTTGTGCCAAATTGTCCATGTCATGATGGCCTGCCGAACTGTTCAAGACATAAGATTCCAGCATGGTATCAAAGGCGATGCCCTGTAGTGTAATGCCGTAGCGCATCAGCACCTTTGCATCAAATTTGAGATTTTGACCCACTTTCAGTAGCTGTGAATCTTCAAGTAGTGGTTTAAGCCTGGTTAAGACCCAATCCCGGTCTAACTGAGGAGGCGCTCCCAAATAATCGTGCGCCAGTGGCAGATAAGCGGCTTCTCCCGGCGCTGTGGAAAAAGAAACGCCAATTAAATTGGCATTCAATGTATCCAGGCTGTCGGTTTCAGTATCAAAAGAAAAAAAGCCTTTTGTTTTCAGGCGTTCCATCCATGCCAGGAATACGATTTCATCCAGAATGGTGATGTAGTTTTTCTGTGAACAGGCTGCCATGGCGTTAGCCACAGGAACGGTTTCTGTTAGCGCAGATTGTACAATGGCAGGACGTATTTTGTTCGCGAGCCATCGACCGGATTCTAGCTCTGCCAACCAGCGTTTAAATTCATAACGATGGAATAATTGCTGTAACTGATCACTGTTTGGTGGAGCGACTGTCAGTTGTTGATAACTGACACTCAATACCACATCTGTTTTTATAGTAGCCAGCTGATGGGAAAGATAAGCGATCTCTTTATGCTGCTCCAGTCTGGCAGCAAGCGTTTTGGCACCACGCAGCTGCAACAGCGCAATTTTTTCAGGATGCTGAAATAAGTGGTCTAGCCCTCCTTGTTCCTGCAATAAAGTCTGAGCGGTTTTTTCTCCAATGCCAGGAACACCGGGAATATTGTCAGAGGTATCGCCCATTAGTGCCAGTAGATCGACGATCAATTCAGGGGGAACACCAAATTTTTCATACACTTCCTGTGGTCCAAGAAGGGTATTATTCATGGTATTGATTAATCTGATATTTGCTGTGACCAACTGCGCCATGTCCTTGTCACCGGTACTGATCAAGACAGTCTGGCCGTGTTTTTCTGCCTCCAGTGCCAGGGTACCTATCACATCGTCTGCTTCAACACCGGAAACAGACAGTAACGGTAAGCCCATGGCTTTAATCATCTGCCAGAGTGGTTCAATCTGGGCGCGCAGATCATCAGGCATTGAGGGTCGGTGCGATTTGTATTGTGTAAAAATCTCATCACGAAATGTCTTACCGGGTGCATCGAATACGATTGCTGCATGAGAGGGTTGATACTGTAATAACAGGGGACGCAACATATTCAGCACACCATAGAT
>CAZBYB010000129.1:0-2279 GCA_964496225.1 uncultured Yersinia sp. | reverse complement strand
TCGAGAATGGTTTCGGTTACATAAGAAAATTTTATCAGGTTTAGACTTGGTATTACTCATCGCAAAAGAAGTCATTCTGGGAATGCTGATGGGTTTCATTGCGGCCATCCCCTTTTGGGCTATTGAAGCTGCTGGATATCTTATCGATAACCAACGAGGCGATACCATGGCCTCTACACTGAATCCAATGTTAGGCAGCCAGTCCAGTCCCACTGGCCTGTTTTTTACCCAAACCCTGATAACGTTATTTTATTCTGGGGGGGCTTTCTTAACCGTGTTGGGAGCGCTCTATCAAAGCTACATTAGCTGGCCTGTCACCCAATTTTTTCCGCAGATCACCGTACAATGGGTAAATTTTTTTTATGGCCAGTTCAACCAAATGCTTAAGCTCTGCGTACTACTGGCAGCTCCACTGCTAATAGCCATGTTTCTCGCTGAGTTCGGTCTGGCTTTGGTGAGCCGTTTTGCCCCCTCGCTTAATGTATTTATTCTGGCCATGCCAATTAAAAGCGCTGTTGCCAGTCTGTTACTGGTGCTCTACATTGGCATTATGATGAAATCCACGTTTGCCACCTTGCTGAAAACCATCACACCTCTGGACCTGTTACAGCCCATCCTGGCTCCCCCATGAGTGAAGAAAAAACCGAAAGTCCTACCACAAAAAAATTACGGGATGCCCGAAAAAAAGGACAGGTTGCTTCCAGCAAAGAGCTTGTCTCGACCGTTCTTATCCTGTCACTGACTTTTATGTTAATCGGTATGGCAGATTACTGGCTACAACACATCAACCAGTTAATCCTGGTGGTAGAACAATCAGTGAATTTACCCTTTCATCAAGCACTGGGCGAAGTAGCAGACGGCCTGTTTCAGGCATTACTCTATCTTTGCCTGCCTGTCCTTTGTGTCGCAGCTGTGGCCATAGTGACCGCCCACATCACCCAATTTGGTTTTTTATTCAGCAGTGAATCACTCATCCCTGATATTAATAAACTTAATCCCGTGGAAGGTGCAAAAAAAATATTTTCAATCAAAAACTTAGTGGAATTTATCAAATCAATATTAAAAGTCACCTTCCTGTCATTACTGGTTTGGATCCTGCTTCAAAAGAATTTATCCAATCTGCTCAACCTGGTTCACTGCGGTACAGATTGCATCGTCCCGGTTTTAGGTATCATAATCAAACAGATGATGGCAGTCTGTGCGTTAGGTTTTATTATCATTTCCATTGCCGATTATACCTTTGAACATTATCAACATATAAAAGAACTACGCATGAGTAAGGACGAAGTCAAGCGCGAACATAAAGACATAGAAGGCAGCCCGGAGATTAAGAATAAACGACGCCAGTTTCATCAGGAACTACAACAGAGTGATATGCGGGCCAATGTCAAACGTTCGTCATTGATTATTGCCAATCCGACCCATATCACAATTGGGATACGTTACCTGAAAGGGGAAACCCCTCTGCCGGTCGTCACCCTGAAATACACTGAAATACAGGCAATAACAGCAAGAAAAATAGCACAAGAAGAAGGTATTCCCGTATTACAGCGTATACCCCTGGCGCGGGCCCTGTATCAGGATGCTTTTGTCGATCACTATATTCCTGCTGATCTTATCGATCCTGTTGCTGAAGTGCTGCGCTGGCTGGCCAGTCTTGAGCAACAGGCCGCTGACACTTTTTAGGTCCCTTTTGCCTGAATGCCAGGCAGTTATACTATAAAGTATTAATTAGGCATTGACAGGCATGATACCCTCTGGATATCATGCGCGCGTCTTGGACAATTCCTCTGTAGTTCAGTCGGTAGAACGGCGGACTGTTAATCCGTATGTCACTGGTTCGAGTCCAGTCAGAGGAGCCAAAATTCACAAAGCCCATGCCACGGCCAGGCATCCATGGCTTCCGCAGTACCGGGGGCCGTGCCTTGCGTCCACCATTTCGCTTCCCAGTTTTTCCCCTGATAACTGACCCTGTCACCTTTGTTGTACACTTTTTTTTCATCCCATGCCGGATAACTGGAGGCAGGATTGACCCTGACACTGCAGGTAGTGAAACCCGTCGCATCAGCATTATCTGTTACTCTTAGGGTAAAGTTCAGCGTTTGTGCAACCGACACGTCCGGCGCCGTATAATGCAATACTGGCTTATTCAGGGTGGTAGCAGATACCGAATCAGGCACATCCCAAAAATAACTCACTATTGTACCGTCAGAATCGTAAGAATCGGCTCGAGAAAGCAAGGCCTGCTAATTAGAAGAAACAATTGTCGCACCGGTGAT
>CAZBYB010000128.1:0-2296 GCA_964496225.1 uncultured Yersinia sp. | reverse complement strand
CCGGCGCATAATGCTGGCTATGCCCCCACCAGAACGCTCTGCCGTCTGTTTGAAAATAAGATTTTCTTTCTTACGGATAGCCAGTGCCTGCTGGCGAAATTCTAATGGATATGTCATTTCATTTTTTGGTTTTGATGGCGCAATACAGTAAGCAACGATTCCTGCGAGGAAGTTGACAATAAAATTACCGGATGAACGATGGCGGATATGCTCAATCTGGCTCAGATTGTTTAGTTGATCAAAAACAGTTTCAATGAGAGAGCGTTTTCGCAGTAAGGCACTGTCAAATTCAGTATGCTCTGCCGGTTTCATATTTCGCCGGGCCCGTGTGATTAAATCAATCCCTTTTTCTTTCAGCTTACGGGTCAGTGTGTTCGAGATGTAGCCCCTGTCAGCATAAAGCTTCCCCCAAAAAAAACCTGGCCATATCAGGCAGGGGTTTTTTGTCATCAGTATTCCCGCGTGTCAGACGAATACTGAGCAGCTCCCCCGCATGATTGATGACGGCGTGCAGCTTAAATCCCGGAAACTATCCGGACTGGTTTTTCCCGAGCCCGGCCATTCCATGAAAAACACGATGACGCTGAATGCGCAGCCTGTTACAGACAGCGACGGGTGCGAGTCTGCCATTGAGATACCTGAGCATTATCCCGAACTGAGGTTAATTATGGAATAGCGGCATTCATCCCCGGTAATTTTAAAATCGATCGAATTTCCTGCGCATCGGCACAAATGTATATCTTTGTAGTAAAACAATGAGCATGATGTTCAACTCCTTAATTCAACTCAAATTAAGGACATGCCATAAAAAATAATTCTTATTTTTCCACTTATTTTAAATAAAAGCAGTTACAGGTAAACTGGCACAGTTTTATGTGGTACACAGGAACAAAAGAATTTATTTATAAAAATAATGATATAAAAAAGGAAATTTCATGGTTCTTAAAACGGTAAAGATGAAACAGTGTTATTTACGAGATTTCACTATTGTACTATTAGCTGTTTTTCTGATAAGCGGGTGTGGGGGCAGGAAATTATTCCAACAAGATACTCAGGAGCCTGTGTTGCTTGCTCAAAATGATGCGAGATTAAGGGCGCCAGTAAAACCGTTATCAGCAGATCGAGTAACAGAGATAGATGTCCAGTACGCTATAGAGCAACTTTATGAAGCCGCAAAACCTTACAGGCCACCCAATCAATTAATGCTTGTTGGCCTCGCTGGACCGCAAATAGGCATTAATATGCCTATTATTCTCGTTGATACAGGGATCAAGGAAGATGGTACGGGTGCCGGGGAATTAAAAACATACATTAATCCTGTCATTGTCTGGCAGTCTGACGAAATAGTTGAGGGTAAAGAAGGGTGTTTTTCAGTTGATCCAAGATTAATAGGCCTTGTTCCACGGTCATATCGCATCTGGATTTCTGCTCAGGATCGTAATGGACAGCATATTTCTGAGGAACTCGTTGGGTTTTCTGCACGAATTTTTCAGCATGAGTTAGACCATCTACGTGGTGTACGGTTTCCTGATCGCGTAGGTGCAATTGGAACCCTGCATTGGGTGGATCCTGATAAAATAGCATCCTATGCAAAAGATTCGGCATCGTGGCCAAAATTTTCGTGGGATAAGTGGATCGATATGAAGAATGCCATCACTTCTGATTGAAGCAAGCAAAAAGGCTCTATCGCAGTAACGCCGATAAATAAAAATTTGAACCCCAACATGGGCCGGATCCGGCGTTTAATATTCCGGTAGTCCTGTTCCATGGGACGGTTCAGGGATTTTATTGTGGCAGAACCGTGCCCATACCTGTTTCTTACTGATTACCACCTTGGATGGCTTGGCACTTTGATTTTGCTGAATCCAGGCTTCTGACGGTTTTTGCGGGCTATCGCATTGCTTCAGTATCGATAAATTATTGGTTGCCTGAGTGTTTATCTGGCGCAAATAGCTCATAGCAATCGAATTACCACCGTGACCACCCTGATTAGCCACACTATTATTGGCTAATGCCCACAGCGACGATAGCTGTGGGCTGATATCACTACCGGACAACGACGTTATCCCTACAGGAAGTGATACAAATTTCACCAGCATTCTGGCTTTGCACTGTGAGATTGCGGTACTGCATTCCTGCTCGGACGGTGTTGCAGTGGTGGGCGTGATAACACCTGACAGGGCCATTAATACTGAGATTCTGATGCTGTGTTTCATCATGGTCCTGACGGAAGTGATGGATAACGCCCGCACCATCCGGCAGGCGGAAAGACGCTATATTGACACCAATATGCTGC
>CAZBYB010000127.1:0-2358 GCA_964496225.1 uncultured Yersinia sp. | reverse complement strand
CGTCTCCCTGAATGGAATGCGGCAGCGCGGGCAGTGCTTCAGGCCCCCGCGGTTTTTTGCTTATCCATGGTCACTACAACAGGATGCGGCAGTAACCATGGAGGGCATTTCCTTCAGCGCCTAAGTGCTCAAGATCCTGCAGGAGCGTTTTGCCATAATCAGTGGATACCAAAGTTAAAAATTAATGGACAAAGTCAGGGTGATTGCCTGTTAATTTAGCGTTGTTGCATTAACACTCAGGATCAGACGGGGTTACCGGTCGCATCCCAAACTGAGGTTTTTTAAAAGGATAATTTGCACGGCAATTTTATCTAATGGACATCATAGCAATTTATTGCGCAGCCTTATGTTGTGGTGGTGTCGAATAACTTATTTACTTAATATTTGTAATGCTTTTTTGTTTGAATCTATTATAGAAATGTATTCACCCTTTACATTATTTACGGGTGGGGGCTATATTAATCCGCTTTTATGGTGTGTTTTACTTGCAAACGCATGCATTCATATTTAGGGGCTGACTTTGTTATTGGCGATGTTCAGTTCGGTGAGCCTGCTTACTTTGTTTGCGCATGGACTGGTACCAACTCACTGTCTGAATCTGTATGGCTTGATACAGATAAGGCGCTTGTTGTAAAACGGGATGATATGCAAGAAAGGGCTATTTGAGGTTATAAGGAGTTCCGGACCACATCAGGCATGCCTGATGTACTGTTATTTAACCAGCGGGAGAGGCCATGATATCGCAACAGGCAAATCTGTTGATTGAGCAATTTTTAGATAATTTGTGGTTAGAGAAAAATCTGGCTGAGAATACCCTGTCTTCTTATCGGCTTGATTTACAGTCGATGGTTGCCTGGCTTGAACAGGACAGGATTAGTGTCTTTGATGCTACACCGATCGATCTGCAGGGTTTTCTGGCGCAGCGTATAGCCAAAGGCTATAAGGCAGCCAGCTCAGCGCGTTTGCTGAGTGCCATGCGGCGATTATTTCAATATTTGTATCGAGAAAAACAGCGCCCGGATGACCCCTCAGCATTACTGGCTTCTCCTAAACGTGCACAACGATTGCCTAAATGCTTAAGTGAATTGCAGGTTGAGGCCTTATTAAATACACCCTGTACCGAAAATCCGCTGGAATTGCGTGATAAAGCGATGCTCGAAATGCTGTATGCCACTGGTTTTCGGGTGTCAGAACTGGTTGGATTGACGATGGAAAATATCAGTTTACGCCAGGGTGTGGTGCGTATTACGGGTAAAGGCAATAAGGAACGTTTGGTCCCATTGGGAGAAAATGCCGTGTACTGGGTTGAAAATTATCTGGCATATGGGCGGGCATGGCTCATAAAGGGTCATCAGGTGTTGGATGTGTTATTTCCCAGTAATCGTGGAAAGCAAATGACCAGACAAACCTTCTGGCATCGTATTAAATATTATGCGGTCCTTGCCGGTATTGATAGTCAATGGTTATCTCCTCATGTTTTGCGTCATGCATTTGCTACTCATTTATTGAATCATGGTGCAGATTTGCGTGTTGTACAGATGTTATTAGGTCATAGTGATCTTTCGACAACGCAAATTTATACCCATGTTGCTACTGAGCGCTTGAAAAAATTACATCAACAGCACCATCCCCGCGCATAATCCGGGTATGAAAATAAGGTTTTTTATTAATGAAAAAAGTACTGTGGTTCAAGATATTGATGGTTTGCTGTATTGATCTGGTGCATGCCGATGATGCTGCCGTTTTACAGGCACTGAAAAAATTTGCCATCCAGGCACCCTCAGTACAATCTTCACCGGTTGATGGATTAAAAACGGTCATGACTGAAAATGGCGTATTGTACATAACAACCGATGGTAATTATCTGCTGCAAGGTCCGTTATATGCATTGAATGGCCCGCAGCCTGTTAATGTAACCCATCAGCTACTCAATAAAAAATTACAGGCCATGAGCAGTGAAATGATCGTTTATCAATCTCCTCATGAAAAGCACGTGATTACGGTATTTACCGATACGACTTGTGGTTACTGCCGAAAATTACATCAACAAATGCAAGAATACAACGAGTTGGGGATTAGCGTTCGTTATCTGGCCTTCCCGCGCCAGGGGCTCAGCTCTCAAGCAGAAAAAGATATGCGTTCAATTTGGTGTGCTGTAGACCGTAATAAAGCCTTTGATGCCGCCATAAGAGGGGATGCCATAGCGCCGGTGAATTGTAAGATAGATATCAGTAAGCATTATCAGTTGGGGGTATGGTTTGGTATCCAAGGCACCCCGGCCGTGGTCTTGCAGGATGGTACAGTGATTCCCGGTTATCAAGAGCCAAAAGAAATGATTAAGATGCTGGATACTGCAAG
>CAZBYB010000126.1:0-2459 GCA_964496225.1 uncultured Yersinia sp. | reverse complement strand
TGGCATAAACCTTCTGGCATTTTAAAACATATCCCGTGGGTCCAAGCAGGTACATTAGACAAGCTGCAGAGTCTTAAACGGTAATGATAATCAGTATTAATAAACAGGATATTTGATATTATTAACCACTGAGGTTATCGGTCAACGGATTTGAATATGGGAAATAATGCAGCGTGAATACTATGGATCTTTCTGTATGGGGCATGTATCAACATGCCGATATCATCGTCAAACTGGTAATCATCAGCCTGCTTTTAGCATCCGTGGTCAACTGGAGCATCCTTTTTACTAAAAGTGCTGAATTATGGCGTGCGACTCGACGTTTACGTAGTGAACAGGCCTTGCTGGCCACCGTCAGCCATCTGGATGAAGCCTGTCAGCTCATGGAACATTTTCCTGACAGCAGTATCAGTCGTGTACTGCTACACCAGGCGCAGGATGAACGATATCGGTCGACAGGATCTTTTGATCATAATGGTATTAAAGAACGGACGGCTTTTCGTCTTGAACGCCGGGTAACAGCCATTAGCAGAAAAATGAATCGTGGCAATGGCTGGCTTGCTACAACAGGAGCTATTGCACCTTTTGTCGGATTGTTTGGTACCGTATGGGGTATTATGAATAGCTTCATCGGTATCGCACAATCACAAGCCACTCACTTGGCTGTGGTTGCACCCGGCATTGCTGAAGCTCTGCTGGCAACTGCATTAGGTCTGGTTGCCGCTATCCCTGCAGTGTTAATTTACAATATTTTTGTCCGCCTGATCGGATCCTACCGCACCGAGGTGGGTGACATTGCCGCGCAGGCCCTACTACTACTGAGCCGGGATCTGGATCTGAATGCCTGCACTAAAGCCCCCCTATGATGCACAGACAATTTAGATCAATCATGCATATCAACGAACATACGGATGACAATGCCGAACTGCACGATATTAATCTGACACCTCTGATTGATGTGATGATGGTATTGTTGATTATTTTTATGGTGGCAGCACCCTTAGCCACCGTGAATATTCAGATCGATTTACCCGTATCAGAGGCAACAACAGCATCTAGCGCAGAGCAAGCGGTATTCTTAACAGCCACGGCACACCATCAGCTCTATCTAAATGAACAACGCATTGAACATGCCATGTTAACAGACGCACTGGACAAGGCTACGCAGAAAAATAAAGATACTCTGATTTTTTTTCGCGCAGACAAAACGCTCGATTATCAGACACTGATGGAGATAATGGATAACCTGCGTCGCTCAGGTTATCACAAAGTAGGATTGGTAGGACTGCGCAATGTTGACGGTGAATAGGGTAAAAAGTGCACTGGGGTTGATAGTTAAGGAGCCGATCACAAGGTTATTCAGCAATTTTTAATTCACCCGGCACCCCTCACCGGTTATCGGCACGAGTTTCGCACAGAGCTACCCGGGATGAGCCAGCAGTAATCGAATGTGTTCAGTAATGGAGCCTTTGATAACATTCCAGTTTTGTTGATACAGGGTTATTTTCTCTGACAGGCAGCGCCTGTGCTGTTCAAACCAGGCCGTAATGGCCATAAAAATATGATTCCTCTGTGCCCGGCCCGTGCGTGCCTGACAGCGCTCTATACCACAGGTCTGTTTAATTTCACGATGATAAACTTCCACTGACCAGCGTGCTTCCATGACCGCTTTTACCCGCTCACGGGTCGGGCTCCCCATATTCGTTGCCACATAATCAGTGCCGCCGTTACTGGCTACAAACCTGAAAACAGTGACCCAACCGTAACCACGCAGGTGAACTGAAAGTCCTTCTTCGCGAATATCCAGTGTTTCCAGATGGATGCCGCGATTTACCATCCGGTTTTTTCTTAAGCACGTGACCCATATCCAGCCATGAGAACGAATGGCTTTCAGGTTATCCAGACTGGAATACCAGGTATCCATGACCACCGCATGGGGCCTTATTCCCCGGGCTTTTGCCAGCTTCAGCATATCGCAGAAGTGCGTGTTTTTCGTCTTACCGTCCGTCTCCCTGTCATAAACACGGTAATCAACCGGAATGGATTCTGACGTTTCCAGACCGTGCCACAGAAGGTTAACCAGACCAATTCCCGCTATGACGGCATGTTCATTCCCGGAATACTGATAATGAACAGAGGCGATTTCCTTACTGCGCGGTTTTGCCAGCACGGTATCGTCGGCAATAAGCAGGCAGGGCTGGCGCTTATCAATGGAGGGTTCAGCCAGTTTCCACAGCTCACGTGGACGAAAACAGCGGCTCTTCAGCCATCGGCTGATGCTGTCATGCGACAGCGGAGACGGGCTGACTTCTGACAGCGCCAGACCCGAATATCTCATGCTGCTCGCCTGTAAAAATGCCCGGTAAAGCTCCTTTGTACAATGAGTCATCCCTGTCTCCATTGCCATTTCATTCCATGACAGACTTTTTAGCATTTTTCAGACAGGTGCGAAACTCGTG
>CAZBYB010000125.1:1937-2544 GCA_964496225.1 uncultured Yersinia sp. | reverse complement strand
GGGTGCCGTTATCGGCATGACCCGCTTTGGAGAATCGGCACCCGCAGAGTTACTGTTTAAGGAATTCGGTTTTACCCTTGAACAGGTTATCGCGCGCGCAAACTGCTTGCTTAGCGGACAATCTGTGTGATCTGGCGAATAAACCACCTGATCCCCGGTACTCTGTTCATGGCCTTTTTAATGGATGCGACGCAGGGATTTGTTCAGCTATGACCATCCGAGTGGCCATTAATGGTTTTGGCAGGATAGGCCGCTGTGTTTTACGCGCATTGTATGAATCGCAACGACGGGCTGAAATTGCAGTCATCGCCATCAACGAACTGGCAGATTCTGCCGGGATGGCACATTTACTCAAATATGATTCTATCCATGGCCGGTTTGCCTGGGATGTACGCCAGCAGCAGGGATGCCTGCTGATTGGTAATGATAGCATCCAATTGGTTCAGCAGGCACAGCTGTCCCAACTGCCCTGGCATGCGTTGGACATAGACATCGTACTCGACTGTACCGGTGTCTATGGCAGTCGTCAGGATGGGGAAGCTCATTTACGTGCGGGTGCCAAAAAAGTGTTGTTTGCGCACCCGGGTGCAGCAGATCTGGATGCCAC
>CAZBYB010000125.1:0-1927 GCA_964496225.1 uncultured Yersinia sp. | reverse complement strand
GCGCACAAGATCGCATGGTGTCCAACGCATCCTGTACCACCAATTGCATCATTCCCGTAATCAAACTGCTGGATGATGCCTGGGGCATTGAATCCGGTACCATCACGGTCATTCATTCGGCCATGAACGATCAGCCGGTGACCGATGCCTGGCACCAGGATTTACGACGCGCCCGCGCTGCCTTTCAATCGATTATTCCGGTAGATACCAAACTGGCGGCGGGCATCACGCGTATCTTTCCCAAATTTTGTGGCCAGTTTGAAGCCATATCGGTACGCGTACCGACGCTCAATGTTACGGCGATTGATTTAAGTGTCAGCGTGCA
The DNA here is from genome assembly GCA_964496225.1 of uncultured Yersinia sp. Classification (GTDB taxonomy): domain Bacteria; phylum Pseudomonadota; class Gammaproteobacteria; order Enterobacterales; family Enterobacteriaceae; genus CAZROT01. Next base: position 1,602 of record CAZBYB010000125.1, on the reverse strand, counting down.
TGCCGCTGTTTCTGTTAGCAGGGTTAATACGTTATTGCAGGAAGCCGCATTAACATCATTTAGTGGTATAGTTGATTATACAGAATTACCCTTGGTATCAATGGATTTTAATCATGATCCCCATAGCGCCATTATTGATGCCACACAAACAAGGGTCAGTGGGCAACACCTGGTGAAGATACTGGTCTGGTGTGATAACGAATGGGGGTTTGCCAACCGAATGTTGGATACCACTCAGGCCATGGCCACCAGTGGCCTTTAATTTGCAGGGCCCGTTTTGGATCCCAAGCACCTGAAGCAACATGAAACGAAAAAGCGCAGTTTACAAGGAACAAAGAAGCATTTTTAGCCTGATTTTAACACAGGATAGCCAACGAGAGGATTATGCATGTCTGTAATTAAAATGACCGATCTGGATCTGGCCGGGAAACGTGTGCTGATACGCGCTGACATGAATGTTCCCCTCCAGGAAGGTAAGGTCACGTCTGACGCACGTCTGCGTGCATCATTACCCACCATTGAATCCGCCCTGAAGCAGGGGGCCCGCGTGATGGTGACCTCCCATCTTGGCCGTCCGGTTGAAGGCGAATATGATGACGCTTTTTCTTTGTTACCGGTGGTTAACTGGCTTAAAGAGCATCTTGCCTTCCGGGTGCGCCTGGTTAAGGATTACCTGAATGCGGTTGAGGTTTCCCCCGGTGAACTGGTGGTGCTGGAAAACGTGCGCTTCAATAAGGGCGAAAAAAAAGACGACGAAACCCTGGCAAAAAAATATGCCGCACTCTGTGACGTTTATGTGATGGATGCCTTTGGTACTGCCCATCGTGCACAAGCTTCCACGCACGGTGTAGGCAAATTTGCTCCGGTCTTTTGCGCGGGTCCCCTGCTATCAGGAGAGCTGGAAGCTCTGGAAAAAGCACTGAGTCACCCGGCCCGCCCCATGGTGGCCATTGTCGGTGGTGCAAAAGTATCCAGTAAACTGACCCTGTCGGGTAACCTGTCTGCCATCGCCGATCAGCTGATTGTCGGCGGCGGAATTGCCAACACTTTTGTGGCTGCCCTTGGGTACAACGTGGGACAATCCCTGTATGAACCGGATCTGATACCCGAAGCCAAACAATTGCTGGAAAAATGTACCATACCCGTCCCTGCTGACGTTTATGTCGCCACTGCGTTTTCTGAAAGTGCAACGGCAACCTTAAAACCGGTCAGTGATATTAAAGATAATGAGCAAATTCTGGATGTAGGCATACAGTCGGTACAACGTCTGGTTGACATCCTCAAACAGGCAAAAACCATTTTATGGAATGGTCCGGTGGGTGTCTTCGAGTTCCCCGCCTTCCGTCAGGGTACTGAAATCATCGCTCACGCTATTGCCGAAAGTGCCGCTTTTTCCATCGCAGGGGGTGGCGATACGCTAGCCGCTATTGATCTGTTCGGTATCGCTGATAAAATTTCTTATATTTCAACGGGTGGTGGCGCCTTTTTAGAATTTGTTGAAGGGAAAAAATTGCCAGCAGTGGCTATGCTGGAAGAACGGGCCAGGCAGTGATCTCCTGAAACCTGACTCAGGATAAGACGGTCGCCAGATGAGGAAAAAAC
>CAZBYB010000124.1:0-2567 GCA_964496225.1 uncultured Yersinia sp. | reverse complement strand
GTTCTCCATTTTAAGTATGCTCTTAGCATACTGCTGCGAAGGAGGGAGTGACCATATCATTAATTGAATCAGTGTATGGTTACAATATGACCGCCTGAAATTTCGGTTCTGACGGGGGATAATGGTATTTATTGGGATAAAAATGCAGCCGGTCATGACCGGAAGACTGTTTTTTGAGCAGAATGGTGAATTTCAGGCAAAGTATCCCTGTTACTGCTGATAACTCGTTGTTTTATGATGATTTTCTGCTCCCTTAAGGCCAGCAGCAGTAGCGGCGGATGCCCATGGCTCCTGTGCCGCAGGCCAAGGTGCGCTCAACGACCAGTTTCGTCCATCATGGTATTACAGATACCACGCTCTCCCAGCGGCGGGCTACGTTCGCACAGGGTACGCTTTTGTTCGCCAACATGTGTTAATGTGATAAAATCCTATGAAAGATTTAGCCTTTTTCTGGCTATTTTTGCTGCCTTAAGGGCAATTTTATTAAAATCCTCGTTTTCTTTCATAGCAATTTTCATTCTGTCAGGGCCTGCCAAATCAGGCGTACCAACATTAAATGGCGGTTCTGGTGCATATTCAATTGATAATGCAATTTGTTCTGCTATCTCTCGTCCTTGCAATTTTTCCAGTAACACCAATCCAAAATCAATGCCCGCTGTAACTCCTCCGCCGGTTATACGGTTTCTGTCAGTGACTACACGTCCTTCCGTAGGGATAGCCCCCATGAGGCCTAATAAATTTTTAGTGGCCCAATGGGATGTCGCTTTATAGCCACGTAATAGTCCCGCACCTGCCAATATTAATGAACCAGTACAGACACTGGTAATCCAGGGTGTTTTTTTGCTTATCTTTTGAATAAACTCCAGGAGATTTAGATCATTCATATAATCAATACTTCCAATTCCACCTGGAATGAGTAACACATCCGGAATAATAGAATATTCATCAAAAGTGGTGGTAGCTGTTAAGGGAATACCTAAATCAGTAACAATTGGTTGATAATTTTTCCATAGTAAATCAACCTGGCAACCAGCTTCCATGAATACTGTTTGAGGTCCTATCATATCAAGGGGTGTCATATCCGGGTAAATTATTATCGCAATGCGATGCTGCCGTATATTATTATTTTTAGGCTCATCTGTTTTATTGTTATTTCTGACGAAGGTATCATCATATGTATGGTTCATCGTGTTTGATAGCGCAGGAAAAATTGTCACAGCGCTTAATGCGACCAAACCTCTTAATATGTCACGACGATTTCTATAAGTTTTTTTATTTTTTTCCATAAAAACTCCTATTTATTTTAAATAATTATGTCATTATTTTTTGCCGTTTACAGTAGCTGATGCCGTATTTATAGCGCCAGCAAACCGTGAATGAGAATGTCCTAAAAATATCGACCGCGGAAAGGATCCATCAATTTGCCTGTCGGAAAAAACAATGTCTTCGCAGTCTGGTAAAAATCCATGACAATCACAGCCTGTGAAGATACCTGAGGTAACCGCTCCTGAATCAGCCATGCATGGAATACATCGCTGTTACTATTTCCCTGAAATAGCCCCACAACATCCTGACCCACACCAAAACGCACTGTCGTCTGTTTAGAGGTAAGCTTTTTTTTCTTACGGCTAGCCAGCGCTTGCTGAGGTTTTGAACAAAGCGTGGTTACAAATCGTTGTAACCAACCGCCTCCTTCGCCTGCATGTCATTCAGTAACTGCCATTTTTCAACGGACGTTTTGTATCGTGTCCGCCTGATGGCACTTTCAACAAGGTTATCGTTACCAAAAGCAGATACATCGGGTATCCTGGAATAGTAATGGATAATACTGACAAAGGAGTAAGTTGGTATGCAGCATCGGGGTATCTGTTACAAGAGGATGACTAAGTGTTTTTATTTCATTATCATGAATGCTCTGTTCGATGTTTAACAGCGAAAATGTGGTGATTTTAAACAGGGGCCTTTGTCAATATTGATTGGCAAAAATGCAGAAATGGAATTCTGGTATGCCATTGCCAGGTTTTCGGTATGACAGTCAGTCTGTGATTGTCCAACAAAAAAATTGAGCCAATTATTTATGTCTTTTGCACCAGGTCAACGCTGGATCAGCGATACAGAAAGTGAACTTGGTTTGGGGATGGTGACAGATCTGGACACACGCAGGGTCACTTTACTGTTCCCTGCTACTGGCGATCGCCGTCTTTATGCCAGGCATGACGCGCCTGTCAGTCGTATTATTTTTAAACCTGATGATATCGTCACCAGCCACGAAGGGTGGCAGTTAAAAGTCACTGCTGTTTGGCAGGAAAATGATCGGTTTATTTATACCGGTACCCGTTTGGACACCGGGGAAACGGACGTCAGTTTGTCTGAAGCGCTGCTGGACAGTAAATTTACCTTCAGTAAACCCCAGGCCCGTTTGTTTGTCGGCCAGATTGATCATATCGACCGCTTTGCGTTACGCCTGCGTGCACGTCAGCATCAGTATGAGCAATTCCGGTTCTCTTGCAGTGGACTGCGGGGTATGCGTGCCAGTTTGATCCCACACCAGTTACATATTGCTGGTG
>CAZBYB010000123.1:0-2631 GCA_964496225.1 uncultured Yersinia sp. | reverse complement strand
AGCCAGAGCAGGCGTGCATTCGATTAATGATATTCGTTCATTACAGGTGCCTGGTGCCCTTGATGCTGTTGTCGCTAGTGGTTTGCCAGTCTGTTTAGTGCATATGCAAGGACAGCCTGAAAATATGCAACAATCACCGCACTATTATAATTTGCTGGCTGAAGTTGCGTCTTTTTTTCAACAGCATATTGACCGTTGTGTAGCGGCAGGGATCGCAAGAAAACAGTTAATTCTCGATCCGGGTTTTGGTTTTGGTAAAAATTTTCTTCATAATTATGAACTTCTGGCGAATTTAAATGAATTTCATCATTTTGGTTTACCTTTACTGGCAGGGATGTCGAGAAAATCGATGATCGGGCAGTTGCTGAATGTTGCTCCAGATAAACGCGTGGCGGGAAGTGTTGCTTGTGCTGTCATTGCTGCCATGCAAGGTGTAAAAATTATTAGAGCGCATGATGTTAAAGAGACCGTTGAAGCGATGCGCATCGTCGAAGCTACATTTTTTAGTAAAGGATAATAATAAACTATGATTGACCGTAACTACTTTGGTACAGATGGCATCCGTGGGAAAGTGGGCGAGAGCCCAATTACTCCGGATTTTGTGCTAAAACTTGGTTGGGCCGCAGGAAAAGTTCTGGCACGCCATGGTTCCCGTAAAATTATTATTGGTAAAGATACACGAATTTCTGGCTATATGCTGGAATCAGCACTTGAGGCTGGTCTGGCAGCGGCGGGTTTATCTGCTGCTTTTACTGGGCCCATGCCAACACCGGCCATTGCTTATCTGACTCGTACTTTTCGTGCTGAAGCAGGTATTGTTATTTCTGCGTCTCATAATCCTTTCTATGATAATGGCATCAAATTTTTTTCGATAGAAGGGACCAAATTACCTGATGAAGTTGAAGAAGCTATTGAAGCTGAAATGGAAAAACCGTTGACTTGTGTGGAATCTTCTGAACTGGGTAAAGCCAGTCGCATCGTTGATGCAGCAGGGCGTTATATTGAGTTTTGTAAGGGATCTGTTCCTGGACAAATCAGTCTGAATAATTTGAAAATAGTTGTCGATTGTGCAAACGGAGCAACTTACCATATTGCTCCCAGTGTGTTGCGCGAGCTGGGTGCTACTGTTATCACCATGGGTTGTGAACCGGATGGCATGAATATTAATGCGCATTGCGGTGCAACAGATGTGCGTATGCTGCAAAAGAGAGTGATAGCTGAAGGAGCTGATGTTGGCGTAGCATTTGACGGCGATGGTGATCGCATCATCATGGTCGATCATTATGGTAATAAAATTGATGGTGATCAAATTGTTTATATTATTGCCCGTGAAGGTTTACGTCAGGGGGAATTATGTGGTGGTGTGGTTGGCACGATTATGAGTAACATGGGGCTAGAGTTAGCTTTTCAACAGTTGGAGATTCCATTCGTTCGTGCCCAAGTTGGCGATCGTTATGTACTAGAAAAGATGCAGGAAAATAGATGGCGTATTGGTGCTGAAAATTCCGGGCATGTCATCTTGCTTGATAAAACGACGACAGGGGATGGTATTATCGCAGGATTACAGGTTATTACTGCGATGGTACGTAATGACGCTAGCCTGTATGACTTATGTAATAGTATAAAATTATTTCCACAAACTTTGATCAATGTACGATTTTCTGGTAAACATAATCCATTGGAGTCTGAGGCGGTACGGCGGATAACACAACAGGCTGAATGTGAACTGGCCGAATACGGTAGGGTCTTATTGCGTAAATCAGGTACTGAACCATTAATTAGAATAATGGTAGAAGGTGAAAATGAAAAACTGATTAATACATTGGCCTATCGTATTGCTGACGCAATACAGATGGAGGGTTAGCTGCCATATCTAAAGATTAGTTGTAAATCGGGCTATCTAATAAAAATAAAATTGCCCTTGCACGTATTCACTGCTTTGGTTAGTATTCACACCCACTTAAGTAAATTTTTTAGTAAAAAACCCGATTATCATATAGTTAATCTTAAGAAAGACAGGTGCGATCATGTACGAAGCACTTTTAGTACTTTATCTGTTGATAGCAATATCGCTTATTTTTTTTGTTATTTTGCAGCAGGGCAAAGGCGCTGATATGGGCGCATCATTAGGAGCAAGTGCATCGGCGACATTGTTTGGATCGAATGGCTCCGGGAATTTCATGACGCGCACGACGGCAACGTTAGCGGCGTTATTTTTCGTTATTAGCCTTATTTTAGGGAATATGAGTAGTGGCCGCCATCATAGTAGTGAATGGGAAAACTTAGCACAACCGATGACATCTGAAAAAGCGGTAGTACCTGAGATATCTGATAAACCTGAGCCCAGTAATGATATTCCACAATAGCAAAATTTGTGTGTGATCAACGACTGGAATGATGTAACTCACTGTTTTTTTATCTGCGTGCCGAGGTGGTGGAATTGGTAGACACGCTACCTTGAGGTGGTAGTGCCCGATTGGGTTTACGGGTTCAAATCCCGTCCTCGGTACCAAATTTTAGACCTCTTGCAAAATATGTTGCAGAGGAGTCAGTACTGTTAAAGAGGAAACGCAAAACTGACATGCATACAATACAAAGAGTTGTACGCTGATTGCAACACCTTAAGCAATG
>CAZBYB010000122.1:0-2743 GCA_964496225.1 uncultured Yersinia sp. | reverse complement strand
CTGGCATCTGGTGCTATTTTCCTTGCACACCAACTTCCAGTTTCTCCAACTAATTCCTGCTCACTCCAGCAACCCATCGCCATGACTTGTTTCAAATAGTCATCGTTGTCAGGCAAAATAATTTTACCTTGCCCCGGCACCAGACGAACTAAATGATGGAATTGCCGTTGAATTGCCTTAATGTCGTCAAAAATATCAGCATGATCAAATTCCAGGTTATTCATCACCAAAGTACGTGGGCAATAATGAACAAATTTAGAACGTTTATCGAAAAATGCACAGTCATATTCGTCTGCCTCAATAACAAAAAACGGCCCATTACCAAGGCGGGCAGAAACATCAAAATTACCTGGAACACCGCCAATAATAAACCCTGGTTGATATCCGCAGACTTCCAGGATCCAGGCAATCATGCCAGCAGTACTGGTTTTACCATGAGTTCCAGCCACTGCCAGGACCCGATATTGGAGCAATACGTAGTCATGCAACCACTGAGGGCCAGAAATATAGGGAATATTCTGTTCCAGTAATATTTCTACACACGGGTTGCCACGCACCATTGCATTGCCAACAATGACTAAATCAGGCACAGGAACAAGTTGAACGGGATCAAACCCTTGGATAATAGTAATCCCTTGGCTTTCCAGTAAGTTGCTCATTGGTGGGTAAACGTTAGCATCAGCTCCAGTGACTCTGTGGCCTAATGCCTTGGCAAGTATCGCCAGCCCTCCCATAAAAGTTCCACAAATACCAAGGATATGAATGTGCATGTACTTCCCATTTCATAAAATAAAAAACGTTCTTGCCCGTACCATTTCCTTCCATGACAACACGCTCATTTTTTGTGAAGCATTGCTGGATTGGGTGATGTTGGCCATACTACATTAGTGGTTTTTTTATCCAATAACTAACAGGGCATCGGGAAGTACATGTTCAATGCCATTTCAAACAGTACAGCTTGTTCTGAAATTACAGAAAATCAATGACGTTTACCATCATCATCTTTATCGAAAAATCTTGGATCACTGCTCTCTTCATTATCTTCTTCTTTACCCAAATCTTCATAGTAAGTACCCCAGCCATCGTAATTGACACCACAGCGTTCGGCTAGCATGACCAGCTGCTCTACCTGAGCATCAATCAGTTCAGGATTAAGAGCAGCCTCTTTGATAACATCGCAGCACATCATTATCGGGCCCTCTTCCACCTCCAACTCTTCAGCATCAGTCACTTCATAACCCAGTTTAAAAGCTTCCACGGCAGCATTGTTCAATAAATCGAATTTTTCAGCAGAAAGATGATGTTCAATGGTATAAAGCGCATCAGGATCGCTACCATCTTCCAGTAACTCTTCAATGATTAAACGGGTTTCTTCACGTTGTTCATCCAGTATTTCTCGGTTTGCCATATTTTGGTCCTCAATCAGTGAACGTTACCGTTCATTATTTTCCCATACCGTTAATCATGCCTCTACTATAACCAAACAAAAAAGCAAAAAAAATTTATATCACAGATGGCTATTCAAGATATTTAGTTATAATGCTTCAAAAATGATAGCTTGCTGTATGATGTGCTTTTTGGTTTATCTAAAACAATTGAATATCATCATAACAGGTACATAAATCTTGCAAAGTTATTACCTGAATAAATAATTAAATGGACGATCAGATGGTTAATCCATTATTTAAAAAGCATATTATTTCAATTAATGACCTCAATTATGAGGAGCTGGCCCTAGTTTTACACAGGGCGGCTTGGTTGAAAAGACACCCGCAACCTGACTTATTAAAACACCGGGTTATCGCCAGTTGTTTTTTTGAAGCATCAACCCGTACTCGTCTATCATTTGAAACCGCTATTCATCGTCTTGGTGCCTCTGTAGTTGGCTTTTCTGACAGCAGTAACACCTCTGCCAGGAAAGGTGAAACTCTGGCAGATACCATCTCTGTCATCAGTACATATGTTGATGCCATTATTATGCGTCACCCTCAGGAAGGTGCCACTAAGCTAGCTTCCGAATTTTCTGGCGCAGTACCTATCATTAATGCGGGTGATGGCGCTAATCAGCATCCAACACAGACATTGCTGGATCTGCTGACTATCCAGGAAACATTGAACCGTCTAGATAACCTGACAATCGCCATGGTCGGTGATCTAAAATATGGCCGCACAGTCCATTCTTTGACGCAGGCACTGGCAAAATTTACGAATAACCGATTTTTCTTTATCGCGCCAGAGGCGCTGATGATGCCGCATGATATTATTCAATTACTCGAAATAAAAGGCATCACTTGGCATCGTGGCCACAGCCTTAAAAAAATTCTCCCTGAATTGGATATTCTTTACATGACCCGTGTGCAAAAAGAACGTATTGATCCTCAGGAATATGCCAGAACCACAAGCCAGTTTGTACTGCGTGCCGCAGATCTTCATAATGTACGCACACATCTCAAGATATTGCATCCATTACCACGTATGGATGAAATAGCCACTGATGTCGATAACACACCTTATGCTTGCTATTTTCAACAGGCAGGTAATGGAATCTATGCCCGTCAAGCATTATTATCGTTAATTTTAAAGGAAGATATAGCGCTTGTGGATCAACCATAAACACCATAAATTGTGCTGGAAAACCATCTACCGGACCATGTCTGTACTGGATATACGCTACCCTAACGTCAGGACATTCAGGCAGCAGTAAAGGAAGCCGGCATGACCCTTGAATATCTGCCACCTTATT
>CAZBYB010000121.1:1109-2971 GCA_964496225.1 uncultured Yersinia sp. | reverse complement strand
CAGGCCAGGCAAAAAGCAACAAGGAACAACAGACACCATTACGGATAAGTGTGCCACCCAGAGTCTGTTTACTGAGAATGGGCAACATGATAAAGCAGCTGACAAATCGGGGCAGCAGCATGGCGTAACAGAGCAGAATATGTTGCAGTTCCTGGAGGTTCATTGGATGCCTGGTATTTTGCGTAGCGTCATATCAGCAAAGCTGTACAATTCATGACCCAACCAGCCAGCTGTCGCAAACAGTGTCAGTATTACCGCAATCAACTTAAAAACAAAACTTAACGTTTGTTCCTGAATCTGGGTAAGGGCCTGTAACAATGAAACTAAGGTCCCGACAAAGGCGGCAATCACCACTGTCGGGAGCGAAAGGATCAATACCAACCATAGCATCTGACTGGCATAGTGCAATATGGCAGCATGATTCATGAATTAGTTCCCATAACTGATGACTAATCCGTGGGTTAGACGTGCCCATCCATCCACCAGGACAAAAAGTAACAATTTAAAGGGCAAGGACAGGGTCATGGGTGAAACCATCATCATCCCCATGGCAAGTAGAATATTAGAGATAATGAGATCAATAGCGATAAAGGGTAAATAGATAAGGAAACCGACTTCAAAGGCCCGGGTCAGTTCACTGACGGTAAATGCAGGTAATAGAATCAGCAGGCTATCAGATTCCAACCGGTTGGCGTATTTTTCAGGCCAGATTTTACGTGTACTGTCCATAAAGAAGTGATGTTCAACGGGTCGCGTGTGTTGTTTAAGAAATGTGCGGTACGGCGCCATACCTTCATTAATAAATTGCGCGATTGTTTCACTTTCATTGAGGTTAACGTCATGCGTTTTTAAATAATCCTGGATGGCAAAACCCACGGGCGCCATGATGTAGAGTGTCAGAATAATCGCCAGTCCATACATGGCCATATTGGGTGGAATCTGTTGTACGCCAAGGGCATTACGTAGCAGCGAGAATACCACAGCAATTTTAACGAAAGCGGTAGCCATCACGGCAATAAAAGGGATCATAGCAACCAGGGCCAGAGCAACGATGAGATCAATTTCATCAGGAAGCTGTATCATAAATGGCTGTCCGGCAAGATACTCACCACCTGGATACCCAGACGATTCTGGATATTGACCAGACGACCCATTCCCAGGCAGCGTTGCTGGACCAGGATACGAACTTCACCGTCAGGTGGGCAGCCCAGATCGATCAATGAGCCGGGTTGCAGGTGTGATAAACTGTGTAGATCCAAGGTCTTGCGACCTACTTCAAAACTAATATCAACAGGTAATTCATCAATGTTCTTGATCTGTTGTTCCTGTTCAATGGGGGGATGTGGATGATGCATGGCAGTCACTTCCAGGGTTGATTGATGAAGGCGAAGAAAACACCACGGGTATCCAAGAACGACACCCAGCAAAGGGGTTTCTGTAGTCAGACTTTCATTGAGTAACAGTACATCACCGTGTTCCAGATTTTTCAGCTGAGATAAAGGAAGTAATATTCTATCCAGTTGCAGTGACAGTATTAGTGGCACTGGCAGGCGTTTAGCCAGGGGGCGTCTGTCCAGTTGAGCCAGCAGGGATTCTGGTACCTGTAGCAACCAGAAGAGAAGTATGTCGGTTCCCCGCGTCAGTTGAATGCTGAGCGTATGTTGTCTGGTCGTCACAGGTTCTGAGATGATACCATCCCAAACGATGGGTAGCCCCGTACTTTCTTGTTCTAGCAGTGCCAGTAACAAGGGTTCTGGCAAGCTCATTAAGGCTGCTTCCTGAAGTTGAGGTGCCAGCCACTGTGCCAGTACACTCTGGTGGCACAGTAGATTCAGGGCCTGGCCCTGCCAGTGTACACGCAG
>CAZBYB010000121.1:0-1099 GCA_964496225.1 uncultured Yersinia sp. | reverse complement strand
ACACGCAGTTGCAAATCGATACTGTCAGGCGGCAAACCTGTTGCTAAATCTGCCTGGATATTCTGCCAACCATACTGTGTTTTTCGATCGCTTAACTGTCGGCAAAGTTGCCATTCTTCCAGGGAAATTGAAGGGAATTGCACCTTAAGTATCAAGGATACTCCTGCTCATCATACAAATTATGGTCTTGGTGTGAGCCCTGCTCAAAATCAAGTGGGTTGCCAAAATTTAGCCTGATAGTATGGGCGCTATGCAGTCTCTGTAATCGTTCACGGAGTTCGTGATGTAAGCGGCCCAGCTGTTTTTGGATTTCAGGGAGTGCCTGTATCGCGATCCAGAGTTCACCGGCCTGTGAATTGATATTGATTTTTAATATGCCAAGTGCCGGCAAGATAATTTGACACTGTACATGGGAGCTCTCCCTGGTGACGGTGGTATGGATTTGGACGGCTAGGTCTTCAATAAGCCTGGTGAGCTGTGGTGGGCTCAAGGCTGGGAATAAACTGTCGTTTTTCAGCGCAAATTGCCCATGGTGAACCCCACTGATGCCAGTGCTGGCTGCCTCTGAACCAGAAAGCCGGGGAACGGGTTCAGCAGGAACAGTATTTTCTGCTGTTTGTTGCGGTGGGGTAAAGGGTATGGATGCCAGATCATGCACGGTTATTGATTTTTCAGTTCCTGTAATCGGTGCTATCACATCAGGGTATGTCATTGGGGGGGTACCTGTGACAGAGTGGAATAGCGATTTACGTTGAAACTGAGGCAGTTGCTGATCGACGGCAAGAGCCTTGTGTATGGTCACTGGTTGTGTGGGCATTGCCGGCTTGAATGCTACCGTGGGACAGGTACTGTGGTTTGTAAGTGGTAACAGAAACTCACTTGCTACAGTCGTCAGCACGGGTGCGGGGCGATCATGGGCCATGTTCCGGGATAGCTGTCTGAAAAGGTACCATGGACTGATCGGTGTCCGGTCTGTCAGGGAAAATTGGGTACCGGGAACCTGTGGTCGTTCTTCTGCGGGCATTGTTGTTAATGTAGCAGCCCTCATACCCTGTGGCGGAAGGCATGCTATCGGGTTTGTGTCTGTCGGCGGCAGGGG
>CAZBYB010000120.1:0-3053 GCA_964496225.1 uncultured Yersinia sp. | reverse complement strand
CATTCAAAAGGTCGTACTGCAGGATTTATCACTACTGTCGGTAAGCGGAATTTTTGTGATAACCAGGTCGCGTAATAACCGCCAAGGGAAGTGCCAATGATACCCGATAATTGCCCTGCTCTTACGATGTCTTCAAGCAGTGCGATCGCGGAGGTAGGGTAGGGAGGGATGCAGGGAACTAACATATCGATTTCAGGATAATGTTTTTGCAACCAATCTTTCAGTGTCACTGCTTTTTTGGACTCGGGAGAACTGTTAAAACCATGAAGGTATAGTAAAAGTGCCATCAATAACCCTCCGGGTTTGTGTGCGGGATAAACGCATCGCCAGCTAAACGATGAACATGTGTTTCAATTTTGCCGTGGGGCAGTAAATCAAGGTAACGCCACCCGGGAGACAGAATGTCAAGAGTAAAATTTGTGCAATGAGGTTTAAATTGTACACAAGTGGAAGGGCTGGCAAGCAAACGTAAACCATGCCAGTCATAGTCCATTTCCTGATGAATATGCCCACATACCAGTGTATTGACGGTGGAATAGCGCATCAGGATTTCAGCCAGTTGATGGGCATTTTGCAAACTGTGTTGATCTAACCATAAACACCCGGATGACCCAAGATGATGATGAAGTAATATCAGGACATACCGTTGCGGGTAAGCCAGTAAGCAGTGTTCCATCCATGTAAGCTGAGGGTCACTTAATTTGCCATAAGGTACACCAGGTACATGGCTGTCCAGTAAAATGATGTGCCAGTGATGACCCAATAAAATGTGTTTTGATGAAGGAAGACCTGACTGTATCAGTGCGGTGGTCATGATGGGTTGCACATCATGATTGCCGGGTAGCCAGACACAGGGTACCGATAAACGTGCAACGCCTTTGGCAAAATGTTGGTATGCCGTCAGGGATTGATCTTGAGCAAGATCGCCGGTGGCAACAACGAGATCAAAAGGATACTGTTGTGCAAGAATCGCATCAAGTACGGCATGATAGCTGTGACAGGTTTGCACACCCAGCAAATCCTGATGCCTGTCGGCAAAAAGATGAGTATCTGTTATTTGCAGGATCCTGATCCTATGTTCACTGATCACAGGCAATTTTAACAAGCTTTCCAAATAGAATCCTTGTTCTGGAACCTGCTCATTATCCACAAATCTGTTTGGGGTCTGCTGTACATTGAGGATACTTTTTTAAAATCTGGCTTAACATGTTCATTTGGCTATGGCAGTAAACGCCGTTTTTTCCTGGTTTGCCTTATCTTATTTTATGCGAAATTCAGAACAGACGCTTACCGCAAAGGTATGATAGGGTTTTTATCAGGGATAATATAACCTGTTTTATTGTGATAAATCTGCTGGTTGGCACACAGTTCTACTATTTTGTTGATAAAATGTTAAAAATACCGGTGTGTATAAAAAATTACAGGGATAATCAGTCATTATTTTTTGGTTTATTGATGCGCTTGTGGTAAAAAAGCAGACCGACCTTATCATGTTAATAACAATGTTCTTGTGGTGTACCTGGTGCATTGAAATGGGCGGGGTAGTTAAATAACCGGACTGACAGTGCAGGAACAGGTGATAGTACAACAACAAAGAAAACTGATTCAGCAACTGCTTGAGATCTATGACCTCAAAAAAATTGCCGAAGTATTGAGCAGGGTTAGTCAGTGTGAATGGACGCGTGACTCATTGAAACACTGGTCCCATTGCCAGACTCAATCCAGGTTGTTAACGACTGCAGAAATGGGGATATTGCACACCCTGCTCCCTCAACCGTCTCCACATCATCCCCACTATAAATTTCGTTTTATCGATTTATTTGCCGGTATTGGGGGCATACGTAAAGGATTTGAAACCATCGGTGGGTGCTGTGTGTTTACCAGCGAATGGAATAAATATGCATTACGTACCTATAAAGCAAACTGGTACAACGTGTCGACGGCGCATAAATTTAATACTGATATTCGTGAAATAACCTGCAGTGCACAGACTGATATCTCTGATGAAACAGCCCGTGAGTATATTGAGGGTGGTATTCCCGATCATGATGTCCTGCTGGCAGGTTTTCCCTGTCAGCCGTTTTCTCTTGCCGGGGTTTCAAAGAAGAATGCATTGGGACGTGCCCACGGATTTGATTGTGATATTCAGGGAACCTTGTTTTTCGATGTCGCCAGAATTATTGCCACAAAAAAACCTGCCATTTTTGTGCTGGAAAATGTCAAACACCTGAAGAGCCACGATAAAGGGAAGACCTTTCGTATTATCACAGAGGCGCTCGATGAACTGGGTTATGCGGTAGCAGATGTCGACAACAAAGATAAGGATGATCCCAAAATTATCGATGCCCGACATTTTTTACCGCAGCACCGTGAACGCATCGTATTAGTGGGGCTGCGGCGGGATTTTAATCTTCATCATGGCTTCACGCTCCGGGATATCAAGCGCTATTTTCCCGCCAGGGTACCCACGTTTAATGAATTATTGGAGCCCGTCGTGGATGAAAAATATCTGCTGACACCACAATTATGGCGCTATCTGTATTTTTATGCGAAAAAGCACCAGGCAAAGGGTAATGGATTTGGGTACGGTTTGATTGATCCCAAGGATAGTAACAGCATGGCCCGGACACTGTCGGCGCGTTATCACAAGGATGGTTCTGAAATTTTGATTGACCGTGGATGGGATAAAGTAACAGGAGAAGTAGATTTTAATGATGCACAAAATCAAATGAGACGTCCGCGCCGTCTGACGCCAAGAGAATGTGCACGCTTAATGGGGTTTGAAGCGCCCGGGGGGGATTCTTTTCGTATTCCGGTTTCGGATACTCAAGCCTACCGGCAGTTTGGTAATTCCGTTGTCGTCCCGGTTTTTAGCGCACTGGCCCAATTACTGTTACCCTTGATTGAACAGGCCATTGCGATTAAGCCCGGCGCTGATCCTCGTGACCGGATGGGACCACCGGTCGAAATTTTCCCAAACGTCGGGGATCTGGTCTTGATCAATACGCGCCTCTTGCATGCCATCGGATTTTTTGAATCGGGAGAACGCGCTT
>CAZBYB010000119.1:0-3182 GCA_964496225.1 uncultured Yersinia sp. | reverse complement strand
TGCACCCAACGAAGCGTTATTCCCTTCAAGGCGCACGACCACTGGCACCTTAACACCTACTTGTACGATGGCACTCAGAATGCCATCGGCAATTAAATCACAACGCACAATACCACCAAAAATATTGACTAAAACAGCTTTAACCTTATTATCGGACAGAATAATTTTAAATGCCTCTGTCACACGCTCTCTGGTTGCGCTGCCACCCACATCAAGAAAGTTAGCCGGCTCACCTCCCTGCAATTTGATGATATCCATGGTACCCATGGCAAGACCCGCACCATTGACCATACAACCGATATTACCATTGAGCGCAACATAACTGAGTTCCCACTGCGCCGCTTCGGCTTCACGCAAATCTTCCTGGCTTGGATCACGCATTTCACGCATCTCAGGCTGACGGAATAAGGCATTTGCATCGATATTTAATTTACCATCCAGGCAAATCAAATCACCCTGTCGGGTAATAACCAAGGGGTTTATCTCAACCAGTGTCAGATCACGGGCAAGGAATAAGGTGCCCAGTCCCATGAAAATTTTGCTGAACTGACCTACCTGCTTACCACGTAGTCCCAGTTTAAAGGCTAACTCACGACCCTGATAAGGCTGTGGCCCCGTCAGAGGATCCAAGGTAACCCTGTGGATCAGTTCTGGTGTTTCTGCAGCCACTTTTTCAATTTCAACACCGCCTTGAACAGACGCCATAAATACAATGCGCTGGCTGGTACGATCAACAACCGCACCCAAATAAAGCTCCTGCTCAATATCAGTCGCTGCTTCTACCAAAATCTGATGCACCGGTTGTCCCTGACTGTCTGTCTGGTAAGTGACCAGATTGGCTCCCAACCAGAGCTCAGCAAAAGCACGGATGTCTTCTTTTTTTTGCAGTAATTCCACACCGCCTGCTTTACCACGGCCACCCGCATGAACCTGACATTTCACTACCCATGAGCCTGTGCCAATTTTAGATGCTGCTTCTTCTGCTTCACGTGCAGTGGTACAGACATAACCGGTTGGTACCGGTAAGCCATACCGGGCAAACAGTTGTTTTGCCTGATATTCATGTAAATTCATGATGCCATATCCATTGTTGAATCTAAAAAAGAGAAAAAACCTACCACAGACAAAAGCATGCCTGCAGTGAGAACGACACTACCGTATACAGTGTTGTTAGATGTCTAATAACAAACGCACAGGATCTTCCAGCATTTCTTTCACTGTCAGCAGATAACTAACGGATTCACGACCGTCAACAAGACGGTGATCATAAGAGAGTGCCAGATACATCATAGGCAGGATAATCACTTGACCCTCAAATGCCATAGGACGATCCAAAATGGCATGCATACCTAAAATGGCACTTTGTGGTGGGTTAATGATCGGTGTGGACATTAATGATCCAAAGACACCGCCATTGGTAATGGTAAAATTACCACCCGTTAATTCTTCAACGGTGAGTTTTCCATCGCGGCCCTTAATGGCTAATTCTTTGATACGCTTCTCAATATCCGCCATACTCAGGGTATCTGCATCACGCAATACGGGCGTTACCAGACCACGCGGCGTGGAGACCGCAATACTAATATCAAAGTAATTGCGATAGACTACCTCTTCACCATCAATGGAAGCATTGATTTCAGGATAACGTTTTAAGGCTTCAACCACCGCTCTGATATAAAAAGACATAAAACCCAGTCGTACAGCGTGACGTTTTTCAAATACCTCACCGTACCGTTTGCGCAACTCCATGATGGGTTTCATGTTAACTTCATTGAAAGTTGTAAGCATGGCGGTACTATTTTTAGCTTCCAGCAGGCGTTCGGCGACACGCTTACGTAAACGTGTCATGGGAACGCGCTTATCGCTACGACTGCCTGCGACAGGATCAATCTGCGGGGCAGCAATACCGGCCATCGTCTGTTGTTTGTCAGACAGGGGCTGATTCGATAAATGCTGATCGATATCTTTTCTGGTAATCCGACCACCAGCACCATTCCCTTTGATCAGATTCGCATCTAAACCGTGTTCTGCAATCAGACGACGTATGGCGGGGCTAAGCGCATCACTGGTTTCATCTTCCTGATTCGAAGTATCAAGTACGGGTTCCTGAATGAGATTTTTGTTGATCATGTCAGATGTGGCCGCACTGGTTGGCCTAATGTGGCCCAGAACCTGACGCGAAACGACCGTGGCACCTTTATCCTCCAGGATCGCTTCCAGTATCCCGGTTACACTGGCGGGAACTTCCAGCACGATTTTATCCGTTTCAATTTCAACGAGTATTTCATTACGCACAACAGCATCGCCGGGTTTTTTATGCCAGACAACAACAGCCGCATCGGCTACCGATTCAGGGAGATCAGGAGCCAGAATATCTATGCCACTCATTTTCCATCCTTATACTTATTCAACATTCAGTGCATCATTAACCAGATCCCGCTGCTGCTGTTGATGTACCGATAGATAACCAACGGCAGGAGAAGCAGAAGCTGGACGCCCAACATAGCGCAGGGATGCACCAAACGGGATCACCTCACGAAAATTATGCTGGCTACAATACCAGGCGCCCTGATTCAAAGGCTCTTCCTGACACCAGACAAAATCATGTACATGGGAATAGGGCTCAAGGACTGCCTGAACAGCCTGATGAGGAAAGGGATATAATTGTTCTATACGTACAATCACGATATCTTTTTGTTTATTTTTACGACGTTGTTCCAGCAAATCATAGTAGATTTTTCCGGAACAGATCACTACCCGTTTAACAGCCTGCGCATCCAGTTCATCAATCTCGCCAATGGCGGGCTGGAAATAGCCGTTGGCCAATTCCTCAAGGGATGAGACAGCAAGTGGATGGCGCAACAGTGATTTTGGTGACATGACTATCAAAGGACGACGCATGGCACGCAACACCTGACGACGCAACATGTGGTATACCTGAGCGGGCGTAGAAGGAATACAGACTTGCATGTTTTGTTCAGCACATAACTGTAAGTAGCGTTCCAGGCGGGCTGATGAGTGTTCCGGCCCCTGGCCTTCATAGCCATGGGGTAATAACATCACCAGTCCACACATACGGCCCCATTTTTGCTCACCTGAACTGATGAACTGGTCGATAACCACCTGAGCACCGTTAGCGAAATCGCCAAACTGCGCGTCCCAAATGGCCAGAGACCGAGGTT
>CAZBYB010000118.1:1878-3183 GCA_964496225.1 uncultured Yersinia sp. | reverse complement strand
GCCCACAATCCTGTTGTTCCGTATGCATTAAGATAAACCGGCTGGCGTTCCACAGTTTATTACAAAAATTACGATAGCCCTCCAGACGCTTCATGTCCCAGTGAATATCCCGGCCAGTTGAGGCCAAGGCTGCCAGTGTGAAACGTAGTGCATCAGTGCCGTAAGGTTCAATCCCCTGTGGAAACTGTTTTGCAGTACGTTTACGGATTCTGTCAGCCAGCTGGGGTTGCATCATATGATCGGTGCGTTTTTCTGACAGCGCCTGCAGAGAAATACCTTCGATCATATCCAAGGGATCAAGAACATTACCCTTTGATTTGGACATTTTTTGCCCTTCTTCATCACGGATCAAACCCGTGATGTAAACTGTCCTGAAGGGGATCTGCGGTTTACCCTGTTCATCTTTGATGAGGTGCATGGTCAGCATGATCATGCGTGCAATCCAGAAAAAAATGATGTCAAAACCGCTGACAAGCAGGTTGGTCGGGTGAAATGTGTTAAGTGCTGGCGTCTTTTCTGGCCAGCCCAGCGTGGAAAAGGTCCATAGTGCCGAGGAAAACCAGGTATCCAGTACATCCTCATCCTGACGCAGACTGATGGCCGCACTCAGATGATTTTCCAGACGGACTTGTTCTTCGCTACGACCGACATAAACGTGGCCTTGCCCATCGTACCAGGCAGGAATACGGTGACCCCACCATAGCTGGCGCGAGATGCACCAGTCCTGAATATCACGCATCCAGGAATAATACATATTTTCATACTGCTTGGGGACAAATTGAATCTCACCCTGTTCAACGGCGTTAATGGCTACTTCTGCCAGCGGTGCGGTGCGCACATACCACTGATTTGTTAACATGGGTTCAATGATCACACCGCTGCGATCGCCATAAGGCAGGATGAGATCATGTGCTTTAACAGCGGCCAGCAGGCCCAGTTGTTCAAATTCATCCACCACAGCTTGACGGGCGGCAAAACGCGCCAGGCCACGAAATTTAACCGGGATGGCACGGTCATAGCTGTCGCTGATTTCTCCGTGGCTATTGAACACTTCAGCGTCGCTGCGAATGTTCCCTTCAAATGTCAGGATGTTGATCATGGGTAACCCGTGGCGTTTACCCACTTCATAATCGTTAAAATCGTGTGCTGGCGTGATCTTAACGCAACCGGTACCTTTGGTCATATCAGCATGCTCATCGCCCAGCACAGGAATACGGCGACCCGTTAACGGCAGGATAACCGCTTTACCGATCACCGTGCTGTAACGGGGATCCGCGGGGTTGACAGCAACAGCGGTATCACCCA
>CAZBYB010000118.1:0-1868 GCA_964496225.1 uncultured Yersinia sp. | reverse complement strand
CGTTTCAGGACGCGTGGTTGCCACTGTCAGATAATCGGCACCCTCGGCTGTTTTTACCCCATCAGCCAGTGGGTAACGCAGGTACCACATGGAACCTTGGGTTTCACGGTTTTCTACTTCTAAATCAGAAATGGCTGTGCACAACGTGGGATCCCAGTTTACCAGACGTTTGCCACGGTAGATTAAGCCTTCCTGATACAGATGGATAAAAACCTCTTTTACCGCATGAGACAGGCCATCGTCCAGGGTAAAACGTTCGCGCTCCCAGTCTACAGAACTCCCCAAACGACGCATCTGACGCGTTATGCTATTACCGGATTGTGTTTTCCATTGCCATATTTTATCGATGAAGGCGTCACGGCCATAATCCTGACGGGTTTTACCTTCTTCTGCAGCTATCTTGCGTTCCACCAGCATCTGCGTTGCAATACCGGCATGATCGGTGCCGGCCTGCCAGAGTGTATTTTTCCCCTGCATACGCTGGTAGCGGATCATGATATCCATAATGGTGTGCTGGAAAGCATGGCCCATATGCAAACTACCGGTCACATTAGGCGGTGGAATCATGATACAGAAACTGTCCTGGCTGGCGTCGCCATGGGGTTTAAAATAGCCCTGTTGTTCCCACCAGGCATACAGTTTTTGTTCTATTTGCTGTGGTTCGTAAATCTTGTCAAGTGTGGCGGTGGTGGGGGCAAGATGAGCAGATATTTTTTCCATGTTATTCTTAAATTCAGTCTGTAGGTGCTGGTGCGGTGATCAGGTGAAAACCGACGCTGCGATAGGACTTATAGCGTTCGCGCGCCAATTGTTTTAATGTTGCTTCATAGGGCACAAAGTCTATCACTTCATGAAAGGCACTGGCAAAATCCGCACATGTGGGTAACAGGCTGATCAACACATCACGGGGGACACAGGTACGCCTTGTCGGCCAGGCGAGCTCCACCGGTGCACCCTGCCTGGGACCTTCCCCTGCCAGATTATGAGGCACAAATTCACCAGCCCGTTGCCAGAGTACTTCATCCAGTTGCTGTGCCTGTTGCTGGCTTATACAGGCAATCAAGACATGTTTACCTGCCCGCCAGTGGATGGCGGCAAGTTCACACGCTAGCGTTTCCTGCTGCGTTATATCACCGGGTAAGCTCTGCGGTTTAAGAAGATAAAAGGTAGCCTTTTTCATCACATTTTCAGGTTCAGGACGCAAAAGTACATTATCCTCATTTAGTTCACAGCTAGTCATCATCATTGTGTCCGGCACGGTTTAACAAGAATTGTGCCAACAGTGCTACCGGACGCCCGGTGGCACCTTTATTTTTACCCCGGCGCCAAGCCGTTCCGGCGATATCCAGATGTGCCCAATGGTATTTACCGGTAAAGCGTGCCAGGAAGCAACCTGCAGTGATAGCACCAGCAGGGCGACCACCGCTGTTTGCCATATCGGCAAAATGAGAATCAAGTTGTTCGTCGTATTCTTCACCCAACGGCAGACGCCATGCACGATCACCGGCTTGTTCAGAAGCGGTGAGTAACTCGTGAGCAAGTGGATTATGGTTCGACATCAGACCGGTCATCTGATGACCCAAAGCTATGACGCAGGCACCCGTTAATGTTGCAATATCAATCACCAGTTCGGGATCAAAGCGTTCAACGTAGGTTAACGCATCGCACAACACCAGACGACCTTCTGCATCGGTGTTAAGAACTTCAACGGTTTGACCGGACAGCGTAGTTAAGATATCTCCCGGCCGATATGCCCGGCCGTCAGGCATATTCTCACAACCCGCCATAATACCAGTCACATTCAGTGGTAACCGTAATTGCGCCAGTACACACATGACACCATAAACACTGGCAGCCCCGCACATATC
>CAZBYB010000117.1:0-3257 GCA_964496225.1 uncultured Yersinia sp. | reverse complement strand
TTATTCTAAAATTTTAGCGACGACCCCGGCACCTACCGTACGGCCACCTTCCCGAATGGCAAATCGCAGACCTTCATCCATCGCAATCGGGTTAATCAGTGTCACCGTTATTTTTATGTTATCACCCGGCATCACCATCTCCATACCCTCCGGCAACTCTATCGTCCCCGTCACATCCGTGGTACGAAAGTAAAACTGTGGACGGTAACCCTTAAAAAATGGCGTATGTCGTCCACCTTCTTCCTTGCTCAGCACATAAACCTCTGATTCAAACTTCCTGTGCGGCTTTATGCTGCCCGGCTTTGACAACACCTGACCACGCTGTATGTCCTCGCGCTTTATGCCCCTCAGCAGTACGCCCACGTTTTCCCCCGCACGCCCTTCATCCAGCAGCTTACGGAACATTTCCACTCCCGTGCAGGTCGTCTTCGTGGTATCAACAATACCCACGATTTCCACCTCTTCTCCCACCTTGACAATACCTCTCTCAACCCGGCCTGTCACCACTGTACCCCGGCCAGATATTGAAAACACATCTTCTATCGGCAACAAAAATGGCCTGTCTATCGCACGCTCCGGTTGTGGGATGTAACTGTCCAGATGTGCTGCCAGCTCAACGATTTTTTCTTCCCAATTCGCGTCACCTTCCAGTGCCTTCAACGCTGAACCACGTACCACCGGCGTATCATCTCCCGGAAATTCGTACTGCGATAACAGTTCACGTACTTCCATCTCCACCAGATCCAGCAGCTCTTCATCGTCCACCATGTCGCATTTGTTCAAAAATACCACTATGTACGGAACACCTACCTGACGGCCCAGTAGAATATGCTCCCTTGTCTGTGGCATTGGACCATCTGTCGCTGCCACCACCAGAATTGCTCCGTCCATCTGCGCTGCACCCGTTATCATGTTCTTCACATAGTCAGCATGACCCGGGCAGTCAACATGGGCATAATGACGAGACGGTGTATCATATTCCACGTGCGACGTGTTTATCGTGATACCTCTGGCCTTTTCTTCCGGAGCATTGTCAATCTGGTCGAACGCGCGCGCATTACCACCGTATCTCTTTGCCAGTACAGTTGTAATTGCTGCGGTCAGCGTCGTTTTACCATGGTCTACGTGGCCTATTGTACCTACGTTTACATGGGGCTTTTTTCGTTCAAATTTTTCT
The DNA here is from genome assembly GCA_964496225.1 of uncultured Yersinia sp. Lineage (GTDB taxonomy): Bacteria > Pseudomonadota > Gammaproteobacteria > Enterobacterales > Enterobacteriaceae > CAZROT01. The sequence continues at coordinate 2,080 of CAZBYB010000117.1, read as the reverse complement.
TTAGACACGGCTATATTCCTTACTTTATGTGCATTACTGAACTTTTCAGGAGAGAGTTCAGAATTGAATTAAACTCTAAAGCCTATTGAGACTTGCGAGCCTCAATAATCGCCTGAGCGATATTATTTGGTGCTTCGTTATATTTCAAAAACTCCATAGAGTAAGAAGCACGACCTTGAGTCTGAGAACGTAGATCGGTAGCATAACCAAACATTTCAGACAAGGGTACTTGAGCCTGAACTGTCTTACCGCTGGCGGTGTCTTCCATACCTTCTATCATACCGCGACGACGGTTCAAATCTCCGATCACATCACCCATATAGTCTTCAGGTGTTTCAACCTCAACTTTCATGATGGGCTCCAATAAAACAGGTTTCGCCTTCATAAAACCTTCTTTAAAAGCGATGGAACCTGCTATCTTGAACGCCATTTCAGATGAGTCAACTTCATGATAAGAACCATCGAAAACAGCAACGCGAACATCAACAATGGGGTAACCCGCAAGAACACCATTTTTCAGTTGTTCCTGAACACCTTTATCAATAGCAGGAATATATTCCTTTGGAACAACACCACCAACAATTTCATTAATGAATTCATAGCCCTTTCCGCCAGGTTCCATAGGTTCAATACGCAGCCAGACATGGCCGAATTGCCCACGGCCACCAGACTGACGCACAAATTTACCTTCCTGTTCAATAGAATTACGGATCGTTTCGCGATAAGCCACCTGAGGCTTACCAACATTCGCCTCTACATTAAATTCACGGCGCATACGATCAACCAGGATCTCCAAGTGTAATTCCCCCATACCCGCAATGATCGTTTGGCCTGATTCTTCGTCAGTCCATACGCGAAATGAAGGGTCTTCCTGCGCCAGACGCCCGAGAGCAATACCCATTTTTTCTTGATCAGCCTTAGTTTTTGGCTCAACGGCAACAGAGATAACAGGCTCAGGAAACTCCATACGTTCCAGGATAATGGGATTAGTCTGATCGCACAGCGTGTCGCCTGTAGTGACATCCTTCAAACCAATAGCAGCAGCGATATCACCCGCATGCACTTCTTTGATTTCTTCACGCTTATTGGCATGCATTTGAACAATGCGGCCAAAACGCTCGCGTCTATCTTTGACAGAATTAAAAACAGTATCGCCCGAGCTCACCACACCGGAATAAACACGAAAGAAAGTCAGATTACCCACAAATGGATCTGACGCAATCTTAAAAGCCAGTGCAGAAAAAGGCTCTTTATCACTGGAATGACGTACAGCAGGAGTATCCTTGCCATCATTTAACATACCATTGATAGCTTCAACATCAGTAGGTGCCGGTAGATACTCAATAACCGCATCCAGCATGGCCTGAACTCCTTTATTTTTAAAGGCAGAACCGCACGTAACTGGAAGGATTTCATTCCTCAACACACGCTGGCGCAACGCTTTTTTAATTTCGACTTCCGTCAGTTCTTCACCACTTAAATATTTATCCATCAACTCTTCTGAAACTTCAGCAGCTGATTCAAGCAAATTTTCACGCCACTGGGTAGCCAGCTCTAGCATTTCAGTAGGAATATCTTCATACTCGAACGTCACTCCTTGATCAGATTCATTCCATTTAATGGCCTTCATCTTGATCAAATCAACAACGCCAGTAAACTGCTCTTCTGCGCCAATCGCCAGCTGAATGGGCACGGGATTTGCAGCCAAACGCGTTCTGAGTTGTTCCACAACACGCAGATAATTGGCGCCCATACGGTCCATTTTATTCACAAAAGCGATACGCGGCACCTTATATTTATTAGCTTGACGCCATACCGTTTCAGACTGCGGTTGAACACCACCCACCGAACAGTAGACCATCACTGCACCATCGAGAACTCGCATGGAACGTTCTACTTCGATAGTAAAATCAACGTGCCCAGGCGTATCAATAATATTAATATGATGCGGTTCAAACTGTTTGGCCATTCCAGACCAAAAGCACGTCGTCGCCGCAGAGGTAATCGTGATCCCACGTTCCTGCTCTTGTTCCATCCAGTCCATCGTCGCGGCACCATCATGAACTTCACCGATTTTATG
>CAZBYB010000116.1:0-3315 GCA_964496225.1 uncultured Yersinia sp. | reverse complement strand
ACTCCTGATGAACACGTTTACGTTCAGTATCGATTTCAGACCATGCCTGAGCGACAATTTTATTACGCTCCTGTTCTGCTTCAGTTTTAGCTTCATCAAGTATCTGAGCTTTACGCTTATTAGCCTGCTCAATAAGTACCTGAGCCTGCGCTTTGGCTTGATTCAACTGGTCAATCACACTGATTTGTGCCATGTCCAAGTCCTTTTTGGCCTGTTCTGCAAAAGAGAGACTATCAGCAATTTCTTTCTGACGTTTCTCAATGGCAGCCATGATAGGTGGCCATACGAACTTCATACAGAGCAGCACAAACAGGATAAAAGCGATAGTCTGACCAAGGATGGTTGCATTAAGGTTCACAGCACAGTATCTCTTTAAAAATTAATGGTCAGTGTAACTTCAGGAATGTGTTACTTTCTTGCTATCTGCCTGTTGTTATGCCACAGCAAACATAACATACAGACCCATACCAACAGTAATCATCGGGATAGCATCAAGCAAACCCATGGCAATAAAAAACTGTGTACGCAGCAACGGTGTTAAATCCGGTTGACGTGCCGCACTTTCCAAAAATTTCCCCCCCAACATACCGATACCAATTGCAGCACCGATGGCAGCCAAACCCATCATTAGAGCTGCAGCCATGTACAGCATATCCACATTCATGTTCATACTCATGTTTTCCATGACAGTCTCCAGGTTTGTTTACAGTTAAAGATTCAATAAAATAAAAAAATCAGTGTTTTTCCGATGCCATAGCAAGATAGACAATCGTTAGCACCATGAAAATAAAGGCCTGCAACGTAATAACCAGTATATGGAACATAGCCCAAGGGACATTCAGAAACCACTGTGACCACCAAGGTAACAAAGCAGCGATCAGGATAAAAACCAGTTCACCCGCATACATATTACCAAACAAGCGCAAACCAAGTGATACCGGTTTAGATAGCAAACCAACAACTTCCAGTATCAGATTAACGGGAATAAACATGGGATGGCTGAAAGGCTGTAGTGTTAATTCTTTAATGAAGCCTGTTATGCCTTTTATTTTTATGCTGTAAAACAGAATCAAAAAGAAAACACCCAATGCCATGGACAGAGTAATACTTACATCTGCCGTAGGTACTACACGCAGGGCAGGTAAGCCAAAAACACGCTCACCAATGTAAGGCAATAAATCAATTGGCAACAAATCCATCAAGTTCATCAGAAAAACCCAGACAAACACCGTCAATGCCAGCGGCGCAATCATTTGACTCTTACCTTGATACATTTCACGCACGTTACTGTCGATAAAACCGATAATTAATTCAACGGCAGTCTGAAGTTTACCCGGTACGCCACGAGTTACATTTCCAGCGACCCGCTTAAAGATAAGTAGAAAAATCAGCCCTAGTAAAACAGAGAAAAATACAGAATCAACGTTTAGCACCCAGAAGGTTTCAGGACCACTTGAGCTGGGATCAACCCATTCCAGGGTACGCAGATCTACCTGAAGGTTACTCAGATGATGGCTTATATAGTCCCTAGGATTAACGATTTCTCCTTTTGATGACATGATGCTTTTTACCTTAATTTGGCCGTTAAACAGGACAATCCTATTTATGTTATCCGTTAATTACAGCAAATTACAATGACTCTTATATAAAAACATTACTAAATCAGCGCGATATAACTTAACTCAATGAAAATTCTTTTTCTGCTATTGATATAAAATACCAATCATACTGACTGTAACTCATCCAAGAATCCAGATCACAGCAAAACTGGCAAATTATACGGACCATCTGAATGAATTCAATATATAAGTAGTAAAAATGTAAAAATTATTTCACTTTCATTCAATAAATCTTTATTTTTTAACAGGTAGGGATTTTTTCGGTGGTTACGGATGCAGGGTATTCAAGAATAACCAAATGCCGTTCAGCATTCAGCCCGGGAACATGCAACCTGATTATTTTATCTAACCTTATTTCTTCAGGTAAAACAACAAGTTCATCATCCGGTCTTACCCCTTTAAGGGCATAAAAACAGCACTGCGGTTTTGTAATCAAATGTCGGCACAATGAAACCATATCTTGCAAGGAGGCAAAAGCACGGCTGATCACCCCATCAAAATCTGAAACATAATCTTCAACCCGGCTTTGTACCGGTATGATATTTTTTAGTTTAAGTTCATATTGAACCTGGCGCAGGAAACGAACACGCTTTCCTGAACTATCGAGTAAGGTGAACTCAGACTCGGGCCGTACAATCGCCAGCGGTACCCCAGGAAGCCCTGGTCCTGTTCCGATATCAATAAAACGTTTACCTTTCAAATGAATATTAACCACAATGCTATCCAGAATATGGCGAGTCAGCATCTGTTGCGGATCATTCACAGACGTTAAATTGTAAACCTGATTCCATTTGTGCAATAAGGCTATATAGCCCAGTAACTGTTGTTTTTGCTGATCCGTTAATTCAATACGAGCAGCAGCGAGCAATGATTCTAAGCGCCTTAACACCAAAACCTCTCGGGCTGGAAATTGAAAGGGTAACACCGGAAAATACGTAGTACATGAAGATTCAAACACCTCAGGCAGCGCACTGACTTTTCTCGCAATCGCGTTCTGCAGGAAGTCTATCGTGTCGTCAGGCCGTCCGACTGAACAAACCTTGCTTTTTTAGCCAGATTAATAAAATGGATATCGCCGCAGGCGTAATCCCTGAAATACGGGAAGCCTGGCCGATGGAAGCGGGCTTATGATCGTTTAATTTAACGATCACTTCATTCGACAATCCAACAATCTGATGATAGTCCATTTCCTGCGGTAATAATGTATTTTCATTGCGCAACTGCCTTGCAATTTCATCCTGTTGACGGGCAATGTATCCTTCATATTTTATCTGTATTTCAAGCTGTTCTGCGGCTTTATGCTCTCCTAAAGCAGGAGAAAATACTTCCAGGGAGGTCAATAATTCATAGTTTATTTCAGGCCGACGTAACAATTCTTCGCCGTTTACTTCACGGGACAGGGGTGATTTAAGTAAGGCATTAACAGATTCGGTGTGTGCTGATGAAGGTTGAACCCAGATACCCCGTAACCGCTGGCGCTCCTGTTCAATCAGTTCCACTTTTTTGTTGTACTGTTCCCAGCGTATCTCATCTACCAAGCCCAATCGGTATCCGGTTTCAGTCAAACGTAGATCGGCGTTGTCTTCACGCAGTATCAGGCGATATTCAGCCCGGGAGGTAAACATACGGTAAGGTTCCTGGGTGCCCAGAGTACAGAGATCATCTACCAACACCCCAATATACGCTTCATCCCTGC
>CAZBYB010000115.1:0-3745 GCA_964496225.1 uncultured Yersinia sp. | reverse complement strand
ACTGCACTTGTTGTGTTGGCCCTGCGCCGTATGGGAGCAGCCCATGTCAATTATTTGATACCTAATCGTTTCGAAGAAGGCTATGGCCTTAGTCCCTCTATTATTGAACGAGCTGCTGCCTGTGGTACCCAGATTATTGTTACAGTAGATAATGGCATTTCTTCTCATGACGGTGTGAATCTAGCCCTGGCAAAAGGTATACAGGTGATAGTGACCGATCATCACCTACCCGGTGATAGTCTGCCTGATGCTGACGCCATCATTAACCCGAATTTGCCGGGTTGTGATTTTCCTTCCCAGGCTTTAGCCGGGGTGGGGGTGGCTTTTTATCTTATGCTGGCATTACGTGCTGGGTTACGTGCCTGCGGCTGGTTTGAACGGCGGGCTTTAGTGATACCAAGGCTAGCTGAATTGCTGGATCTGGTTGCGTTAGGTACGGTGGCTGATGTTGTGCCATTAGATGCCAATAATCGTATTCTCGTGTATCAGGGAATCAACCGTATCCGGGCTGGCTACTGTCGTCCCGGTATACGTGCTTTGCTGGAAGTATCTAACCTGGATGCACGACGATTGGTGGCCCGTGATCTTGGTTTTACTTTGGCTCCAAAGTTAAATGCGGCTGGCAGACTGGACGATATGTCGATGGGTGTTGCGTTATTACTCAGCGATGATATTGATCACGTCAGGAGTATTGCCATGGATTTAGACCGGCTGAATTATACCCGACGAAAAATAGAAAAAACGATGCAGTTGGAAGCCTTGCAATTATGCTCTCAACTGGAATATAACGCTACCGACCTGCCTTATGGCCTTGCCCTGTATCATCCTGAGTGGCATCAGGGTATAGTCGGGATTTTGGCTTCCCGGATTAAAGAACGTTTTCATCGCCCGGTGATTGCTTTTGCGCCTTCAGGAGCAGGCATGCTTAAGGGATCTGCCCGTTCAGTGCCAGGCCTTCACATACGTGACCTCTTGGAACGACTCAATGTCCTGCATCCAGGATTAATGGATAAATTTGGTGGACATGCCATGGCCGCCGGATTGTCCCTACAACAGAGTCGATTTGATCAATTCCAGCAGTGTTTTTCTGATTTGGTCGGTGAATGGTTAGATGCTTCACAGCTGGAAGGTATCATTTGGTCAGATGGTGAGCTGACAAAATCTGAATTCTCGCTGGAATTTGCTGAATTACTGCGTGAAAGTGGTCCTTGGGGGCAGTCCTTTCCAGAACCTCTGTTTGATGGTAAGTTTCGTTTGTTGCAACAGCGTCTGGTGGGCGAACGCCATTTGAAAGTGATGATTGAGCCATTAGCGGGTGGACCCTTGCTCGACGGCATTGCCTTTAACGTTGATACAGAGTTGTGGCCGGATACTCAGGTACAGGAAGTGGAGCTGGCATACCGACTCGATCGTAATGAATTTCGCGGTAATACTCATGTACAACTAGTCATTCAGCATTTGTGGGCCTGTTAATCCTGAAAGGATAGCAGTCGTAAAACAGCAGCGTGATCCCCCAGGTTGCTATAAAATGTCATGCAGATCCGTTAGAATCATGAACTTCGAATGGCATCTAATCACTTCAACGACTTAACTCAAGAACATGAAAAATGATATTTGAAATAAATCCGGTAAACAACCGCATTCAGGATCTTTCTACAAGAACGGATGTTCTGAGGGGGTATCTTTGACTATGATGCAAAGCAAGAGCGACTGGAAGAAGTCAGGGCAGAGCTGGAGCAGCCTGATGTGTGGAATGAGCCAGAACGTGCTCAGGCTTTGGGCAAAGAACGAGCATCTTTACAGGCGATCGTCGGTACCATTGATCAGCTTGTTCAGGGTCTGGAAGATGTGTCGGGGTTGTTGGAACTGGCCGTTGAAGTAAATGACTCAGGTACATTTAACGAGGCCATCGCAGAATTGGAAATACTGGATGGAAAATTACGCCAATTAGAGTTTCGTCGTATGTTTTCTGGGCAATATGATCATGCCAATTGTTATCTGGACTTGCAGGCTGGCTCAGGCGGTACGGAAGCCCAAGATTGGGCCAGTATGTTATTACGTATGTACCTGCGTTGGGCGGAATCCAGGGGATTTAAAACGGAACTCCTTGAAGAATCAGACGGTGATGTTGCAGGTTTGAAATCCGCTACCGTTAAAATTAGCGGTGAATATGCTTTTGGTTGGTTGCGTACAGAAACGGGCGTTCATCGTCTGGTGCGCAAAAGCCCATTTGATTCTGGCGGTCGTCGTCATACTTCATTCAGCTCTGCCTTTGTCTACCCTGAAATCGATGATGATATTGAGATTGAGATTAACCCTGCAGATTTACGCATTGATGTTTATCGGGCTTCTGGCGCCGGTGGTCAGCATATCAATAAAACAGAATCAGCAGTACGTATTACCCATCTTCCTACCAATATTGTCACACAGTGTCAAAATGACCGTTCCCAGCATAAAAATAAAGATCAGGCGATGAAACAGCTAAAAGCGAAATTGTATGAATTTGAAATGCAGAAAAAAAATGCTGATAAACAATTGCTGGAAGAGAGCAAATCTGACATCGGTTGGGGTAGCCAGATCCGTTCTTATGTGCTGGATGATGCACGCATTAAAGATTTGCGTACAGGTATAGAAACACGTAATACACAAGCTGTGCTGGATGGTGATCTGGATAAATTCATTGAGGCGAGTCTTAAAGCGGGATTATAGGGACATACAATGTCAGAACAACAAGATACTGGGCAGATAGTTAACAACGAGTTACAGGTACGTCGTGAAAAACTGGCAGCGTTAAGGGAAAAAGGTCATGCTTTCCCCAATGATTTTCGACGCGAGCATATATCCAGCTGGCTGCATGCTGAGTTTGGTCATAGAGAAGATGCAGAATTAACAACACTGGGTATTGAAGTCACTGTTGCTGGCCGCATGATGACTCGCCGTATTATGGGTAAAGCGTCATTTGTCACCTTACAGGACATGGGTGGGCATATTCAGCTTTATGTTTCCCGTGATGATCTGCCTGAAGACAGATATAACCAGGAATTTAAGAAGTGGGATTTGGGTGATATTCTTGGTGCACGTGGCAGATTGTTTAAAACGAAAACAGGCGAGCTTTCTGTACACTGTACGGAATTGCGTTTGCTCACTAAGGCACTGCGCCCATTACCTGATAAATTCCATGGTCTTATCGAGCAGGAAGCGCGCTATCGTCAACGTTATTTAGATCTGATTACCAATGACGTCTCCCGTAATACCTTTAAAGTGCGTTCTCAGGTAGTATCTGCCATCCGCCAGTTCATGATGGAAAAAGGTTTTATGGAAGTCGAAACACCCATGATGCAGATGATTCCCGGTGGTGCGCTGGCCCGTCCGTTTGTGACGCATCATAATGCTTTGGATATTGATATGTATTTGCGTATCGCCCCTGAGCTGTATCTGAAGCGTCTGATTATTGGTGGTTTCGAGCGTGTGTTTGAAATTAACCGTAATTTCCGTAATGAAGGAATTTCTGCGCGGCACAACCCTGAGTTCACCTCGATTGAGGTGTACCAGGCCTATGCCGACTACAACGACATGATGGATCTCACGGAGCAGCTGATTGCTCACGTGTGTCAGCAGGTGTGCGGCAGCACTGTGATCAGCTACCAGGGCACCGAGATCGATCTCACGCCCCCCTGGCGCCGGGTGACCATGCATGAGCTGGTGCAGGAGGCCACCGGCCTGGATTTCACGGCCTTTGCCTCGC
>CAZBYB010000114.1:0-3767 GCA_964496225.1 uncultured Yersinia sp. | reverse complement strand
AAGATATGGGCCACTGCATCCCATACTGCGGCGCTGGTTGCACAGGAATATTGTGGATACAATGGCAAAATGACCAGTTTATTAATATCTTGAGCTAACAGTGCTGCTATGGCATCCCCAAGGCTGGGCATGCCATAACTCATGCCCAGTTCAACAGGAATATTGGGCAAACGTACAGCCAGTGCTTTTTGTTGACGACGACTGAAAACCAATAAGGGTGAACCTTCATCCATCCATATTGACTGATACAGTTTTGCGACTCCAGAAGAACGAAATGGCAAAACGATACCATGCAGTAATGGCCGCCACAGTAAAGGTGTGGTGTCGACAACCCGCCGATCACTTAAAAATTCAGCCAAATAATGTTTGACTGCCTTTGTAGTATGTGCCTGTGGCGTACCTAAATTGACCATCAATACGCCTGGCTTGAGTTGTGCCATATCCTGTTTTCCCTAACCAAGGATAGCCATCACGGCTAAACTCACTTCCGATACGGGACGGGTACCATCCAGTTTAGCGTAGTGCGTACGGCCTTCCCGAGCCGCTTTATGATAGTAATCAACCAATGGAACAGTTTGACAATGGTATTCAAGCAAACGTTGACGCACTGTCTCTTCCTTATCATCCTTACGGATGGTCAAAGATTCACCGGTCATATCATCTTTTCCTGCAATACGTGGTGGATTAAAGGTCACATGATAAACACGGCCAGAAGCCATATGCACACGACGGCCGGCAGTACGTTCAATAAGCAGTTCATCTGGCACGACAAATTCCAGTACATAATCAATATGAATATCTGCTTGCGTCATGGCATCTGCCTGATGAATGGTACGAGGAAAACCATCTAACAGAAAACCATTACAGCAATCCTGCTTTTTGATACGTTCATTAACTAAGGTAATCACCAGTTCGTCAGCCACCAGCTGCCCAGCATCCATCATTTTTTTCGCCGTCACACCCAGCTCAGAGCTTGCTTTAACCGCTGCACGTAACATATCGCCCGTCGATATTTGTGGAATGCCATATCTTTCCATAATGAATTTAGCTTGAGTTCCTTTACCCGCACCGGGTGCTCCCAGCAAAATGATACGCATTACATGGCTCCCCCTGCCCTGTCATTTTTGTATGGACATTGTGCATGATAGCTAACACCATGAACCAATGCAGTATTGATGGGTATTGCTCAAGGAGCTAGCAGTAACTGATTAATTCTACGAATAAACTTATTCGGATCTTCCAGGGTGCCTCGTTCAGCTAACAATGCCTGCTCCAATAATAATTCAATCCATTGTGAAAACTGCACATCATCACTGATATCAACGATATGTTTCACCAGATTGTGATCCGGATTCATCTCAAAAATATATTTAATCTCGGGTGCCTGCTGACCCGCGGCCGTAAACAATTTTGCCATTTGAGTGCTCATGCCATCGGCATCCGTCGTGACAATTGCTGGCGTATCCGTTAATCGATGCGTCAAACGAACTGTTTTAACGCGTTCACCCAATAACACTTTTACCCGTTCAATAAAGGGTTCCAAGGCATCATCTGTCGTCTTGTGTTCAGTATGTTCTTCATCTGCTAATTTGTTCAATGATTCATCAGCCTTGCTGACTGACTGGAAGACCTTACCATCAAATTCAGTCAAATAACTCATCATCCATTCGTCAATACGATCAGACAATAACAAAACCTCTATTCCTTTCTTACTAAACAATTCCAGATGCGGGCTGCTGCTGGCAGCGGAATAACTGTCAGCGGTAATGAAATAAATCTTTTCCTGACCCTGTGTCATACGGCTGAGATAATCTTCTAAAGAAACCGTTTGTGCTGAGCTTCCCGTATGAGTAGAGGAAAAACGCAGTAATTTAGCGATTGTCTCCCTATTACTGGCATCTTCTGCAGGGCCTTCTTTTAAGGCAAGGCCAAATTGTTGCCAAAATTGTTGATATTTTTCAGTATCATCGCTTACCAACTTTTCGAGCATTTGCAATACACGTTTTGTCAGTGCATTACGCAAATTTTGCGTAATACGATTATCCTGCAAAATTTCACGCGAAATATTTAGCGGTAAATCATTAGAGTCAATCAATCCACGCACAAAGCGCAAATAATTTGGCATAAACTGCTCAGCTTCATCCATAATAAAAACACGCTGCACATACAATTTTAAACCATGTTTGTGATCACGATTCCACATATCCCAGGGAGCCTGAACAGGGATATACAGCAAACTGGTATATTCCTGTTTACCCTCAACACGGTTATGACTCCATATCAGTGGATCAGTAAAATCATGGGCAATATGTTTATAAAATGCCTTATATTCATCATCAGTGATCTCTGACTTACTACGCGTCCACAATGCCTGTGCTTTATTGACCTTTTCCCAAGTAATCGTATCTTCTCCTTGATCTTCACCCTGGTTTTTAACCTGAATTTCTACCGGCAAAGCGATATGATCGGAATACTTGCTAATAACCGAACGCAGTTTCCAGTCATCCAGATAGGTATCTTCACCTTCACGCAGATGTAAGGTAATTTCAGTACCACGGTCTTCTTTGGTAATATCAGCAATATTGTATTCACCCTCACCGCTGGACTCCCAAAATACACCCGCTGTTGATGGCGCACCTGCTGCACGGGTACGGACGGTAACTTTGTCAGCCACAATAAATGCAGAATAAAAACCGACACCGAACTGGCCAATTAACTGACTGTCCTGCGTCTTATTTGAACCAACAGACTCCAGAAAAGCTTTGGTACCGGATTTTGCAATAGTCCCTAGATTATCTATTACTTCTTCCCGACTCATACCGATACCATTATCACTCAGTATCAACAAGCGGTTTTCTTTATCAACCGATAAACGTACACATAGCTCTCCATTATTTTCATACAATTCAGGTACAGAAAGCGCACAAAATCGCAGCTTATCCGCAGCATCAGAGGCGTTAGAGATAAGCTCACGCAAAAAAATTTCTTTATTAGAATACAGAGAGTGAATCATTAGATGCAGCAACTGCTTAACTTCGGACTGAAATCCGCGGGTTTCTTGACCTTTCATACTCATTTAGTTACCTCAATTTATCATACGGGCAGATAACACTAAACACAGGCTATTGATAGTAAAAAAGCATGGCGTTTTTTCTTAGATACCCACTAATAAACCCCATGATTATTTCTTGCAGACAAGGCAACACTGTTTTAGTCACGTTAAATCTCAAACAACGATGGTCGAAATGGGGTTAATAAAACAAGGTTTCAAGCGTAACAACGAAGAGAACTACAAAAATCCTAAAAACGAAGGCACTATTCAGAATGACACTAAAATTTGATGGGTTGTCTGCCGGATAGAGAATGCGCAAGGGTGGTACCATCAATCATTTCCAATTCCCCCCCTACTGGCACACCGTGGGCGATACGGCTGGCTAATATATTATATTGCCCGCATAATTGAGCAATATAGTTTGCTGTTACATCACCTTCAAGTGTTAGATTCGTCGCCAAAATAACTTCACTAATGGTTTCAACAGATAAACGCCGTTCTAACATATCTAACCCAATATCACCAGGACCAATACCGTCCAGTGGCGAAAGATGTCCCATCAGTACAAAGTAACGCCCGGAAAACTGCCCAGTCTGTTCAATAGCATGGATGTCTGAAGGACTTTCTACTACACAGAGCTGAGTATTTTGCTGACGCAGGGGATGAGCACAGATCGTACAATATTGTTGCTCCGTAAAGGTTGGACAATCTACAC
>CAZBYB010000113.1:2036-3935 GCA_964496225.1 uncultured Yersinia sp. | reverse complement strand
GGCTATCCATGGACATGGCTGTCGTCAGATTGCTGGCAATCGTGCTAAATAGAGCCAGGCCCGCAATTGCCATAACCAACTCCTTGGGGAAAACAGCAAACAGAGCGACCACCGCTCCACCAAATAGACCCACAAGCAAATAAAATGCTCCGGCAGCAACTGCAGCCCAATAGCGTTTTTCCGGATCACCATGTGCTTCTTTACCCATGCAAATGGCTGCTGTAATAGCAGCCAGATTAAGGGAAAAGCAACCGAAGGGTGCCAGTAATAACATCGTTATCCCGGTCCAGGAAATCAAAGGTGAAATCGGTGTATTACTGTAACCGGAGGCTTTGATCACGGCGACCCCGGGTGCATTTTGCGATACCATCGTTACGATAAATAAGGGCACCCCAACACCCATGATGGCAGCCCACGAAAAATCTGGCATGATAAACACCGGTTTAGCCAGAGAAAAATGAAAAATATCGAAATGCAGAAGACCCTGTCTGGCTGCCACGCCTGTGCCAATTAGCAGCACGATGATAATGACATAACGCGGCACCCAGCATTTGAGGAACAGCCAGGCGATAAACATGGTAAAAACCATGATAAGTTGTGATTGCATGGCGATAAACACATTCATACCGAAATCAGTCAGTATTCCTGCCAGCATCGCGGCTGCAAGGGATAACGGGATCCTGTTCATTACACGCTCAAACCAGCCTGTGATACCGCATAAGGTGATCAACGCAGCAGTGAAAACAAAAGCACCGATCGCTTCAGACATCGGGATTCCCGACAGACTGGTTATTAGCAACGCCGCCCCCGGAGTAGACCAGGCGGTAACAATAGGGACACGATAACGTAGCGACAAACCGATACAGGTCAGCCCCATTCCCGTACCAAGCGCAAATATCCATGAATTAATCTGTTGGGGTGTAGCACCTGCTGTGGACGCCGCCTGCATAACAAGCGCTGCAGAACTCGTGATACCGACAAGCACAGTAATGAAACCAGCAGCAACACTGGGCCAGGAAAAATTTTTTATCAAAGACATGTCATTATCAGCTACGCTCAGCATCCTGGATTTATAGGAAGGGTGTCATACCCAAGGATAAAGTTTGACCTGATAGGTACGGGAATCCAATGCTTGTACCCTCAAAACCAGGTAATTAAAAAGCTAGAAAATAATATTCATAGTGGGTCTGTCAGATGAAAAACCTGCATCATTCAGTTACACTGCTCGCCAGTAGTGGGCTCAGGCACGGAAATTCAGGCCTGACGATAGATATAAGTCCGCGTGCGATGGTTTCTTAAATCTCGCAGATCAACAGCTGCAGATACCCTGTTTATGATATACAAATCGGGCTATCTATTACAAAAATTCAGGGGAATTGTGTGTACCATAAAATCTATCATCAAGCTTCATGATATCAGGAGGAGAGATTCTCTGTACATACCTCTTTATGGAGAAAAATAAGGATAAATAAATTGCATAACCTTTTAAAAGATGAAGCGGCTATTGAACTACTCAGTATTCGAGATCTCTTACGCTGGACAGTCAGTTGTTTTAATAACGCCAATATTTATTACGGGCACGGCACTGATAACCCTTGGGATGAAGCGATACAATTAATTCTTCCTACTCTTTTTTTGCCGTTGGATATCCCCGAGGAACTTTGGACTGCGCGCTTGACATCCAGTGAACGTAAGCGGGTTATTGAACGAGTGCTACGTCGCATCAACGAAAAGATCCCGGTGGCTTATATGACTAACAAAGCCTGGTTTTGTCGTCATGAATTTTATGTTGATGAACGCGTCCTGGTGCCACGTTCACCGATTGGCGAACTGATTAACGATTATTTTACCGGATTACTGACTTGTGCACCGCGTCACATCCTGGATATGTGTACCGGC
>CAZBYB010000113.1:639-2026 GCA_964496225.1 uncultured Yersinia sp. | reverse complement strand
GGTTGTATTGCTATTGCCTGTGCCTATGCTTTCATGGGTGCAGAAGTCGATGCGGTAGATGTTTTTGATGATGCCCTTGCCGTCGCCGAATATAACATTCAGCAGCACAACCTTGAACAACGGGTGATACCGATCCGTTCTGATTTGTTTCGTTCCATGCCTACCATGAAATACGATTTAATCGTGACTAACCCCCCCTATGTTGATGCTGAAGACATGGCAGATCTATTGCCAGAATACCGTTTCGAACCTAAACTTGCTCTGACGGCCGGTGATGATGGTCTTGATCTGGTACGCCGAATTCTGGCCAAAGCATCAGATTTTATGACCGATGATGGTGTACTGATTTGTGAAGTAGGTAACAGTATGGTGCATTTGATTGAACAATATCCAGATATTCCCTTTACCTGGCTTACCTTCAAACAAGGAGGACAGGGTGTATTCCTGCTGAACCAACAACAATTACAGGATTGTGCACATCATTTCGCCAATCACGCAGATAAATAATGACAGACACAATATAACCTGAAGGAACCCTGATGGCTGGCAGCAGTATTGGGCAATTTTTCCGTGTGACCACGTGCGGTGAATCTCATGGGGTGGCTCTGGCATGTATTGTGGATGGCGTTCCTCCGGGAATGCCTCTCACTGAAACAGATTTACAACGGGATCTTGACCGGCGTCGCCCCGGTACTTCCCCATACACCACACAACGACGCGAAGCAGATCAGGTTCGCATTCTGTCAGGTTTGTTTCAGGGGGTAACAACCGGGACCAGTATTGGCCTGATTGTTGAAAATACCGATCAACGTCCACAGGACTATGATGCCATCCAGGATATTTTTCGCCCCGGGCATGCCGATTATAGCTACGAACAAAAATATGCGGTGCGTGATTACCGTGGTGGCGGACGCGCTTCTGCCCGGGAAACCGTGATGCGTGTGGCTGCTGGGGCAATAGCCAAAAAATATTTACAACAAAAATGTAATATCACTGTGCGTGCCTGTCTGACAAAAATGGGTGATATTCATTGTGAATTGAAAGACTGGGATCACGTTGAACAAAATCCCTTTTTTTGTCCTGATGCCAGTAAACTGGTAGCACTGGATAACCTGTTGCGCACGCTGAAAAAAGCCGGTGATTCCATTGGTGCACAAATCACGGTGATGGCTCACAATGTGCCGCCAGGGCTGGGTGAGCCAGTTTTTGATCGCCTGGATGCGGATCTGGCTCATGCACTGATGAGTATCAATGCCGTCAAGGGTGTTGAAATAGGCGATGGTTTTGGTGTTGTCACTAAACGCGGCAGCGAAAACAGGGATGAAATCACATCACAGGGTTTTAAAAGCAACCATGCCGGGGGTATTCTTGGCGGTATCAGTAGCGG
>CAZBYB010000113.1:0-629 GCA_964496225.1 uncultured Yersinia sp. | reverse complement strand
AGCGGTCAGCCTATCGTCGCACATCTGGCATTGAAACCAACCTCAAGCATCAGGGTGCCAGGCCAGACCATTAACCGCCAGGGAGAAACTGTTGCAATAAGCACCTCTGGCCGTCATGATCCCTGTGTGGGTATTCGGGCTGTCCCCATTGCGGAAGCCATGATGGCTATTGTTTTAATGGATCATCTGTTACGTCAGCGGGCGCAATCAGGTAATCAGGTTTCTGTTGTGCCACGCATAGCATGAAACAATACCTTGCCGGCATAGCGGTATTAATGCTGTCCCAAGCTTTTGCCATAACATCAACGCCATGGCAACAGATTGCTCGTCCGATAGCAGGTGCTGCTCAGGCTATCGGCAGTTTCAGTAACGGTTGTATTATTGGTGCAAGACCGCTGCCGCCTGAATCGTCACATTATCAGATCATGCGCCCCGATCAACGCCGTTATTTCGGTCACCCCGAGCTGTTAGCCTTTATTCATCGATTGGGGGAAAAAATACAGCCTTCAGGTACGCTGCTCGTTGGCGATATGGCTATGCCTGCCGGAGGACGTTTCAGTTATGGGCATACCAGCCATCAATCCGGATTGGATGTTGATATCTGGTTACAGCTGCCTGCGATACGCTGG
>CAZBYB010000112.1:0-3969 GCA_964496225.1 uncultured Yersinia sp. | reverse complement strand
AGTTTAAAAATCCAACACCAACCCCACCATACAATGAATTGACCATCATGCCCATGCCTGACATGCCTGTAACATCCTCACCACTTGCTCAGAGCTATGCCGCACTGGTGCTAGCAGTACGGGATTACGTGACCAAAAATAGTTTTCATGGTGCAGTACTGGGCCTGTCCGGGGGTATTGATTCTGCGTTGACACTGGCGATTGCCGTTGATGCCTTGGGTAAAGACAACGTTCAAGCGGTCATGATGCCCTTTCGCTACACCTCAACCATCAGCATAATTGATGCCAGAAAAGAAGCCGCCATGCTGGGGGTTGAATTTCATGTCATTTCCATTGAACCGATGTTTGATGCCTTTATGGCACAGCTGATGCCCCTGTTTTGCGATACTACCGCGGATACCACACAGGAAAATCTGCAGGCACGCTGTCGTGGTGTCATCCTGATGGCGTTATCAAACAAACAACAACGCATGGTATTAACGACCGGTAACAAAAGTGAGATGGCAGTCGGTTATGCCACGCTCTATGGGGATATGGCCGGGGGTTTTGATGTCCTCAAGGATGTCCCCAAGACGCTGGTATACACATTATCAGCATACAGAAATACCCTCTCCGCAGTGATCCCTGAACGGGTGATGGCGCGTCCTCCTTCTGCGGAGCTGGCACCGGAGCAGCGTGATCAGGACAACCTGCCGCCTTATGAGGTGCTGGATGCCATCCTTGAAGGCTATATTGAACAGGATAAATCAGTTGCCGCACTGGTAGCCGATGGCTTTGATGAGATGACGGTACGCAAAGTGATCCGCCTGGTAGATACCAATGAACATAAACGACGTCAGGCCGCCATCGGGCCACGTATGACCGGCCGTAATTTCGGCAAAGACCGACGCTATCCTATCACTTCCGGTTTTGGCCAAAAAAATTGGTAATCAGCGTTTTATTACAGCTTTTATTGTAAAAAACGCTATGCTGCGCGTTATTAAATTTTTTATGCCATATCTGATGGTATCAGCCACAGTGGGTATTTCTAATAACTCACTACTGGCCGTTCATCACCCCTCTGATATTTTTATCAACTGGCCATAAAATAAAACACCCCCAGACCCACTAACAGCAGGCCACATAACCTGCTGCATCAGTAAAAAAGGAATGTATGTTATCTGCAAAGAAATTTTTTATCACAGGTTACACGTTATTTTTTCTTTCACAGCCAGCCATGGCTGAAACCGTATTATCCTCCCAGTATTCAGCCTGTGTGGCTCAATCCACGGATATAGCGGACAGGCATCAGTGTGTTCACACAGAAATCAACCACCAGGAAAAGCGCCTGCATGCCACTCTACAAAAAGCGCAGGCACAGCTTTCTCACTCACGCAATAAGGCATTACAAAAATCACAACGTATATGGGAAAAGTACAAACAGGCGATCTGCAATTTCCATCTGGATCCGGATGCCGGAAAAATGGGATTACTGGATGCGGATACCTGTGTCATGCAGGTGACGGCAGCACGCGCTCAGCAACTTGAAGTCTTAACAGTGGCTGGAGAGTGATATCCCTCGTCCAGCCATGTTGTTTATGGTGAATTAATTTCCGGTCAGTCTGAGTTTATCAGTGATTATTTTCAAATGATGTTCAGAAAGATGCTGATAGTTCCAGACAAATAACCCCCCTAAACCCATCTCGATAATCTGTTCAAGAAAATAAGTTAAGTTCCATTCCGTTAAACCGGTTGCGGTCAGTGCCAGAATGATTTTTTCATTCGGCATACCATAAGCAATGCTTTTTTCTATTGCAGGCTTTACGTTGCTGATGATATCAGCATCAGGCCACATTGCATTACCATAACAGTAATGGATAAATCGGTCACAGCAGCGTGCATCGGCCACGGCTCTGACATTTTTTGTGATCTTTTCTCCACTCTCGGTATGGGGATGATTGTAGGACCATCCAGCAATAAAACCATAACTGGTCTCTTTCCCTTTCTTTTTAAGCGCTTGCATGGCATTGATGACATAATGGACATTCATATGACATTCATCATCAAAATCGACACCATCCCAATGGTTTTGTGTTGTCGCTTCAATAATTTTTGTGACATCTTGATCTGATGATGGCTGTTCTGTTGGTGCACAACCGCCACCCCCATAGGTCCATAATATTTTACCGCTATAACCAGCACATTCTGGTCTGACCGACGTTTCAGGGCTCCAGCCAGGCTCAGCTACCGTTCCGGTGGTCATGCCCGAAAGGTGAGTCACCATACCATACATCATCGTATTAAACGTATGCAGCGGCTGTTGGGATAACTGCTGACTCCAGCCCCCAAATATTTTGGCAACCTTTGGCTTTTCCTTGCTTTCCGCAGGGGTTATCACCGCCTTTTTTTTATCAATGTATTTTTCAACCAGGGAAGCCAGTATCGCAACAGTTTCTGTATCCAGAATACCGTCATAATTATTCTGACGAAAATGCAGTTGAAATGCCCGGACCAACCATTTAAACCCCGCTGGATTATTGGCTTCGTTAGTATCATAGCCATATTTTTTAAACAGTTTTAATACGTCATCATGGGCGGGCATGGCCTGTTCATAGTGTGCCATATATTTCGTCCTGGTCTCTTCATCATACCAAGCCCCGACGCCAGACTGCCAGAGTTCAAACCACGGAAAAGCAGCACCCGGGTCGCTTTTGCGATCTTTCTTGCGCCCGGTGGTAATATCCGCGTGAGCCACAACATTGACAGGAGAAATATCCGGATAGCGTTGTAAGATATTCAGGGCTAACTCTGTCACTGCCTTGATTTGTTTGTCATTAAAAGGAGGAAATATAAACTCACCATTCACTTCTTTGGCCTCATTGACAATCTCAATCCCAATGGAGTTATCATTAAGATTAGTGCGATTACCCCATGAACTTTCCCCTGCATGCCATGCACGTTCTTTTTCATCAATCAAATTAAAAACACGCAGCTCTTTGAAACCGGCCTTAATCCAGGTGGGATCAGCAGGATCAGGCACCAGATAAT
This sequence comes from uncultured Yersinia sp., assembly GCA_964496225.1. Taxonomy (GTDB): domain Bacteria; phylum Pseudomonadota; class Gammaproteobacteria; order Enterobacterales; family Enterobacteriaceae; genus CAZROT01. The sequence goes on along the minus strand of CAZBYB010000112.1, from coordinate 942 downwards.
GTGCGCTCACGGATGGCCCAGTTAACGCATTGACGGAAGCGGAAAAATTAATCGCGGTATAATGCATAACCAAAAAACGAATTCTGCTATTAAAACCCTTTACTGACCGGTAAGAATTATAATCAATCGTTATCATCAGGTATTTTCCTTAATGTGCTGAGTTTTATTGCGGGGGGGATATTACCTTCCTATGATGCCACAGGGTGGTACCAAACGCCGGAATTCAACATCTAAAACTTAGCTATAATAAATAGGCAATGTTTGTTTGATTAACAAAATCAAGGATTGGTTTTGTTCTGAACATTTTTTTAAATGAGAGGCATCATTATGTCGAAACATCATCTTTTTATTTCATCGGTCATACTGACACTCGGTTTGGCTTGCCCTTTTCAGGCAGCCTTAAGCTTGTCAAATGCATGCCAGGCTGCAATAACGAATTGCGATACAAATACATTGACTACTTGCCAAACAGACGCGGGTTCTACTGATGCGAGTACACTGAAAAATGCTATCACCCGCTGCAGCAGTCAGAGTAGTGGTCCCAGCAAGAAAACCCCTGGCGATAAGTTTCCTGCAGGGAAAGCCTGGATGGAAGTGCTCCTGATTCAATAACAATCAGGGCAAATCGCGGGTATATTGTGATCATTACCGGTGTTAGTCGCTATGCACGCTTGCAGTTGACGGTTTTATCCCGGGATTGCAAAGCCGGGCAGGTGCTGCTTGCCCAAATCCGAGGCCAATGCTACAGGTTAACCTTACAATACTTTTGTTATTTCCCGATACAAAAGCTTGAAAAAATGCGCCCCAGCAAGTCATCGGAAGTCAATTTTCCCGTTATCTCACCCAGCGCCTGCTGCGCCAGGCGCAGGTCTTCAGCTAATAATTCACCCGCACGGGCATTGACCAGCTGCTGGTGACCGCGTTTCAGATGGTGAGATGCCA
>CAZBYB010000111.1:0-3971 GCA_964496225.1 uncultured Yersinia sp. | reverse complement strand
CAAGGTAACTGGGGCGCACCGGATGATCCCAAGTCCTTCGCCGCCATGCGTTATACTGAATCCCGCTTGTCCAGGTATGCACAAATACTGCTCACTGAACTGGAACAGGGCACGGTGAACTGGGTTGCCAACTTTGATGCGACGCTGCAGGAACCCAAAACATTGCCAGCACGCCTACCCAATATTCTGCTCAATGGTACCACCGGTATTGCCGTTGGCATGGCAACCGATATCCCTCCTCATAATGCACGGGAAATCGCTCAGGCAATCCTTCATCTCATTGATAACCCTGACAGTACGCTGGATGAACTACTGAAATGGGTGCAGGGCCCGGATTTTCCCACTGAAGCTGAAATCATTACGCCACGCAGCGAGATAGCTAAAATTTACCAGACAGGGCGTGGCTCAGTGCGTATGCGCGCTATCTGGCAGCAAGAAGACGATGGCATCGTGATTACTGCACTGCCTTATCAAGTTTCTGGTGCCAGAATCCTTGAGCAGATAGCCCATCAGATGCGGGCAAAAAAACTACCCATGCTGGAAGAACTACGTGATGAATCTGATCACATCCACCCCACACGACTGGTCCTGTTACCCCGTGCGCAGCAAACTGATCTGGATCAGATGATGAACCATCTATTTGCCACCACCGATCTGGAAAAAAGCTATCGCATCAACATGAATATGATAGGCCTTGATCAGCGGCCCTCCATCAAAGGTTTACATACCATCCTGACCGAATGGCTGAAATACCGCCGTGATACCGTGCGTCGCCGGTTACATTACCGCCTAGAAAAAATACTGAACCGCTTACATATTCTGCAAGGTTTGCGCATTGCTTTTTTAAATCTTGACCAGGTTATTCATATTATTCGTACCCAGGATGAACCTGCTCCTGTGATGATACAACAACTTGCCGTTTCGGTACTTCAGGCCGATGCCATTCTTGAAATGAAACTGCGCCAGTTAGCCACTCTCCCAGAGAAAAATATCCTTGATGAACAACAGACCCTTACCCAGGAATCCACTCAACTTCAACAATTGCTGGCGTCATCGTCTGAACTGGACCAATTGATTAAAAAAGAAATTCAATCTGATGCCGATCGCTACGCGGATGACCGCCGTTCACCCCTGATCGTGCGTGACGAAGCAAGGGCCATCAATGAACAGGATACGGTCACCATCGAGCCTGTTACTGTTATATTATCTGCCATGGGCTGGGTGCGCTGTGCCAAAGGGCATGACATCGACCCCTCAGGCCTAAGTTACAAACCAGGTGATAGTTTGCATGCCGCAGTCAGGGGGCAAAGCCATCACCCTGTGGTTTTCATCGATTCAACGGGACGCAGTTATGCCCTGGATCCGTTGTCATTACCAACGGCACGCGGACAGGGTGAACCGCTTTCTGGCAAACTGGCGCTACCACCGGGTGCCCTCATTGCCCATCTTTTAATGGCGCCAGAGGGGCAAAAATTTCTGATGGCAACGGATGCAGGTTATGGTTTTATTTGTACTTTTAACGACTTGGTGGCTAAAAATCGGGCTGGAAAAGCGCTGATTAGTGTACCGGGTAAAGCCCGTATATTGCCACCATTAGCAATTAATACCCATGATCTGCTACTGTCAATTACGGCTGCCGGACGCATGCTGCTATTCCCTGTGGCTGATTTGCCAGAACTGACTAAAGGCAAGGGAAACAAAATTATTGCCATCAGCAATCAGGGCAATGATCATGTGGCCTGGCTGGTTATTTGTTCCCCTCAGGCATCAGTTACACTGTTTTTCGGAAAACGCAAGCTCAGGCTAACATCGGATGAATTACAGAAATTTCGCTCACAACGAGGCCGAAAGGGCACTGTGTTGCCACGAGGGTTACATCAAATCGATCGGATAGCCTTGGATGTTCCCGGCAACTAACGGTTCAGACCAACAAGAAAGCGTAAGTTATGTGAAAAAACCCTATACGGGCACAAAATCTGTTAAAGAGGCTGTTATGTTATTAGTACTACGCATTCTGATTACCCTGTTTTATTCCATCCTGGTCTGTGTATCAGGTACAATTTTTTGTCTTTTTAGTCCACGCAATCCACATCATGTGACAACTTTTGGTCATTTATTTGGGCGGTTGGCGCCACTTTTTGGTCTTACTGTTGAAAAACGCATCCCACAGGAGATGGCCCACTATCACAACTGTATTTATATCGCGAATCACCAAAATAACTACGACATGATAACCTTGTCCAGTATAGTCCAACCTGGCACTGTGACGATGGGTAAGAAAAGCCTGCTCTGGGTCCCATTTTTCGGTCCGCTTTACTGGCTGACAGGCAATCTGCTCATTGATCGTAACAACCGCACTAAAGCCCATGGAACCATTTCTCAGCTGGTTGAACAGTTCAAAAAAAAAGACCTTTCCATCCTGATGTTTCCTGAAGGAACCCGCAGTCGTGGTCGTGGCTTATTACCGTTCAAAACCGGTGCATTTCATGCAGCCTGCGCAGCAGCTGTGCCTATCGTTCCTGTTTGTGTCTCCACAACCAGTGGTATTAAGCTTAATCGCTGGTCCAACGGACATGTCATTATCGAGATGTTGCCCCCCATCGATACCACAACGTTTGGTAAAGATCGTGTGCGTGAACTGTCTGAATATTGCCATCAATTAATGGCAAAAAAAATCGCACAATTGGACGCTGAAGTGGCAGAACGCAACGCCACCAAAAAATAACCCCTCTCTACCAAAAAATAACCCTTCTCTTTATTAATACGCATGTTACTCTACTGCCCGCCATGAACACACTCGAAATTCAGCGCTGACTGGCTATTGACTGTTGGCAAACAGTTATTTTTTGTAAAGCTCATGGTAAAATTCTCACCCAAACCTTAAATACCCTGTATTGAACAATATGATCGGGCACTGTCTATGGCCCTGGTTTTTAATGGATATTTTTTCACGGAGGAGCTGTGTCGATCAGCCGGCGTAGGTTTATTCAGGTAGCGGGCGTGGCATGTGGTGCAGGCTCTATCGCACTGATGCTGCAAACTAACCAGACAGAACAGCAGCCATTACCCGTTCCTCCCATACTGGAATCCCGGCGTGGCCAACCCCTTTTTTTGACCTTGCACCGAGTTCACTGGCCGTTCGTGACAGGTAAACAAACCACCATGTGGGGTATTAATGGCCAGTACCCTGGCCCGACGCTTAGGGTATATCAAAACACGGATATTAAGCTTGTGTACTCTAATCGCCTGGCAGAATCGGTCTCAATGACTATCAGTGGATTACAGGTTCCTGGAATATTATCAGGGGGTGTAACACGCATCATGTCATCTAACATGGACTGGGCCCCTGTACTGCCGGTACGTCAGCATGCAGCCACGTGCTGGTATCATGCCAATACACCAAAGCGCATGGCCCAGCATACCTACAATGGCTTGGTGGGTATGTTGTTGATCGAAGATGCGGTCAGTCAGACACTTCCCATACCTCACCACTACGGCGTGGATGATTTTCCGGTCATTTTACAGGATAAACGACTGGATAATTTCATGGAACCCCAATACCAATCACCTGAAAAAGGGGGATTTATCGGCAACAGGCTGCTGGTTAACGGTATACAAAACCCCTTTGTGGATGTGGCGCGTGGTTGGGTTCGCCTACGCTTACTCAATGCCTCTAATGCCCGTTCTTACAACCTGCGGCTCAATGATTCCAGTATCATGCACGTTATTGCCAGCGATCTTGGTTTCCTACCTGAACCGGTCGCAGTGCGGCAGCTTTCACTGGCACCTGGAGAACGTAAGGAAGTCCTGATCGATCTGTCTACAGGAAACATCGTCTCAATGATAGCCGATGCACCTGTCAGTATCATGGAACAGATACGTGGTCTGGTTAAGCGCTCCAGCCAACTGATCTCAAACCAGGTACTGACATTACGACCGGGTGCTATACCGGCACTGATCACCAACAGCCT
>CAZBYB010000110.1:0-3977 GCA_964496225.1 uncultured Yersinia sp. | reverse complement strand
GATGGGTCAGTGAGCAGGCCATACCTGCAGATAAAAACCCCCGCTCTGTCTGGCGGAACAGCGAGGCAGGAAAAATGATTCCGGTGGTGACTCTGCCACAACATATACAGGCTACATACAGCGTCCATGTCCCTGGCCTGATTGTGAATCCCCGCAGCAGTGAGCCCGTCCTTCACAACGGCAGACACTACATCCGTATCGGCAGTGACGACTATTCGGTACGCCTTGACAGTGCCAACGCAACCTGGCGTCTTTATGTTGCAGACAATCCGGTTAAACCTTTACTGCCCGTACACCACCAGGATGGTCAGTGGCAGCTGCACGGTAATGTGGGTATGAGTGGAGGAGCTTCCGCCAGTCTGCCTGAATCATTACGCGCTGTTTACAGAGTTGCCCTTACTGATGTCAGTGAAGCAGTAAAGAGAACGGAATCATTTAATCACCAGGGTAGAGATTATGTGCGTATCGGAGAAGATCATTACTGGCTGGAGCGTACGCCAGAAGGGAAATTAGCCATCTTTTCACCCACAGATAGCACGGCCAGACCTCTTCCTGTCGTATATAAAAATAATGAATGGCAGTTAGTACTGAGAACGAACGACATTGATGGTGTATTTGCTGATTTTTCAGAAAACGCGCATTTCAGACGCTGGCTCCATACGGCTATTCAGGTATTTTCATTACTGGGTGCACGCTATAAAAATGGCGACGGAAAACCGGCAATCACCAGTGATCAAAGCCAGAGCCTGATTAGATTCATACTGAAACATTTTCAAATACAGGCGACTTATAATAGTAAAACCACGGCTATTTCAGGGCGCAATTTTTCCCCACTTTCTTCACCCAATAGCACTTATTCACGTACAGAGCCGACCCTGCTATTTCAATTTTTACGCCATATAAAAAGCAAACAACTGGTATCCAGACTCAGTGAGATGGAAAATCAGGCGGAGCAAACCACTCACGGCACCTCTGGCCAGCAACGTCGACCCGCCTTTGTCCTGCCTGTTAAACAGATGTTTTATATGATTCCTGCATCCGCACCTTTTGCGGTAGCGAACTTAAGGATGCCGGAAGTCCTGGATGATGTTCCACTTAACTTGCGTGAAAAAACAGTTGTCTATATTAAATCATTCGGGATGCAGCTTGTTAAACACGGTAGCTTTCCAGCCGACAGGATGATCCATTTTCTGGAAAAAGGCTCAAGAATGTCGCAGAGTGAAGCGGCAGAGATTCTGTCCAGGGAAATGGCGCAATGGATTGAAGCAGGACAGGTGGACAGAGTACAAAAGGCCCTGGCCGATTTCTTTTCTGAGCAAGGAAAGACTTCCATTTCTGACAGTATGAGAACGGTTGAATTAAGCCCTGATGGGCTCCCTGCAGCGACTGCCATAGACCCCTTAATGGAGACCCGGGCACAGGACACAAACACGCTGATAACACGCTACGATGCCTGTCGTCGCTTTGACAAAAGCCAGCTTCCTTTTTATGTAAGGCAACATATTGATATTTTGCAAAATTTGATTGGCCAGCGCCCGGAGAGTTTCTTTACGCGAAATACACCTGCCTTTATCACTGCAGAATTTACGGAAACACTGCAGACAGTGCATGATTTAATGGTAAGCATTAACAATGAACAGGGTATGGTCGATCCTGTGCGGATTTCGGCTCGTATGGAGCAGTTTTACCATACCATGCAAAACATGCATCATTTGATACGTTTTCAAATGAACTGGCTCGGCCTGCACCTCTCTTTCGAAGAGACCATAAAACAGCGTCTACCCGCAGATATCCGCCAGGCCGCTTATGTCATGTCCGGACCTCATGGGCTCTCTGTTATCAATCAGATACGTAATGCGTTACCTGATGATGTTCTTAAAAATGCAGCTATTCTGCCAGGCACCTATTTCGAAATTCCACATTTATTTCCACAAGTGCAACAGACACAATCAGTTTCCGATCCTGCGTTAAAAACGAAAAAACTGATTATCGTGGATCCACATCCTAACAATATGGTCGTGAACCCTCTTACCTGGCAGGATCCCCGTGTATTATTACGTAACATCTTTAGCGGCCCGGCGATGCCGCGCACTATTGTGATGGATGTAACAGCCAGCCATATTACTGAAGCAGAAATAACAAGCCTGTTAACCCTGGCCAAACCTTATGTCGATAGCGGCCAGCTCAATTTAATCCTGGTACAGAGCGGGACAAAATTTTTCCAGCATGGCCTGGATATCAGTAGTATAGGCTCGATGATCGTACTGAATAATAACCAGGGCCCCTGGTCTCTTTTCAACGAGAAAGTACGCAGTACACAACAGTATGTTCCTGCTGAAGACAAAACCTACATGGCCAGCATGCTGAGTGCGCAAAATATGCCACTGTTGCAAAACTATCTGGACAGAATACGTAAAAATACCAGGCTCCTGCGTACCCTGCTCGAACCTGCGCTGGTATTCAATCATAACCATGATAATGTGTTTCAGCTCACTGTTAATAGCGATCCTGACGCGGTCTCCCTTGCTTTCAGGCCAACGGATCATTTCGTTGCCCTGCAGACACAGGAAACAGATCTTGCTTCAGTCAGCCAATCAGACAGGCAAGCGGTGGCCAACGTTCTGTACAGGAAATATTTTTTAAAACTATTTGCAGGATTAACAAACGCTGAACGCCCCAGTTTTGGTTTCAACATCAGCAGTACTGCGATGGTGTCCGATACTATACGGCTTGCTATTGGTATTGAAGGTCAGGAGCTGATTCGCGAATATGCTCGATGCATTCTGGAAACAGGAAAAGCGCTGTACCATCAGGGTGTTATCCAGGATTATCTGCCAATAGTGTACGGAAACTTGGGCAGTCGTGTTGATCCCGCTGACAAATGGGTATGGCACCCGACTTATTTGCAATTAATTGAAAGAAACATAAAGAGAAAACTCAACATGCTGGAGTCCATAGACGACACCAGTGAGCACGAGTCACGATGGATAATGCAGCTGCAGGATGACAAAATAACATCAGATGCCGTTGTCGCTTTGCTTTTAACCGATCCCCGCAGCAGTGAAATAATATCATTGGGCTCGCAGGATGCCGCCAGTGAAATAAACACCAGTCTCAGGTGGAATAGTCAGAGTGAATCGCTGGATTCTGGCGCAATATCTCCACCAAAGGGAAAACTAAAACTGATTCTTGTCGGGCATAGTCTTTACGATAACGGTCAGCAGACATTTGGTGGCCGTACGATTGACAGGCTACAGGATGATTTTCGTCAGCTTTTAAAAAAAATATCACCCGAGAGTGTAACACAGCTTGATGTCGAACTCGTGGGCTCAAAACTGGGAGACAGTTTGCCTGCTGCCCTTGCAACAATATTGCTGGAACAGAGTCGCGAACTTGGCATTAATCCTGAAAGCCTCAGGCTGACCGCCATCCTGCATGAAGTCATCATGATGCAGGATGGAAAAAAGAAGATACATATTCGTGGTCAGGGGTGGGTTATGGAAGAAACGATAACGGCACAGACAGAATACCAGTCCCTGTGGCGTTACGACCCTGAAGAAAAAAGAATGATGTCTGAAGTGCATCCCGCAAGCATTAAGAAATTCCAGGAGCTGGTAAACAGACTCTATTATGGAACGGCCTTTTTCCATGGGCTGCGTCCTGAAGAAAAACAACTGCTTTCTCGCTTCCTTGAAACAGAGCAGATTCATGAATTATCGCAACGCAGCTCTGAAGCAGAGGCACTGCGTCAGGCAGCCCAGGCATTGAATGAACAGCATGCAGGTTCTGCAAAGGGGATTCTTAACGGCAGGGAAGCATTCGGCCTTGTACTGGATTCAGAGAAAACATATCTGCAGCGGCTGGCTGACGAAATTGGCCTGATCGATGCTGGATCAGTCGATAAAAATACGGCAGCGGGCAGAACGATGCTCCGTATTATAAAGCAATCTGATAGCAGCCTGAGCTTGCCTGATGAC
>CAZBYB010000109.1:0-4088 GCA_964496225.1 uncultured Yersinia sp. | reverse complement strand
TGGTTTATTTCAAATCGCGCGCAGTTGTATTAGCAACAGGCGGCGCAGGCCGTATTTTCGCATCAACCACCAATGCACACATCAACACTGGTGACGGTGTTGGTATGGCACTGCGTGCCGGTGTGCCGGTTCAGGATATCGAGATGTGGCAGTTCCACCCGACAGGCATTGCCGGTGCTGGCGTACTGGTTACAGAAGGGTGCCGTGGCGAAGGGGGCTATCTGCTCAATAAAGACGGTGAACGGTTTATGGAGCGTTACGCACCTAATGCCAAAGATCTGGCTGGTCGCGATGTTGTAGCACGTTCAATCATGATCGAAATCCGTGAAGGACGTGGATGTGATGGTCCATGGGGCCCCCAGGTCAAGTTGAAACTGGATCATTTAGGCAAAGAGGTACTGGAAACGCGGTTACCCGGGATCCTTGAATTATCCCGTACTTTTGCCCATATCGATCCTGTTAAAGAACCGATTCCGGTTATTCCGACTTGCCACTATATGATGGGCGGTATTCCGACTAAAGTGACCGGGCAGGCAGTGAAATTGAATGAAAAAGGTGAAGACGAAGTCATATCAGGGTTATTTGCCGTGGGTGAAATTGCTTGTGTATCAGTTCATGGTGCTAACCGCTTAGGGGGGAATTCATTGCTGGATTTGGTAGTATTTGGCCGTGCAGCGGGTTTGTACTTGCAGGAATCACTGATGGAACAGGGTAATAGCCGTACAGCCAGTGAATCCGATATCGAGCATGCTGTACAACGTCTGAATCGCTGGAATAACACCCGTTCTGGTGAAGATCCCGTCGCCATTCGCAAGGCACTGCAATCCTGTATGCAACACAATTTCTCAGTATTTCGCGAAGGTAATGCCATGACTACAGGTCTGGAAGAACTCAAATTGCTACGTGAGCGTCTAAAAGATGCGCGTCTGGATGATACTTCAAGTGGGTTTAACACTCAGCGCATTGAATGCCTGGAATTGGATAATCTGATGGAAACGGCATTTTCAACTGCGGTATCAGCCAATTTCCGTACCGAAAGCCGTGGTGCCCACAGTCGTTTTGACTATCCCGAGCGCGATGATATTAACTGGTTATGCCATTCGCTGTATCAACCCCATACCGAAAGCATGGTGCGTCGCAAAGTCAATATGCAGCCCATATCACGTGCTGCATTTCCACCAAAAGTGCGTTCTTATTGACAGGTTATCAGTGAATACGTTGCCAATACAAAGGTGAAAATCATGCAGCTTGAATTTTCAATTTATCGTTACAACCCGGATGTTGACAGTGCGCCCTATATGCAGGACTACCAGCTGGAAACGCAGGAAGGCCGCGATATGATGTTACTGGATGCCCTCATTTTGCTCAAAGAACAGGATCCTTCCCTATCTTTCCGACGTTCGTGTCGTGAAGGTGTCTGTGGTTCGGATGGTTTGAATATGAATGGTAAAAATGGTCTGGCCTGTATCACGCCGGTGTCAGCTTTACGTAATGGGGATAAAAAAATCACCATTCGCCCCTTGCCGGGATTACCTGTGGTACGTGATTTGATAGTTGATATGACGCAATTTTACGCTCAGTATGAAAAAATTAAGCCTTGGTTACTGAACGATGGTAAAGATCCGCCACCACAGGAATATTTACAGTCTCCGGAGGAACGTGCAAAACTGGATGGTTTATATGAATGTGTTTTGTGTGCCTGTTGCTCAACAGCATGCCCTTCATTCTGGTGGAATCCAGATAAATTTGTTGGCCCCGCAGGTTTGTTAGCGGCCTGGCGTTTTCTGGCTGACAGCAGGGATACCGAAACTCAGGCACGTTTATCTGAGCTGGACGACGCGTTTAGTGTTTTTCGCTGTCACGGTATCATGAACTGTATCAGTGTCTGTCCTAAGGGGCTTAATCCCACCAAAGCTATTGGTCATATTAAATCCATGCTGTTAGAGCGTGGTGGGTGAAAACCAACTGATGATGTACGGCTCTGCGCTGCTTGCAGCAAGCGGCTTGTGAGTTATTGTAGCCTGGACCAAAAAACCTGTTCAGTAATATTATTGCCGGGACCCGATGAGGAAAAATGAGCGAGCACGCGCAGTTACACACAGAACATATTAGGCTTGGCTTTAACGCAGTATTAATGAATCAGACAGAGGGTAAACAGACTCTGAAACTCCAGATGCTAAAGGGATCATAATGCAGAACGGTGCAATGAAAGCTTGGGTGGATTCTTCCTGTCTGGCGGGTACAAACCAGTCTTATATAGAACAGCTTTATGAAAGTTTTTTAATTGATCCGCAAGGTGTTGACGCCAGTTGGCGTACTGTTTTTCAACAGTTGCCGGTTACTGGTTCCAGACCTGATCAGGCTCATTCCCAGATACGTGATTACTTTCGTAGTTTGGCCAAGAGTCATGCACGTGGTCATCATACTGTGGCCCATAATCCTGATAATGACGCAAAACAGGTTAAAGTTTTACAATTAATTAACGCTTTTCGTTTTCGAGGGCATCAACATGCCCGCCTGGATCCTCTTGAATTGTGGCAGCAGGAGCAGGTCCCTGATCTCGATCCGGCCTGGCACAATTTAACACCGGACGATTTCCAGGAAAATTTCAACGTGGGCTCTTTTGCTGTTGGTCAGGAAACCATGAAGCTAGCTGCCCTCTATGATGCACTGAAAAAAACTTACTGTGGCGCTATTGGTGCCGAATACATGCATATTACCGATACTGAAGAAAAACGCTGGATCCAGCAGCGCATTGAATCTGTGTCAGGCCAACCAGTATTCAGTGATACTGAAAAACGGCGTTTCCTGAAAGAATTAACGGCAGCAGAAGGCTTGGAACGCTATCTGGGAGCTAAGTTTCCGGGTGCTAAACGGTTTTCACTGGAAGGCGGTGATTCCCTGATTACCATGTTGAAAGAAATGATCCGCCATGCAGGTAAAAATGGCACCCGTGAAGTCGTCATGGGTATGGCTCATCGTGGTCGCCTGAATGTATTGATTAACGTATTGGGTAAAAAACCGGAAGATCTGTTCGATGAATTTGCCGGAAAACATAAAGAACATCTTGGTACCGGTGATGTGAAATATCACCAGGGTTTTTCTTCTGATGTTGAAACTGAAGGGGGGCTGGTACATTTAGCGCTGGCATTCAACCCCTCGCATCTGGAGATCGTCAGCCCTGTCGTGATCGGTTCTGTACGTGCCCGGCGTGATCGTCTGGAAGCAACGGACAGGAACAGCAATAGCGTGTTACCCATCACTATTCATGGTGATGCAGCCATCACCGGTCAGGGGGTAGTGCAGGAAACCCTGAATATGTCACAGGCGCGGGGTTATGAAGTGGGCGGTACTGTGCGTATCGTGGTAAATAATCAGATTGGTTTTACCACTTCTAATCCACAGGATGCACGTTCCACGCAGTATTGTACTGATATTGCCAAAATGGTGCAGGCACCTATTTTTCACGTCAATGCAGATAATCCGGAAGCAGTAGCTTTTGTGACACGCCTGGCACTGGATTTTCGTAATAATTTTAAACGTGATGTGATGATTGATTTGGTGTGTTACCGTCGTCATGGTCATAACGAAGCCGATGAACCCAGCGCAACGCAGCCGATGATGTATCAAAAAATAAAGAAACATCCAACGGCACGTAAAGGTTATGAAGAAAAACTGATCGAACAGCAAGTTGTCAGCCTTGAAGATGTCACCGAAATGGTGAATCTGTACCGTGATGCCCTTGATCAAGGTGATTGTGTGGTCGAAGAGTGGCGTCCCATGAATCTTCAATCTTTCACCTGGGCACCTTATCTTAATCACGAATGGGATGAAGAATATCCACATCAGATGGATAGGGAACATGTGCAATCACTTGCCAGCCATATCAGTTGTATACCGGAATCAATGGAGCTACAGCCGCGGGTAGCTAAAATTTATGCCGATCGGGCTGCAATGGCTGCTGGCAATAAACCTTTTGACTGGGGTGCGGCAGAAAACTTGGCCTATGCCACCTTGGTGGATAAAGGTATTCCTGTACGTCTGTCAGGTGAAGACGCCGGGCGGGGCACTTTTTTTCATCGTCATGC
>CAZBYB010000108.1:3619-4221 GCA_964496225.1 uncultured Yersinia sp. | reverse complement strand
GAACGTGTCGCCAGATCACTGGTGGGTGCCGGGGCTTATTTTCCAGATAAACCTGTTCCTGAGGATCTTTCTGAGCCCAGCCCTTGGACGCCAGGGGGGGATTTTGATATGTTCTGGACAATGCAACAGCAGATTGGGCAAATTAACACCAATTATATTAAAACCTATCAATATATGATGGGAGGTTTTAAGCCACCTGACGGGAGTAGCAGACCATCTGATAACCCTAATCTTCAGGTTGACATAACTCCCGAGGGAGGTTATACGCAATTTTTTACTGATCTGACGAAGTATATGGGAGAAAAAACCAAGTATCTTACTGCCAGTAGTGACACTGGGAAGATCAAATTTAAGTTCACTGAGTTTAAACAGTATTTCGAAGAAAATATGAAAAAATATACCACGAAGCCGCCCGCCACTAATATCATTATCACGGATAGCGAAGGCAAACAAAAAACCCAGTACCTTTATCCGCTCACTGCATTTGACTATTATCCTGATACGACACCAGAGCAACAAAAGGAGCTGCTGACGAGCTGGACAACGAATTTAGGAGCTGGATTTCGCCTCAAGGATATTGGTAGGGGTGTTCAGATCTGGAT
>CAZBYB010000108.1:1682-3609 GCA_964496225.1 uncultured Yersinia sp. | reverse complement strand
GCCAGTATTACGAATTCCTTTGCTACTCAAGGTAGTGACATTAACATGCCGCAACAAATGTACAGCTCTTGGGAAACAGCATGGAATGGTAATCAAAATACTGTCAGTACCATTATGCAACGTCTGGGTGATTTATACAGTTCAGCTAATCGTACTTTTGATAACCTGACTAAAATCATGACCAGTGCATATCAATCCTGTGTCGACTGCGCTAAAGATTTTTTGAAGGTGTAATATTAACGATGACAGCATCTGCTGATGGCAGGTTCTGGCGTATTTATGATTTTTATTATTGAAATAAGGCAGGCAGGCATATGAGCACAGATACCCCCGAATTATCAAATAACGCAGAGGCTGATCTGTTTGCCGCCATCAAGGCTGTTATCGTTTCCATTCTGGTTAATGAGCGCGAGATTACACCTGAAAGTGATCTGATTAAGGATTTAAAGATGGATTCAATCTATATGATAGAATTTGTCATGGCTCTGGAAGGGCAATATCATTTTAAAATGCTCCCGGAGCAATTAGCCAGATTATCAACGGTGGGTGATGTGGTCCAGTTAATCAGGGAAATACAGCAGATACCCTAAGATGCCGGCTGCAATAAAAAAAGAAGCGATGTTGTCAGGATGGATAAAAAGACAGCAATGGCAGGGTATCATTGCTGTCTTTTTGTTCAACAAGCGTAAGAGGTGAAGAATGAAATCAAAAAAGCAATGTTAGTCATGACAATAAAAACACCTAACACCATGCCATAACCATAAGGTTGCTTAAATCCTGATATCTTTTTCTTATAACAGGATAAGGCCTTTGTCGTATTGCTGGCCGTATTATAACCGGGTGTTGTGCTATTGTTGTTGATGATTGCTGAAAAATTAGTGTTATTGGCTTTATTATCCATATTGATAATGCTGTCGAGATTAAACACAGTCTGTTCAACACCATTATCATTATTGATATTATGCTCAGTGATATTATGGCCGGGGATATCCTCTGGGGGATCAACGGATTCTACCGGTAATACGCACAGCAGACCTATTCTGGATTGGGTACGCAAGGTTTCTTTTGGTAACCCTATTTGCATCAATTTCTTACGAAGAAGATGAATGATTTTATAGTAGCTGCTATCTGAAACAACCATATTATGTTGTCCCCACAGACCGCTAATGAGATCCTGCTTATTATTAACTCCCATAAAGATGAGATGTAATAACTGTCCTTCTTTATAGGATAAATAAATATAATGCTGACTGTGACTGTCAGTTAATTTCATACTGGAAACTTCAAAAAAGAATCGCTTGTTAATAGAAAAACAGGATTTGGGATTTGTCTTCTGATATAAGTTCATAATTTTTTCACTTTTGATTGTAAGTATCTTAAAAAGTAATAAAAAGATATTGTTATCGTTTATTACAGACGCGAGGTAAAATTCATGGTGAATATCATTTCGTATTTGTGTATTAAATAAGATAATTTATTTAGCGATTTATCTTTATTATTTACACGGCTGAGTGATAGCCCATAACATGGGTGATATATTTTTAATAAAACACAGGCACAATAAAGATACACATGTGGATAATATAACTACAGACCATACTACAATGAATATATTTTTTTTCATAATCCTCAGTTCCTTAGTCTTAATAGAAAAATAATAAGATCTTGTTAAGTTTTATGCTGAAGTAATAAAATTATTCATATCTTGCCAGAAGGTCTATACGGAATATAGCATAGTTGAATGTAAGCAATATATGGTATGAAATTGAAATGGACGAATTTTGATAGTCTATCTTTAGCATCGATACCTGATATTCAGGTTATATGTCACTGCACAAATACAATACCAGACAAGGAATGGATTGAATGTGGAATCTTCGATGATAACGCTATCTGCCCGGCTCGATGAGGTGATGTTGCGTGATCG
>CAZBYB010000108.1:0-1672 GCA_964496225.1 uncultured Yersinia sp. | reverse complement strand
ACAGCACCTGAGCCGCCGATTGCAGGCGGTAAAAAAAATGCCTGATTCGGCACAGAGGCAGGCGGCAGTGGCGGATTTGGAAGCAAAAATTGCCCGTTCCCACCAATGTGTACTGAACCGCCGGCAGCGTTGCCCTGCAATCAGTTATCCAGATAATCTGCCCGTCACGCACAAAAAGCAGGTGATTTTGGAGGCCATCCGTACCCACCCGGTGGTGATTATCGCCGGTGAAACCGGCTCCGGTAAAACCACTCAGTTGCCGAAGATTTGCCTGGAAGCCGGGCGTGGCATCCGGGGTATGATTGGGCATACGCAACCACGTCGGCTTGCTGCCCGTGCGCTGTCTGCTCGTATTGCCGGGGAGCTGAACGGCAGTGATGCGGTGGGTTATAAGGTACGTTTTGCGGATCATACCGGGGAACATACCCTGATTAAGCTAATGACCGACGGTATTTTACTGGCGGAGATTCGTCAGGACCGGTTGCTGACGCAGTATGATACCCTGATTATTGACGAAGCTCATGAACGCAGTCTGAACATCGATTTCATTTTAGGATATTTACATCAGCTGTTACCGCAACGCCCTGATCTGAAAATTATTATCACTTCCGCCACCATTGATCCTGTGCGTTTTTCACAATACTTTCACCATGCCCCTGTCGTGGAAGTTTCAGGAAGCACCTGGCCCGTGGAAGTTCGCTGGCGTCCGGTGATCGATGAAAATCCTGATCGTGATCAACTGCAGGCTATTATGGATGCCGTGCATGAACTGGGGCGTGAAGGGCCGGGGGATATTTTGATTTTTATGAGCGGTGAACGGGAGATCCAGGATACTCTGGAGGCCCTGAACGCGCAGCAGTTACCCCATACCGAAGTCCTGCCTTTATATGCCCGTTTGCCTGTCAGCATGCAAAACCGGGTCTTCCAGTCCCATGGGGGACGACGTATCATTTTGGCCACCAATGTGGCGGAAACTTCCCTGACTGTGCCAGGTATCCGCTATGTCATCGATCCCGGTACCGTACGCATCAGTCGTTACAATTTTCGTACCAAAGTTCAGTCGTTACCCATTGAGCCAGTCTCACAGGCTTCCGCCAGGCAGCGTCAGGGGCGTTGTGGCCGTATTGCCAGTGGGATATGTATTCGCCTCTATGGGGAAGCGGATTTTTTGGCACGCCCTGAGTTTACCGATCCAGAAATCTTACGCACCAACCTGGCGGCAGTGATATTGCAGATGACCGCCATTGGGCTTGGTGATATCCGGACCTTTCCGTTTATTTCAGCGCCGGATAAACGCAGTATTCAGGATGGTGTACGGTTGCTTGAGGAGCTGTGTGCGCTTAAAACGGCGGCTCATGGACAATATCATCTGACGCCACTGGGTCATCAGTTGGCACAGTTACCGCTGGATCCGCGCCTGGCCTGCATGGTGCTGGCAGCGGGAAAAACCGGTGCGGTGCGCGAACTGATGATCATTACGGCAGCATTGTCCATTCAGGATCCGCGCGAACGTCCATCGGATCGGCAACAGGCAGCGGATGACCGCCACCGTCGTTTTATTGATAAGGATTCTGATTTTCTGGCTTGGGTGAAGTTATGGGAGTACTTGCAGGAACAACAGACGGCCTTGTCGTCAGCACAGTTTCGTCAGTTATGCCGCCGGGATTTCCTC
>CAZBYB010000107.1:0-4225 GCA_964496225.1 uncultured Yersinia sp. | reverse complement strand
GTACGACCTTTTGAATGCGTGACGGATTATTTGGGCGAGTACGAAAACCCCTACAGTGGCGAGCAATACCGGTTGGAAACCAGTCACTTTGCTGATTTGAAAACCATTCACCATGATTCACTACGATCACCCGAATTACTCTGGCTATTACAGCAAACGGGAGATGAAGTTTTTGACTGGCGTCATGCGGTGGCATATTACTCTTTTTGCCGACAAACGGTTGAAGTGGGTGGCAATCACGCCTTTACTCACTTTGAGCGTTACTTTATGCCCATTGTTAATTTTTTAGGCCTGTGACATCTTGTCTGATACCCGGTACCATTGCATACAATAGAATAAGGCATTTTTTAAAACAAACCGATAAACGATGACTCAATCAAGCTATAACGCTGATGCCATTGAAGTACTCAGTGGCCTTGAACCCGTACGCCGCCGTCCGGGAATGTATACCGATACAACTAGCCCCAATCATCTTGCACAGGAACTGATCGATAACAGTGTTGATGAAGCGTTGGCTGGTTACGCCCGCCGCATAGAGGTCACCCTTCATGGCGATCAGTCATTGGAAGTCACGGATGATGGACGTGGTATGCCCGTTGATCTCCATTCCAAAGAAGGTGTGCCTGCCATAGAGCTTATTTTGTGTCGGCTGCATGCAGGGGGTAAATTCTCCAATAAAAATTATCAATTTTCTGGTGGACTGCATGGGGTCGGTGTTTCGGTGGTCAATGCGCTGTCCCGCCGACTTGACGTGCAAGTACGTCGTAACGGCCATATTTACAGCATTGCCTTCGAAAATGGGGAAAAAGTCCAGGAACTGGCTGTCGTCGGAAAGTGTGGCAAAAGCCATACAGGCACCAGCGTCCGTTTCTGGCCAGATGAATCCTTTTTTGATAGCCCACACTTTTGTATCCCTCGTTTGAACCATCTGCTGAAAGCCAAAGCAGTCTTATGCCCGGGTATTGAAGTTTTTTTCAACGATCAGATCAATAACAGCCAGCAATATTGGTGTTACGTTGATGGTCTGACCGACTATCTCATGGAAGCCGTCAGGGATCAGATTTTGTTACCATCAGCGGCGTTTGTCGGTGCCATGGCAACAGACACCCAAGCCTTAGACTGGGCACTGGTGTGGTTACCACAAGGCGGTAACCTACTGACCGAAAGTTATGTTAACTTGATCCCCACCCTACAGGGAGGAACGCATGTTAATGGCCTGCGCCAGGGTTTGCTGGAAGCCATGCGTGAATTTTGTGACTTTCACGCCAATCTGCCACGGGGCGTCAAACTGGTAGCAGAAGACATCTGGGATCGTTGTGCTTACGTTCTCTCTCTCAGAATGCAGGAACCTCAGTTTTCCGGCCAGACGAAAGAACGGCTATCTTCCCGTCAGTGTGCTGCACTGGTTTGCGGGGTGGTAAAACAGGCATTCAGTCTCTGGTTAAACCAGAATCCACAGCCAGCCTGGCAGCTGGCGGAATGGGTGATCGGTCGTGCCCAACAACGGATATTGGCGGCCAAAAAAGTCGTACGTAAAAAACTGACCAGTGGCCCTGCATTACCTGGTAAATTAGCCGACTGCACCTCACAGGATTTACGCCTGACTGAATTATTTTTGGTTGAAGGCGATTCTGCCGGTGGCTCTGCCAAGCAGGCACGGGATCGTGAATATCAGGCCATCATGCCATTAAAGGGTAAGATTTTGAATACTTGGGAGGTTTCTTCCAATGACGTATTAGCTTCTCAGGAAATTCATGATATTTCTGTTGCCATTGGTATTGATCCGGACAGTGACGATCTTACCGGGTTACGTTACGGAAAAATTTGTATTCTGGCTGATGCAGACTCAGACGGTTTACACATTGCCACGCTCCTGTGTGCCCTTTTTGTACGGCATTTTCATGCCCTGGTACGTAACGGGCATGTTTATGTGGCCATGCCACCTCTGTATCGTATTGATCTCGGCAAAGAGGTCTTTTACGCCCTGGATGAAAATGAAAAAGACGTGGTGCTGGAAAAGCTTAAACAAAAACGCGGACAACCCGATGTCCAACGCTTTAAAGGCCTTGGGGAAATGAATCCACACCAGTTACGTGAAACAACGCTGGCTCCCAATACCCGGCGTCTGGTACGACTGACGGTTGATGAGAACAATGTGGCGCAAACCTTAGCCATCATGGACATGTTGTTGGCAAAAAAACGCGCAGAAGATCGTCGCGACTGGTTACAGTACAAAGGGAATACGGCGTACATGGCATAACAAACGGCTGCCAGTTGGTAGCTGCTGGCTACCGACTGGCGCGATGGATGATGTTTGTCTTACGCTCAATGCCGTTGCACGAGAAAACCATCGGTACTTTCATCAAAAACTACCCTACCAATTTTTTACCCAGTTTATTAGCAAGTTGTACCAGCACGCTGAATTGTCCTTCAGTTTGCACCATTTGAGGAGCACGACTCGTGCGCATATTCTGAATCACAGATATAAGGCCCACTTTCGATTCAGGATCCTTGAGTTCGGTTGCAGCGATTAGTTGCCCTGTGCGCCCGACACCTGCTCTGCAATGGATCACTGGTAATAATTTATTGTTATCGTTAATGGCTTTGCTACCCTGTTCTTGATAACAGGCAATCTTTTTATTTTTAATGCCATTAACATAGTTGACTAATGCTACCGTATCCTGCGCATTCAACGATGTTTTGTCTGGCCAATCGGTAACATGTACAACCGGAATCATTATTGTTTTATCGCCTGAAACCATGACCTTCATATTGTATCGCTTCACGGTAATACTGCCCAATTGCTCGCTGTTCTCTTCCGACACACTAACTGTAACACCTGAATATTTCGCGTTTTCTCTGAAATAAGCCGGTAGTGGATACGCAGTCTCTTTGCTGCCGTCAATCTCCCGGTTTGATGCAAGAACCACTAATGCCGGTGTACGATTTTCAACCAGCATTTTGAAGTACGATGCTAAATGCGCTTCTTTGGGATACTGGCTCGCAATGGCAACATTTTTATTCCCAATCTTAATACGGTTAGCGGCAAACTGTACTCCGTCGGGAGAAGTCACCACTGTCCCCGCTGCTGTATTTATATCATTAAAGCGTGCAGGCGCTAGCTTTTGTATGAATGGCGGCAGATTGTTGCTAGTCCACTCTTGAAGTTGATTCCAGTATTTTTTTTCAATGATCGAATCACTAACAGACACAGGCTGACTTTCCTGAATTTCTTGAGAAAAATAACCCAGTTGGGTCAGCGTCTTCAATGCTGTATAATCCAAATTTTTAAGCGTAATGTCCTCTTTCTTAATGCTTTTAAGAAAATCAGCACCGCGTTTCACGATTTGCGGATGCAGGAATAGATGAATGCCTGAATAAAACGCTACCTTCCCCTGGTCATTTATTCCAAGCTTATCATTACGATCACGCATCTTACGGATGACATCCAAGCGAGAAGAATGACTCTTTATATTTAAAGTCGAGAGGGTAATTGCCATAATTCATTCTCCTTATTCATATTTTAGTAGTTGATATGCTGTATTAAGTATCGCGTCAAATGCAGCGATCATTTGTGGCTGAGTACAACCGTGTAAAGGTAAACGTAACCAGCAGATAAGCTGGTTACTGCTGTCAAGTGCGATAACGGGCTGATATTCATTGGTGCTTACTTGATTATTCTGCAACCAGAGTGAATAATTTTCAGCATCTCTGTTGATGTCAGTCGGCATAATTTCAGCCACTAAAGACCAATATATTTGATCAATAAGACATAAATGAACCGTAAAACGCGCCTCAATTTCTATACTCATCACTTCCTGTGTTGCAGATAAAACTGGTGTTTCAAAACCAATCTGCTCCAAGAATTCAGTCATTAAACGGTGAAATGATTTTAAATCATGCATATTTTATATTAACCTATTTAAATAATTCATAAAATTTATTAGGTTAAACACTCAGACGAACTTATTTGGGTAAGTCTTATTCAATTTAATCCTTTTAATCCTTTTAACAAGAAAAAATGATTGACTGGCTTGAAAATAGAGCGTTTTTTAATAATGGCGATTCGATCATGCCTATTTTCACATTGTGAAAAACAGGCTGTTTTACCCGCCAGACTTATGCTGCAAATCTGCCATGGTAGCCAGCGGCGCGTCACCATATCGCAACAGGCTGTGACAGCCGTACCCCAGATGATGTACTATTCCGCACAGGCATATAGTGT
>CAZBYB010000106.1:0-4464 GCA_964496225.1 uncultured Yersinia sp. | reverse complement strand
TGGATCAGGGTCAGTGCTGATCCACTCAACACACCTTGAGCATCCACACAGCGCCCGTTGTTATGGTAGATGGTTTTGCTGGCAAAAGTGAACCGATCAATACTTGCCCCCGCAGGAGCAGTGGCATCCGTGACCAACACCAACCGGTCACCCTTAAGGCGTTTGGCTGTACGGATGTTGCTCCAAGCCACGTGATAACCGTCAGCGATGATGCCGGCATAGACCTCCGGCGTATCAAAAATCGCGATCACCAGGCCGGGTTCCCGTCCGGTCACAGCAGGCATCGCATTGTACAAATGAGTCGCACAGCTGATGCCAGCCCGAAAACCTTCCCTGGCCTGTTGCCAGCTGGCCATGGAGTGACCGGCTGAAACAATAATACCGGCGGCAGTCAGCTGGCGCACTACCCGTGTGGTCACGCATTCCGGTGCCAGAGTGATTTTGGCTATCACCTCAGCATGGTGGCATAAGTGATCCACCAGCTCATCGTCAGGTGGACGTATGAAAGCCGGGTTATGTGTGCCTTTTTTTTGCGGATTCAACCATGGTCCTTCCAGATGCAGCCCCATCGCCTCAGGACAGTGCTTAAAATACCTGTGCATCAGGTTAATGGCCTGCTTGATCAAGGCATCACTGCAGCTAATTAAGGTAGGTAGAAAGTGAGTACAGCCTGATTTTTCACAAGTACGTTGCATGATAGCTAAAGTCTCCAGCGAAAGGGCCTCAGGAGAATCATTGAACTGAACGCCACCACAACCGTTAAGCTGCAGATCAATAAAACCAGGAGCAAGGATGGCACCCTGCAGGTGATGAAGGGGAACACCAGCGGGTAACGTGTGCAGTGGGCAAATATCTGCGATCAGACCATTGGCGATAAGGACAGCATGATCATCCAGTACATCGTGGCTGGTATAAATACGGCCGTGGGTTAACGCATACATTAAGCCCTCCTCATAGTAGACCTCTTGCAAAACGTTACTGCGCGGGGTGAGTACGTTGCCTGAGGTGCTCAAATCCTCATATTGTGTACATCCAGGTTGTGCTTCGCCCTTCGTATTCGTTTCTCTGCAGCGCGTTTCGCAAGAGGTCTGGTACTGGTTAAAGATTTTTGATGTTGTCTGATTCCAGTTCACGAAAATATTTCAGGGTTTTGACTTTCAGTTCCAGGGTGGCGGTTTCATCGCAAACGATGATAGCTCTGGGGTGTAACTGCAGGCAGCTGACGGTCCACATGTGATTAATATTGCCTTCAACGGCGGCCTGAAGCGCTAACGCTTTGGCATGGCCGCTGGCCAGAATCATGATTTCTTCCGCATCCAATAAGGTACCTATCCCTACCGTCAGGGCACATTTGGGTACCTGTGTAACATCGCCGCCAAAAAAGCGGGAATTGGCTATACGGGTTTCCTCGGTGAGGGTTTTAATGCGTGTGCGGGAAGCCAGGGAAGAAGCGGGTTCGTTGAAGGCGATATGGCCATCATTGCCGACTCCGCCCATAAACAGGTGAATTTTTCCACAGGATTGTATTTTTTCTTCATAATGGCGGCATTCTTCGTGCAAATCTACAGCATTGCCATTTAGCAGATTGATGTTTTGTGTTGGTATATCGATATGATTAAAGAAATTGTGGTACATGAAGCTGTAATAACTTTCCGGATGCGCCTGTGGCAGGCCTACATATTCATCCATATTGAAGGTAATGACATGCCGGAAACTGACTGTGCCAGCCTGATGCAGCGCTATCAGGTGTCGGTAAGTTTCCAGTGGTGTGCTGCCGGTGGGCAAGCCAAGGACAAATGGACGCAAGCTGTCAGGTTTGAATGCGTTAATGCGTTGAACAATATGACGTGCTGACCATTTACCAATTTCTGTCATATTATTCAACGGGATCAGTCTCATTATCGGCCTCTTTGCAGTTTTCGGGTAATATCGGTATTGTGAGGTTGGTCGCCTTCAATTGCAGTTAAGCGTAACGCAGATTCTCATTTTTGTGGTGATCTTTTCAGTCCGGTGGCAGCACATTTTTATGGCCGTGGGCAGTTGTTTCTCAGGAGAGCCTGTAGCACTGGCAGTCCTGTGTTTTTGTTGTCTGTGAGGAATTAAAGAATGAATGAGCCCAAAGCCCAGCCGGGTAATTTTATCCGTCAGATTATTGACGAAGATCTGGCCACAGCCAGACACGTAGCCGTACATACCCGGTTCCCCCCCGAACCCAATGGCTACCTGCATATTGGCCATGCCAAATCCATTTGTCTGAATTTTGGCATCGCCGAGGACTATCACGGACAGTGTAATCTACGTTTTGATGATACTAATCCGGTGAAGGAAGATGTGGAATATGTGGAATCAATTAAGCGTGATGTTCAGTGGCTGGGTTTTCAATGGAATGGCACAGTGCGCTATTCATCGGATTATTTTTCCGCATTGTACCAATATGCCATGGAACTGATTAATAAGGGATTGGCCTATGTGGATGAATTGAGTATCGATCAGATACGCGCATGGCGCGGCACACTGACACTACCTGGTAAAAATAGTCCGTTCCGTGACCGTACTGTGGCGGAAAATAGCGCATTGTTCGAAAAAATGCGCGCAGGGGAGATCCCTGAAGGTGCAGCCTGCCTGCGGGCAAAAATCGATATGGCATCTCCTTTTATGGTGATGCGCGATCCTGTGCTGTATCGCATCAAGTTTGCCGAACATCATCAATCCGGCAATCAATGGTGTATCTATCCAATGTATGATTTTACCCACTGTATTTCTGATGCCCTGGAAGGGATTACCCATTCCCTCTGTACCCTGGAATTTCAGGATAACCGTCGTTTGTACGACTGGGTGCTGAATAACATTTCCATCACACATCATCCACGTCAGTACGAGTTTTCGCGCCTGAATCTGGAATACAGCCTGATGTCCAAGCGCAAGCTAAGCCAGTTGGTGGAAGAAAAGATCGTGGAAGGTTGGGATGATCCACGCATGCCAACGATCTCTGGTCTGCGGCGCCGTGGCTACAGTGCTGCGTCAATTCGTGAATTTTGTCGCCGTATCGGCATCACCCGGCAAGAGAACAGGGTAGAAATGCAGTCACTGGAATCCTGTATTCGTGACGATCTTAATGAGAATGCACCACGCACCATGGCGGTACTGAATCCCATCAAAGTGATTATTGAAAATAAGGCACCGGGCGAAGAATGGCTAACGGTGCCCGTTCATCCCAACCGCCCGGAAATGGGCCATCACCAGATAGCCTTTGCACACGAGCTGTATATCGATCGGGCAGATTTTCGTGAACAGGCAACCAAACAATACAAACGCCTGATACCAGGCCAGGAGGTACGCCTGCGTTATGCGTATGTTATTAAGGCTCAGCGGGTAGAGAAGGATGCCGATGGTAATATTATGACCCTTTATTGCACCTATGATCCCCAGACCTTAAACCGCGATCCGCAGGATGGACGTAAGGTAAGAGGGGTGATTCACTGGGTTGCCGTATCGCAGGCGTTGGCGGCACAGTTTCGTTTATACGACAGGCTCTTTAGCATACCCAATCCTGCTGCTGCCACTGATTTTTTATCCACTATTAATCCTGATTCCCTGAAAATTTGTCAGGGTTTTGTTGAAGCAAAACTCGCCCAAGCCGAGGCCAGTCAACCATGGCAATTTGAACGGGAAGGGTATTTTTGTGCCGATAGCCGCTATTCGTCTGCCGGGAACCTGGTTTTTAACCGTACCGTTAGCCTGCGTGATACTTGGGAAAAGGCCGTATCCCATCAGGCATAAAGGTGCTACGAAATCTGTATTCTTACTTCTGTCTTGCATCCTTACTTGCTGTTATGCGCTTGTCAACGCGCATAACAGCGGGAGTGCCAGCCAGACTGCAGGCTGGTTGAAAAAAGGAGGCACAAAGGGAAGTTTTCTGGTTATAGCCTGTTCTTCATGGCATTACTTATCTTTCAGATCGATCCAGATCACTAATAAAAAACCGCCGATCAAACCAAGATGTTCAAAAAACGCATTAGCCGCCATGAAATGCTCAGGGCCGCTCATGTTCCAGAAAGGGTAGGCAATCAGTGTTGCAATAAAGGTAAATATGGCGAGGATTATAGCACCCAGCCACCGGTAAAAGCCGCAAAGTATCATGATAGAGGCACCCAATTCCACGCAGATACTACCGAATGCTAAAGGTGCTGCCGGAGCCAGACCAAAGCGTTGCATCTCTGCAATTGCACCGGCGAAATCGATGGCTTTATCTAATCCCCCCTGCACATAAGCTGAACAAAGTAAAAGCAACGCAATCCAACGTAAACAGGCAATCAATCCCGCTGTGCGCGATGGGATTAGAGAGTGTGTCGCTGTTATTTTGATATTTTTCACCTGACTTACCTCGTGTGGTCGTTTACACTGCCCAACAACTGCAACCCAGTGCACCCCAGAAACTTCTGAGATCAGTGATCGGTAGTGCTT
>CAZBYB010000105.1:0-4468 GCA_964496225.1 uncultured Yersinia sp. | reverse complement strand
CTCCCTGGTTCATCAGCAAGATACGATTACAACCCCGCAAGGTATTCAGACGATGGGCAATGCAGAGTACCGTGCGATTCAGGGTGATTTCAGGTAATTGCTGCATAATGGCCGCTTCTGATTCGTAATCCAGCGCACTGGTCGCTTCATCCAGAATGAGTATCTGCGGATCTGCCATTAAAGCCCGTGCCAGCGCAATGCGTTGTCGCTGCCCACCAGAAAGCAACCCCCCCCGCTCACCCACCTGCGTTTGATATCCTTGGGGTAAGGCGCTGATAAAGTCATGGGCCCCTGCCAAACGAGCAATATGTTCCACCTGCGACTGATCGGCCTCTGGCCGGCACTGGCAAATATTGTCCAGAATGGTGCCAGAAAATAACACACTTTCCTGCAACACCACGCTCATGCGACAACGTAATGCGGTGGGATCAGTGATGGCCAGATCCTGCCCGTCTACCAGAATCTGACCGTGCTGAGGCGTATACAGACGTTGTAATAACCGGGTCAGAGTGGATTTTCCACAACCGGACGGCCCGGTAATACCAATAAATTCACCGGCCCTGATATCCAGGTTCAGATTTTGCAAGACCTCTGGCGTATCAGCACGATAACGGAAACGTACCTGTTTGAAAGCAATGCTGCCTGCAGATTCATTGTTGGATGCCAGACCGGAATTGCCTGGCTCACTCGGCTGATCAAGAATGGTACCAATGCGTTTTAGGGAAATTAATGTATGCTGAAAGTCCTGCCATATTTGTGCCAATCTCAGTATGGGTTGTGTGGCATATCCGGCCAGCATGTTAAAAGCCACCAGCTGGCCAGGTGTTAACTCGCCCGCCAGAGCCAGCCGCACCCCAAACCACAGCAACAGTGCGGCGCTGATTTTTTGGATTAACGAGATACCCTGCGCAGCCAGATTACCCGCCTGGCTGGTACGAAATCCTGTGCGCACGTACAGCGCCAGACGCTGGCGCCAGCGCTGGTTAAAGCGGTTTTCCGTCGCGGTGGTTTTAATGGTTTCAATACCGGTTATCGTTTCCGTCAGAAAAGCGGTGGTGCTGGCTCTGGCACGATACTGATCTTCAACCCGTTTACGCAACAGGCCACCAACGCTTAGCCAGAAGATCAGGTAACACAATAATGATAACAACACAATCCAGGTTAACTGACTGCTGTAGTGGAACATGACTGCGATAAACATACCGATAAAAAGCAAGTCAAGCAGCATGGTCAGGGCAGAACCGGTAAGAAAATGACGGATCTGTTCCATTTCCTGTACCTGAGCAATAGTCTGACCGGTTTTTCTCTGGCCAAAATAGTCCAGGGGTAGGCTAAATAAATGGCGGTAAAGACGACTGTTCAGTTCAGAACCTACTTTGCTTGATAAATGCGAAAATAACCAGCCACGCAAAAAAGTGTAAAAGGGCTCGGCTACTGCCAGTGCAAGCATGGCAACTCCCAGTACCATCAGGCTATCCCGTCCACGGCTGACTAACACGGTGTCGATGACGGTTTCAAATAACATCGGGGTTACCAGGGCAATAAATTGTAATAACAGTGATACCAGAATGATATTGATTAACTGACGACGGTGTTTTAAGACCAGGGGAATGAACCAGTCAAAACCAAAGGGTTTTTTGGTGTCTTCCCGTTCAACACGCGCCAGTAAAATGGCTTCATTTTGCCATAGGGCATTCAGTTCCTCCCGACTTATCTGATGGCGCTCATCTTTTTGCGTAAAATACACGCTGGCATTGTCGTCATCGAGCGTCAGTAACAGGCACCAACCCTGCTGTGTGGGAAACAATGCCGGCAATGGCAATTGTGGTAATCGGGTGATGTCCTGTTTTACATGCCGCGCGCGCAAACCTATCCAGCCTGCACAACGGCATAAGGCAATGGTATCTATCTGTTCGATACCCAGCCCAAGACGATGGAATAACTGCGCGGGTTCTACCGGAATATCAAACCAGGCAGCGGCCTGTGTCAGACCGGACAGAGGACTTCTTTCGTGCGGACCCACATACAAAGACATGATTAACGCTCCCGCCAGGCTTCAGACTGATATTCCCGTACCGGACTGAGCAGGTAATCAATAATACGCCGTTTCCCGGTTTTAATTTCCGCCACCACGGTCATACCTGCACTGAGACGTACTGATTTACCATCCACCATCAACTGATCTTTTTCCAGCGCAATGCGCGTGGGGAAAACCAGCCCCAGTTTTTGATCCTCAATGGCATCACGGGAAATATGCTTCACCGTGCCCGACAAGGTGCCATAACGGGTGTAAGGGAAACTGTCTATTTTGGTTTCCACCTGCTGACCTGGCAAAATAAAACCAATATCCTTGTTTAAAACCAACACATCCAGTTGCAACGGCTCCAGTTCCGCCTGTTCAGGCACAATAACCATAAGCTGTTGCGCTGCCGTTACCACACCACCCAAGGTGTGTACCGCCAGTTGCTGTACCACGCCATCCACTGGCGCCACCAGCGTTTGCATACGCTGGCGCTCACTGATTTTGATGATTTCCTGTTCCAGCTGAGCGATAGTTTCATTGACTTTATTCAGACGCTCACGGTAATCGCGCAGTTTTTCTGCCAGATAACGGTGGCGGTTTTCCGTCAATGTCTGTTGCTGAGCCAGTAAAATTTCCTGCTGCCCCTGCAAACGACTTAATTCTGTCTGTGCATTCAACAGTTCCCGTTCCTGCTCCAGTAACTGCACTCGTGGAATAACCTGGCTACTGGCCAGTTTACGGATGGCTTGCAGCCGCTGCCCAATATTATTCAGCAATTGTTGCTGGCTGATGATATGCGATTTACCCGCCTGATGACTGGATTGATTAACTTCCAGCTCGGCATTCAATCGCCGTAACTCGGCCTGCATCTCATTCACTTCCCGTTGCAGCAGTTTTTGAGTGGTCTCAAGTAAATCGGGATCAGCATCAGCAGGTGGCTGGAACTCTTCCAGTGGCTTCTCACTGAGCAAAGCCTCCAGACGCGCTTTTTCCAGCAAACGTACTGCCCGCTGCTGGCTTAAATGACGTGCCTCTGCATCAATACCCACCGGGTTTAACGCAATCAATGCTTCACCGGCTTTAACATGCTGACCATCCCTGACATTAATGGCAACAATTTCACCTTGCTCCAGTGGCTGAATAACTTTGGAATAATCGGATATGATAACGCGCCCTTGGGCAGAAGCATGAATATCCAGCTGCCCCAAGATGGACCACAGTAGCATCAATAACAAAAAGTTCACCAGTGCCCATGCCGTCCGGCGCGCCCAAGGTGCTGCCGGGCGTTCGATCACCTCCAGATAAGCCGGCAGAAAATCGTATTCATCGCGAGTACGCGCGACATCAGCTTGCGTTTGCCACAGCTTGAGGGCACGCTGGTAAGCAGGACTGGCATCGAGCCTTCTGCTCAATCCTTTCCGGCAACGCAGATAAAAATTCTGCCACAGCGTGTGCACACGTTGATAAGCGGGGCTGGCATCAAGCTTCCTGTGCAAGCCCTGCAGGCAACGCAGATAAAAATGGCGTAATGAATGCAAATTCATCATGAATCCTCAAGAGTGAATTCTGCCTGCTGGCGCCACAGGCGGGCATATAGACCTTGGGCTTGCACCAATTCGTCGTGGGATGCTAATTCCTTAAGCTGTCCTTGTTGCATGACTGCAATGCGGTCACAGTGACGTACAGTTGACAGACGATGTGCAATGGTAATCACAGTACGCCCGGCAACAATCTGGGCCATATTGTTTTGTATCCGCTCCTGAGATTCATCATCCAAGGCACTGGTGGCTTCATCAAAAATGAGGATGCGCGGATTGGCCAGCAAGGCGCGGGCAATGGCAATGCGCTGGCGTTGGCCGCCAGAAAGAGACGCACCCGCTTCCGCCAATACCGTATCGTATCCCAATGGTAATGCGAGGATAAAATCATCAGCCCCAGCCAGACGTGCAGCTTGAACGATCTGATCCAAAGGTGCAGTAGGAAAGGAATGGGCAATATTTTCACGTACACTGCAGTTAAACAGATAATTTTCCTGCATCACCACGCCCACCTGACGGCGCAAAAAACCCGGAGAAAAAGTGAGCAGCGAGCGGCCATCGATTAACAACGCGCCTTCTTGCACATGATACAGCCGTTGCAACAGGCGAGCGACGGTACTTTTCCCACAGCCTGAAGGTCCTACCAGACCAATATGCTCACCGGGCGAAATTTTCAGGCTAAATTGATTTAATACCAGCGGTAAATCTGGCCGGTAACGAAACATCACCTGATGAAAGCTGATGGCTCCCTGTAACGGATTTTCTGGTTTGTCCCCTTCAGGTGGCTCACGTTCCATAGGCAGACTCAGTATTTCCGTCAAGAGCATTAAGCCTACTCGAGCACGGATCCACTGTTGCCATAAGTCAACCAGCTTGCTCATGGGTTGCATTGCCTGACTGGCCAGCA
>CAZBYB010000104.1:0-4606 GCA_964496225.1 uncultured Yersinia sp. | reverse complement strand
AGGAAAAGGAAGTGGTGCTGATAGGCAGATTCGAACTGCCGACCTCACCCTTACCACGGGTGCGCTCTACCAACTGAGCTATATCAGCACATCTTGGAGCGGGCAGTGGGAATCGAACCCACATCATCAGCTTGGAAGGCTGAGGTAATAACCATTATACGATGCCCGCATCATTGGAACTCGGCGACTAACTTCATCTTTATCTGCAGGACACTTAAAGGCCAGTGATCTTTTACTTCACCCGCCAGATTCCCGGCTACCTTACAGCAACCGATTTAAGCTGTGCTACACTGGCATGAGTGCTAAAATTGGACTCGAAACACTTGTTTAATTCGCTGTAAACTTTACATTTCCGCCGTATTTTGTCTTGTTTCACTCTAAGCTTGTGCAATTCCGAAACAGGTTCTAAACACTACTGATTCACTTCATTATTACAAAAATAAAAAAATATGGTGGTGGGGGAAGGATTCGAACCTTCGAAGTCTGTGACGGCAGATTTACAGTCTGCTCCCTTTGACCGCTCGGGAACCCCACCGGAATAAATGCAGATACTCAAATCGTTATCAGCAACAAGATTCAATCAGGTGCTGCGCATTCTAGGTAGCACAGCAATTCTATGCAACAAAAAAATGGTTCCGTGAATACTTTTGCTCATAAAATACACATTATCACCTGTATGCTGTACTAAAATTAAACAATTAATACAGAAAACTCAAAATTTTTCTGGCCATTGGCTCGGACAGTGAAATCTTTTGGGTCCTGTTTATGCCAAATGATATTGAAAAAACCTGTTCCTGAAAATAAGCGACCTATAATATAGGCAGCTTACCTGCAGGGTTGGCTTTCGATACCTGCATTAACTGTCATTACAACAGAACTTGGTCTATGATCAAACAAAAGCAATTTTTGGCAACACCCTATCTTGTATTTACCCGTGCTCAATGGGCAGCCTTGCGTAATTCAGTGCCGCTTACACTCACAGATTCAGACATTATTAACCTTAAAGGCATTAATGAAGCGCTGTCCATGGAAGAAGTCGTGCAAATCTACCTCCCGTTATCACGACTTCTCAATTTTTATATCAGCGCTAATTTACGTCGCCAGACGGCATTAGCACAATTTCTTGGCACCCACGGGCAAAAAATTCCTTACATCATTAGCATTGCCGGCAGCGTGGCGGTCGGTAAAAGCACAACAGCCCGTTTGCTACAGGCATTATTAAGCCAACACCCGGAACATCGCAACGTAGAACTGGTGACCACTGATGGATTCCTGCATCCGAATAAAGTGCTTAACGAACGTGGTTTAATGAAAAAAAAAGGATTTCCACAATCCTACCATATGCATAGTTTGGTCAAGTTTGTCTCTGACATAAAATCAGGCACCCAATGTGTGACAACTCCAGTTTATTCCCATTTGATTTACGATATTGTACCAGGACAGCATAAAGTTATCACACAACCCGATATTCTTATTTTAGAAGGTCTTAATGTATTACAAAGTGGTATGGATTATCCTCATGATCCACACCATGTATTTGTTTCAGACTTCGTTGATTTCTCAATATACGTCGATGCGCCAGAAGAACTATTACAAAATTGGTATATCAACCGATTTTTGAAATTTCGACAGGGTGCATTTTCTAACCCGGACTCTTATTTTCATCACTATGCAACATTACCGGAAGATGAAGCAATACAGATTGCCTCTGAAATCTGGAAGGATATTAATGGGTTAAATCTAAAAGAAAATATACTACCTACGCGTGAACGGGCCAGTCTTATTATGACCAAAAGCGCTAATCATGCAGTCAATTGCGTAAAACTCAGAAAATGAAAACAGCGAATATCAAACTGACCTTAATGATATTTCTCCCGCCATGAATGATGCTATTTTTCCGTTTTGTTCAAATAATAAAGCACCCTGTTGATCGATACCTCTTGCTATGCCAGATAATACTTTATCACCCAGAATCAGCTTAACCGGACGATCAAGATAATTATCCAAAGCTTTCCAGCGCGAAATAAACGCCGTCAAACCTTGGTTTTCAAAATGAATAATAGCACGCTGTAGCTCAGATAATAATTTTGCTACCAGTTTATTCCTGTCAATAATGACACCTGCTTCCTGCAAATTTATCCAAGCCTGATTAATGGCAGTACCCTGTAATTCAGATATAAAAAGATTAATGCCTACACCAATAACAATTTGAGCTGCATCACCCATTTTTCCAATAAGCTCTACCAGTATGCCAGCCAGTTTTTTATCGTGCAGATAAAGATCATTGGGCCATTTCACGCGCACACCTTTTGCACCCATATCCTGAAGGATTTCAGCGATCACAATACCGACTACCAGGCTTAAACCTGGCGCAGTCTCCGGGCCCTGTTCCAGACACCAGAACATTGAAAAACAAATCGTTGAACCAAAAGGCGTATACCAAGTTCTGCCACGTCGTCCTCTTCCCTTCCACTGATATTCAGCAATACAGGTATCACCTGAACAAAGTTGGTTAATACGATCCAGCAAGTATTGATTGGTAGAATCAACCACAGGTAATACTGTTATTTTTCCCTGGGGAAAATAGCTCAGGATAATCTTTTCATTCAATAACTGTATGGCATCATGCAGGCTATATCCTTTACCGGGTACTCTATGTATTCCTAACCCCCAACTCTTGATGATCTTAATATATTTATTAACAGCCGCACGCGTCATACCCAGTTGTTCGCCCAACTTCTCACCAGAATGAAATTCTCCATCAGACAATATTTCAATGAGTTGCAATGGAATGGTTAAATTTTTCATTCAAAAACCTCAATGGCACTGATTTCACCTCGTGCTGCAATTAAGCGAACTTCAGGTTCTAACCAGATACCAAATTTCACGGCCACCTGATTGCGTATGTATCTGGCGAGATTAATAATATCTTTACCGGATGCATTTTTTTGATTAATAATAACCAGTGCCTGATTTTGATGAACAGCAGCAGCACCCATTTGATAACCTTTCAGAGCACATTGCTCAATTAACCAGCCTGCTGCCAGTTTCACCCGGTTGTTTGATTGAGGATATCGCGGAGCATCAGGGTACTGACTGAATATTTCACGAGCCTTTTCCGTTTGCACCACCGGGTTTTTAAAAAAACTACCCGCGTTACCTGTTATTGCTGGATCGGGTAGCTTACCAAGACGCATGGCACAAACGGTATCAAAAACCTGTTGTGGCGTAACCTTGGAAGAATCCAGGCGGGACAAGTCCCCATAATCCAGCACAGGTAACCACTTTTTACTCAGTTTGAGCCCAACAGCAATAATGGCATACCCTTGGCTATAACGATGCCTGAATATGCTGTCACGATAACCAAACTGGCATTGTTCACTGGTGAACCTTTGTACCAAGCCAGACTCTAAATTTACGACGTCGACGTAGTCACAAAATTTTTGCAGTTCAACACCATAAGCGCCGATATTTTGAATCGGCGCAGAGCCTACACACCCTGGAATCAAAGCAAGATTTTCCAGCCCCGGCATATTATTCCTGAGTGCATAGCAGACGAGATCATGCCAGTTTTCTCCCGCACCAACATGCAAGCACCAGGAATCAGGCGTTTCAATACCATCAACCATTTTAATGCGGTTAAGTACAATGGTTCCCTGAAAATCCTCAATAAAAAGCACATTACTGCCAGCACCGAGTATCAGGTAAGGTTGATGCATGCACTTGGCTTTATGCCAACTATCCACCAGCTGTTTTATACTACAGGCTACCACCAGATTTTTAGCATAGGCTGGCAAGGCAAAGGTGTTAAAATCTTTTAATGAAAAACCGCTGAACATAACGTCAATGCTCATCCATTTAAACTACACATATTTAGACCCCTTACAAAACTCACCGTAAAGAAATGAGTGCAAGGTTTTATTGCACGCAGAATCGGAGTACGCACAAAGTCATATGAGGATTAGAGCACCTCAGGCAACGCACGGATTCCCTCATAGTAATATTTTGCAACAGAGGTCTATTGTATGGCATGCAGCGCTTGTTTCGTGTCCAGATGCTATTGTAAAACGGAAAAATCAGCCACCTGTAAAAACAACTCACGCAACTGGCCAAGTAATGTCAATCGATTAATCCGTATGGCATCATTTTCATCCATCACCATCACATGATTAAAAAATTCATCCACCGTTTCACGTAATACCGCTAATGCTATCAATGCATCCCGGTAATAACCTGCGACAAATACTGACTCCAACTGCTCACGCAGTTTTGTCAGCTCCTGCGCCAGTTTTATTTCAGCAGGCTCGCGCAATAGTGCTGTATTCACCTGATCATTTCGTGTAGCCGTGCATTGTGCCAGAATGTTTGCAACGCGTTTATTTGCCGCTGCCAACGCTGTTGCAGCATCCAGTGTTCTGAAATAAGTCACGGCTTTAACTCTGGCATCAAAATCTGCCGGTCGGCCAGGACGACACACCAGCACTGCCTGGAGAGTATCAGGCTGGTAGCCTGCGTCCTGATACCAGGCACGCAAACGATTCAGCATGAAATCAACCACATCATGCACAACCCCGGCATTGATCAACGTGTTGCCATAAAGACGTAC
>CAZBYB010000103.1:4382-4617 GCA_964496225.1 uncultured Yersinia sp. | reverse complement strand
GTCCGTAAATGCCGGAGAAAAATAGCATGGTCGCCTGCCGTCTGTGCAGTTTTTGCCGGTGCGCTGCGTTACCCTCACTACCGGTGGTTTGACCGGATCATGATTCAATTGATTATGCATATGACCGGTGGGGAAACAGACAGACGAAAAGAAGTGGACTATACAAACTGGCAGCAGGTTGATGAATTTTCTAAAAAAATTATTAAATTATCCCCATGATTTTTTTTGATTATGC
>CAZBYB010000103.1:3012-4372 GCA_964496225.1 uncultured Yersinia sp. | reverse complement strand
CAGCTCATGATAGGACCTGAATATTCAATAGATTCCATACCAGAGATGGCTTGATGAAACAAAAAATTCCCTCTTTTTTTCTTTGTCTGCTTGTAGGTTGGCCACTTTTCTCCTTGTCCCAGGAGCCATCAACAGAGCAAATCTTTCAGGAAGAACAACAGCGTCTGCGTAATCAGCAGGAAGCTCTGGAGCGGCAAAGACAGCTTGATGAACCGGATGTTACTCTGCAGTCAAAATCCATCCCACCCGTTGAGCAAAAAAAGAGTGGTGTGCCCGATAAGCAAATGCCCACAGAAGACACGCCCTGTTACATCATCAATCAGTTTGTATTTGAAATCCCTGCCGCTGCATCGCTGCCACAGCCTGTTTTATCCAAAAGTGGTACTTTGCAACGTAAGGACAAGTTCTATTTCCTGAATAAAACCATTGCATTCGCTCGCGGTAAGTGTATTGGCCTGAAGGGAATCAAATTTCTGGTTGATACCCTACTCTCTGAACTCATGCAACGTGGCTATGTCACCACCCGTATTGGCGTTGTTCCAGAACAGAATTTAGCGGGTGGTATACTCAAGTTTTCCCTGTTACCCGGCTATATTGGTGCTTTCCGGTTCCGGGGGGATGTTACTACCAGCATTAAAACGGCTTTTCCGGCAGTGTCTGGAGATCTGTTAAATCTACGGGATCTGGAACAGGGCATGGAACAACTCGAGCGCGTCAGCAGTTTTAAGGCTGCCATACAACTGGAACCCGGTAGCGCTCCTGGAGAAACCAATATTGTACTTACCCTGGTTCAGGCCAAGCCTTGGCACCTTTCTTTAAGCCTGGATAACAGTGGTAATCGAACCACAGGTTACTTTCAGGGAGGAACCTTGGCCAGTGTTGATAATATGCTGGGGTTAAATGATGTGTTTTCAATAAACGTGGCACATGATATGGATTGGGAATTTGGACAGCATGGTTCACGGGCATTCAACACGTGGTATAGCCTTCCCTGGGGCAACTGGACCTTTAACCTCAATGGGAGTCAATATCAGTCTTATTATCGCCGCCCGAACGCGACGCAATGGCCCTTTGTCTCTACGGAGCGGCAGACACTGGATGGAAAAATTGCCTGGATGTTCTGGCGTAATCAGGTACAAAAAAATAGCGTTGAATTTCATGTAGGCCGGTATTGGGCACAAACGAGCCTTGGCAACAAACACTGGACCATCAGTGGTGATAAAAATCAGGTAAAAAGCGATGAAGGTCTCTGGCTGCGCAATCAGTACCGCAATATGACGTTTGCGCAAGTCTCATACCTGCACCGGCACCATTTTGGCCCGGCACGATTGAACATCACTGCCAGCTATCGCTGGGGTGT
>CAZBYB010000103.1:0-3002 GCA_964496225.1 uncultured Yersinia sp. | reverse complement strand
GGTGTACCTTGGTTTGGCGCGGATTCTGCAGGTTGGCAGCCTGCGCAACAATATAATCTGAAAATCCTGGATGCCACGGTGTACATCCCTTTTCTGGCCGGAGATCAATGGGTTCACTATACAGGCACTGTGCGTGGCCAAATCACAGCAACGCCACAAGATGGCACAAATGATTTCTCAATCGGCAGCCGATGGACAGTACGTGGCTTTGATGATCGTACTTCGCTGGCTGCAGATCAGGGCTACTTTTTGCGCAATGAATTTCAGATAGCACTCGGTAACAGCAGACAGTCTGTCTATTATGGTCTGGATATTGGCAGCGTGTTTGATATCAACGAAGCACTGACGGCGCAAAAAACGCTGGTCGGTACCGCACTGGGTTTGCGGGGGGTGTTGTTCTCGGGATTTTCCTATGATCTATTTGCTGCAACACCAGTTTATCAACCCAGGGCACTGAATTCAAAACTGGTATTAGGGTTTGCTGTCCGGCAATCTTTTTAGGATCCGGGTGTATTAATGACAAAAAATTAGCGTGTTACCTCGCTCATTTTTATTGTGATAGCAACAATTCAACAGCTTGGAAAAACACGCAACCCAATGGGACAAGTAACAGCAAAATGATGCTTTTAGCTGTTATATGATAGCCCATTATTGAATATCGACTACTCTATAAAAGACATACAGGATAAAAATATGAGAGCAGGAGATTCTTATGGGCTTGAACATCAATAAAAAAGAGACAAGTGGAATAACATTACTGACAACAACACCAGAAAAACCAGACGCTATTAACAAATTTTTGCCGCAGGTGAAGGATGTTCGGCAGACGACAATGGAAAGATCACAAAGCACAGATAATAGCCTTCCTTTGTCACCTTCTCAGATTAAGTTAGCTCATAACGTAATACAAAAATTCCGTGATAATTATAGCCATAAAGCTTATGTTAAATTATTTAATGCTGAATTATCACAATCTGTTGGTGAAAGTATTGCGCCTGATGCGACAGCAAAAGCAACGTATAAACACTTAAACACAGTATCCAGCAAAAATATATCGGTCCTTAAAGAAGCGGTTGGTGAAATGAGCAGTGATGAACGTAAGCTTTATAAAGCCATTCTGGATACGCCATTGCGCTTCAAGCATCAAACAAACGCCGAAATAGATAACACCGGTTATCTGCATAACCTGTCTAATTCCGCATTGCATAAAAACGACGTAGAAATAAAAGAAGAGCGTACTTACAATCATGATAAAGAATATATAGGAAATGATGATTTCGTATTTTGTTCACTTGAAATCGTCAAACCGGGTGGTTTCATCGTCAAAGATAAATATCTAATAAACCAGGATGTTGTAAGAAAAAATTTTGCGGGTACGGCTTTAGGGGATAAAGCTTATGTTTTGCAAGAAAACAATGCATTCATACAGCGCGGATATGTTACTTTTACTGATCACGGATACGGCATGGTAGAGGCTTATCCTGATATTGGAATATCTAACACCAACGATCCTCACTTAATCAAACGTCGATTCCCCGCGTTATATAAACAAATTTTAGGTAAAGAGAGGCCTGTATTATTTGACGTAAAAAATCCAGAAATTGGGGAATGGGTAGAAGATTATCGACCTGTTTTTTCTGCGCAACAGATGAAGCCTGCCCTGGCGCTGATGGCGATCCTGTTTCTCAGAAGCCCAAGCGCTGAAACATCACCAGAATTAGAAGATTTACCTGATAGCGTCACGCGCCGTCTTCAACCCATCACCCATTGTTTGGATGATACGTTTAAAGAATATATTAAAAATAATATTGCTGATCCGGCAACGATTGATTTACTCATTCACGTTGCCTGTGAGCCGGAATTCCACATTCCGCGTATGGTATCCACCTATGCGTACGAGAAATTTTATTTATAAGGCGCTGTTGCAAAAGGTGTGATGTTGCTCGACTATGCTGCGAGACAATCCTATTACACCAAAAGAACGAAAAGGGAGGTAAGCTATTTCTTTCAACAAGTTGATGGTTCAAACCCCTAAAAAAATTTGTGCTCTCTCCCGGTCAGGTGACGGTATGGGTAATGATGCCATACAGGTTGCTGTCTGTAATAAAGGCATGGGATAGTGACAGCATCCTCTCATCTCCCTGATACCAGGGAACACAATCCGGATCAGCAATCACCCGAGGCACCAGCCAGGACGCTGACCATCAACTATAACGGCATGCGCTTTATCGGCAATGATCAACAGATTCTGCTGGAACAACTGGAACAACAAAACATTGCTATTCCTTATTCATGCCGTTCCGGCATCTGTGAAAGCTGTAAAATTACTTTACTACAGGGTGAAGTGGTTGCACTGAATAAGGCCGCACGCTGTAAAGATGGCGGCATCCTTTCCTGCAGCTGTGTGCCTAAAGGGGATATTGTTCTTGGCCCCAGTAAGGAAAAATGATTTTTTAACAGAAAAACCCATCCAATACCATGTCGTGATCTGAAGGTAACAATAAGAAAATGCATGGACACCTGGGCACTAAATATGCTTAAGGATCGCCTTAATTAACTGCGGCCCGTGGAAAATCAGCCCGGAATAGATTTGTATCAATGAAGCCCCTGCCATCATTTTTTCCCGCGCCGCCATCAATGAATCTATGCCACCCACACCAATAACAGGCAAACGGCCCTTTAATTCCTGTGACAGGCGTCGGACCACTGAGTACTGCGCATTTGTAATGGGCGACCACTTAATCCACCAGCCTGCTCATAACCTGGTAGCCCCTGTATCAGGCTGCGATCCAGAGTGGTATTCGTGGCAATAACCCCATCAATATGATGCCGTACCAGACTATCTGCCATTTGAATTAATTCTTCATCGGCAATATCCGGTGCAATTTTTACGGCAACAGGCACATATTTATGGTGTTTCTGCTGTAACTGGGTTTGTTTTTTTTTCACGGCGGCCAGTAAATCATCCAGCACCTCACCATACTGGAGCAATCGCAAATTCG
>CAZBYB010000102.1:0-4667 GCA_964496225.1 uncultured Yersinia sp. | reverse complement strand
TGCCTCATCACCCGTGCCCGCTTTGGCCTGCACCAGTAAAGCGTGGTGAGCACGTCCGGTCTGGTATAGATTCACTAACTGGTGGTAAGGCCGATTTAGCCAGGGGTACCAAATCATGCACAGGATTCCTGTTGTTTTAACCAGGAATGCAGTCGGGTTTTTATCTCCTGGCTAACTTGCGCAATGGGTGCTGATGCATCAATGGTCTGGATACGATCATCACCCGCCGCCAGTGTCAGGTAACGGGCACGGGTACGTTCAAAAAAGGCCAGAGACTCCAACTCAATACGATCCAGTTGTCCCCGCCGGCGTGCCCGTTGTAAACCGAGCAGCGGTGGCACATCAAGGTAAAATGTCAGATCCGGGTGCAAGGTACCCAAAACCATATCACGCAGGGAACACATCAGTTGAGTGGATATTTTTCGACCACCGCCTTGATAGGCCTGAGAAGAAAGATCATGGCGATCACCTATCACCCATGCACCCCGCGCCAGTGCCGGTTTAATCACATGTTCAACCAACTGGCTCCGGGCAGCATATAACATCAGTATTTCAGCCTTATCTGTTAATACTTCGCCGGCGATACCCTGTTTGATGAAATCACGTAGCCGTTCGGCTAATGGGGTACCACCCGGTTCCCTGGTCAATACCATATCTTCAATACCATGACACTGTAAGGTATTGATAATGATATCTCTGGCGCTGGTTTTTCCCGCACCTTCAAGACCTTCAATAAC
This sequence comes from uncultured Yersinia sp., assembly GCA_964496225.1. GTDB lineage: Bacteria > Pseudomonadota > Gammaproteobacteria > Enterobacterales > Enterobacteriaceae > CAZROT01. Next base: position 3,930 of record CAZBYB010000102.1, on the reverse strand, counting down.
AATGAATTTACCGTTCATTACTGGCCTTGAGTGTCTGGCGGTAATGCTTTACTGCTTTATTATGACTGGCAAGATCAGTACTGAAAGTGTGCCCACCTTTACCATCAGTAACAAAATAAAACCAGGGTGTTGTAGCCGGGTGCGCCGCCGCAGTCAGTGAAGCAAGGCCAGGCATGCTGATGGGAGTTGGCGGTAATCCTGCAATGAGGTAAGTATTATAGGGGGTTGCCGTTGCCAGATCCTTGCGGGTAATAATGCCCGTATAACGATCGCCCATACCATAAATCACCGTAGGATCGGTCTGCAGCCGCATGCCGCGACGCAGGCGATTCACAAATACCGAAGCAATTTTAGCGCGTTCATCATCAAGTGCCGTTTCTTTTTCAATGATCGAAGCCATTATCAAAAGCTCATCGGGCGTTTTATAAGGCAAGGTCTTATCCCGACTCTGCCATAGCTGATTAATCACGTTTTTCATTCTCTCATGAGCGCGTTTCAGTAATGATACATCGCTGGTTCCCGCCGTATAATAGTAGGTGTCTGGATAAAACCAGCCTTCTGGATGGATCCCGGTTTTCATACAGAACAACCCGGCTATTTCCTGATCACTTTTATCGGCTAATTGATGGCGTACATATTCAGCGTGATGTAACACCTGTAACCAGATGCGCAGGCTGGTACCCTCAACAAAGCGGATTGAGAATTGTGCCTCCTTGCCACTGGCCAGCAAGTCCAGCAGCTCACGGACTTTCATGCCGGGTACAAGACGATAAGTCCCTGCCTTAAATTTAGCCCGTTGAGGTTCCATATGTAATAACCAGGGGAACCACCTGACATCAGTAATCAGCTTATTTTCAACCAACAGGGTTTCCAGGGCAACACGGCTGGTACCCGCCGCCAGGGTAAAAAGGACTTCTTGCGTAATATCAAGAGGACGGCGGGCAAATTGCTGGATTTGATGCCAGCACCAGAAAGCCAGACAGAGTACTAACAGGATGATTATCAGGCTGAGTTTTTTTTTCATCCGGTGGCTCAATATAATGTTAACTTGGTTGCAGTGTATATGCCTTCAATTGCCGTCGCAACATAGATGAGAGGCATCACCAGAGCAGTGTCATTAATTTATGTTAATTGCTGTGATGGCACTTTTTCAGTGCCCGGCAGGGGTGCTTTTAAAGCCGTCAAAAAGCTGTTTTATCTGTATCCGGTCTGCTGTGCCCTGTTCTGAAATGGCGAGAAAGTACGGGAGTTGCCATTCCTGCGTTCTCACCGCTTCTTTGGCCAAGGGATGACTCCAGGGAGGATACACGCGCAGGGCACGTTTGCCAACATGCCGGGCACTGGATAGCACGCCTTTTTCAAGCAAAATATCCCGGTTGAATATGAACTGCCCTCTGTGTTCTGTATTCGATGTGCACACGATAACAAAATCGACAGGATCATCAGCGTCAAGGGGTACTATTGCCTCTCCTGGTCGCAGACGTTTCCAGAGTGTGACAAATTGCCCAACTTTGGTTGGTGTTGTCCTGGCGACACGAAATACCACTGTAAACCCATTGAGTACAAAGCGACAGGCACCGTAATTCGCACTTTCCTGTTCCTGTATGACGGTGTCAGACAATTGCATGCCGACAGGTTCATACAGTTCCCTAATGGAAGTGTGTACCGTTGTTAAATCAGGATTAAACATTTTTTCATGCACAAAGACAGTTTTCGAGGAAAGCTTTATTGTCTTTCGAGCTGCCGGGTATTTGCAAGGATTACCTGTTCAGGATTTTAGTTGCATAGTCAGTATTTTCACTATATAGCGGTTAATTTGCCTTTTTCATGCACTATTTTTGAAATCAATTTATTCAAAAATAAGTTATAAGCTTAAGGTATTTCTGTATGGATGCGTTTTTACAGTTGCATTTCACCGGTGTTGGGTAATAATCCTCCTGCAATTGCTCCGTATTTAAGAGCCTGTTCATGGTGTTGAAATTGTCCACAACGTGTGCATTTACGCTTTTTTGCCCGGTTTTACCTTAGTTCGCAAGATGCTGAACGAGCTCTGAGGAAAGTGAGGAATGCATTTTCGTGCCATAACCCGCATTTTGGGTCTGTTGATTATCTTATTTTCCGGAACCATGTTCATTCCCGGACTGGTAGCCTTAATGTACCGTGATGGCGCAGGACGCGCCTTCAGTCAGACGTTTATCGTTGCCCTCGTGATGGGTCTTGTGCTCTGGTTACCTCATCGAAAACAAAAAAGTGAACTAAAACCCCGAGAGGGTTTCCTGATTGTGGTGCTCTTCTGGGCCGTACTGGGCAGCGTCGGTGCGCTGCCTTTCATTTTTGCCGAGCATCCTGATATTTCCGTCACCGATGCCTTCTTCGAATCTTTTTCAGGGCTTACGACCACAGGGGCAACCACGCTGGTCGGTCTGGACAGTTTACCCAAGGCCATCCTGTTTTACCGTCAGATGCTGCAATGGTTAGGTGGCATGGGCATCATCGTACTGGCGGTGGCCATTCTGCCTGTTCTGGGTGTAGGGGGCATGCAGCTTTATCGTGCCGAAATGCCGGGACCATTAAAGGACAATAAAATGCGTCCCCGCATCGCCCAGACGGCAAAAACACTCTGGCTTATCTATGTACTGTTAACCGTTGCCTGCGCTCTGGCATTATGGATGGCTGGCATGTCAGTATTTGATGCCATATCCCACAGCTTTTCAACGATTGCCATTGGTGGTTTTTCCACTCATGATGCCAGCATCGGCTATTTTTCCAGCTCCACCATTAACAGTATCATTGCCGTATTCCTGTTGATTTCCGGCTGTAATTTTGGTTTGCATTTCGCGGTCCTGAGCGGACAGGGCCTGAAGGTATACTGGCGTGATCCTGAATTCCGTATGTTTCTGTTTATTCAACTGACACTGGTTGCGGTATGCACGTCAGTGCTCTGGCAATATCAGGTTTATTCTTCGGAGGGAGAAACCCTGAATCAGGCATTCTTCCAGGTGGTTTCCATGGCAACCACAGCAGGTTTTACCACTGACAGCATAGCGCACTGGCCTCTGTTTTTACCTTTTTTGCTGGTGTGCTCCTCATTCATTGGTGGCTGTGCGGGCTCTACGGGGGGAGGCCTGAAAGTAATCCGGGTCCTGCTGTTGTTTTTGCAGGGTTCCCGTGAATTAAAACGGCTGGTGCACCCTAATGCCGTTCACATCATAAAACTGGGCCGGCGGGCACTGCCTGAAAGAATCCTGGAAGCGGTCTGGGGTTTTTTTTCCGCCTACATCCTGGTTTTTATGACAGGCATACTGGTACTTATGGCGACAGGTGTCGACGAATTTTCTGCCTTTACCGCTGTTACCGCAACCTTAAATAATCTGGGCCCCGGCCTCGGGATGGTCGCCGATAACTTCACCTCGATGAACAGCGCGGCCAAATGGGTACTGGTGGTCATTATGCTGTTTGGGCGTCTGGAGGTATTTACCTTGCTGGTCTTGTTTACACCGACATTCTGGCGTGAGTAGCCATCCATCAGGCGGTTAAAAAATGAAGGAAGTGAACATGAACATATTGTTACTTTATTGCAGTAGGGATGGCCACACGAAAACCATTGCTACGCATATTGCGGGGTTATTGCAGGATGCCCACGCAGTCTGTGATGTTGTGGATCTGCTGCACGCGAATGCTATCATCCTTAGCCGGTATCAGCGAGTGATCATCGGTGCATCAGTTCATTATGGGCGTTTTAACCCGGCATTATTGACCTTCATCCATCACCATGCAGAGCAGCTTAACCGAATGCCTGGTGCTTTTTTTTCTGTCAATCTTACGGCGCGTAAACCTGAAAAATGCTCACCAGAAACCAATGGTTATGTCCGTAAATTCCTGAAAAAAATAGCATGGAAACCTCCCCTCTGTGCAGTTTGTGCCGGTGCG
>CAZBYB010000101.1:3797-4896 GCA_964496225.1 uncultured Yersinia sp. | reverse complement strand
TGGCACCATAACTGATGCGGTGGCTGTCATGATCATAACTCCAGGCCGCATTCACTGCACCTGCGCGCCCCTGGTAACCTGCTGACAAATTGCCACCGTACCCCTCATTGTCACCCTGACTGTAATTTTGTTGCACAGAATAATTCAGATTATTTTGTGCCAAGGCCGTCCCGCTTAGTCCGAGAGTCTGCCTCATATTGCCTGCTCTGTTATGCGTCAGTAACCAGGAAGCCAGGCTGTTCCCGGATGCAAATGCAGAAAATGGCAGAGTGACTGTGAGAGCAATAATCTGTTCAATGGCACGGATCCTGCCTCGGTCTTGATATTGATTCAGGTTATAGCTCAGTGCCAGCGATGTCTTGGCTATACCAAAATTCCAGGAAGCGCCGGCACTGCGTTGATGTGAGTGGTCATAATAATCCTGTTGCCAGGCGTTCAGTGATAATGATCCTCGTGGTCCGATTTTCTGTTGAATGTTAAATTGTATTCTGGATTTTTTTTGTTTATGTAATACCGCTTCCCAAGGCTTATCCGGGTGCGCAGTACGGCGTAAGTTAGCCGCATCCATAAAAGTATAATAATCTTCACCCTGATACTGCCAGCTGGCCAGTGAGAACGTAGTGTCGGTCTCGGGAAAATTTTTATTATACTGAATGCGTATTGCCTGGCCATTTTTACGATCACCTGTGTTCAGGGTGCTGTTGGCATGAGAGGCATCAAGCGCGACCGTACCCAGCCTCCCCAAGGTTACCCCGGATCCGAGCGTGGTAGCATAATAGTCATCAGCAACAATCCCGCCCCCGTACAGAGTAATATCGGACGCAAGACCGTACAGGGCCGTCATTTGAGTAAAGCGCGGATGATAAGTGCCATGCTGGCCTGATTGACGATATTCTCCCAAGGCAATTTCGTATTTGAGATATCCTTCACGCTGCATGACAGACAAATTGCCAAAGGATTGTGAAAAGCGCTGTATGCGTCCATCACTTTCTGTTATCTGAACATCCAGGCGTCCACTGCCTGCCATGCTAATATCCGTAATGGCAAATGCGCCGACAGGCACATAAGTTTCATAGATCAAGGTATCATTCTGACGCAC
>CAZBYB010000101.1:588-3787 GCA_964496225.1 uncultured Yersinia sp. | reverse complement strand
GGGCAGCATGGTTTCTTGAGAGCACAGATTTATACAGCGAAAGCTGAAGCTTTCCATCACATCAGAGGAAGTACGGGTATCCCCCGCAGCCACCCTGCTTCGTAAAGAAACCATGTCTTTTTCAAGCCAGTTTTGCAGGCTGTTGAATTCATTTTTGCCCTGATGGCCATGTTGCCATGTGGAATAATTACGCAGCCGCCATCCGGAAAGATTAATGCCATTACGTAAGTTCAAAAACTGCCGTCGTTCCCCGCTATTCCTGTTATGTTGATTATGGTGGCTCTGCGAGCCACTCAGGTCATAGCTGATAAAGGCGGCCGGCATACCCGTATCCCAGAGCGCGGGATCAATATAATCCTTTGCACGATTCTGAAGCAACAACTGAGGAATACCAATATCCAGGCGCAGTCTGTTCATATCGAGACGGGTAGTCACTGCAGCATATTGCGAAATATCTGTTATGACTGTACCAGAGTGGAGCTCACGAATGGCAGGCACTGCCGTGGTATTTATACCCAACATTTCATACTGCTTCACTGTTAACTGTGGTACCAGATTACCCTTGGCATCTGCAGAAAATAAAAGAAGCCGGTTGTCAATTCTTTCATTATTAACAAAAACATCCACCTGGTATTTCCCCGGTGGCCCTTTGCCCGGCGCGGTAAAATAAGAAAGATCAATATTTTTACTGCGCAATGTTTCTATAGGAAAATAATAGCTTTCCTGCTCCTGGTTCACCGTAGTGAACTCAGAGAGTTGAGGCATAACAGGGGCAGCAACTCCCTCAAGTAGTAGTATTCCGCTCAGTTTTCTAATCAATCGTTTTTGGCTGTCAGTCCATTTCACAGAGTAGCCCGCTCTTCTTGAGTGATTGCACCGAAATCATCGATCGTTTTCCATTGAATGGTGTTTTTCGTACTAACAGGTAACAGATAGGAAGCACTGCTCTGAGGCATAAGCATGGGCTGTTTTTTAATATCAATTTTTTCTTCCCCTGCCCTGAGCTCATACAGGCTAATGTGATAGGGAGTAGGATTAGTAACAATCAATTGGTTTTTCTGTCGATGAAAAGTAAGTGCGGTATAGGCTTGCCTGGCGGCTGGGCCGGTTAATATCTGTGGCCGATAAAAGAGTTTCAGTGCGGAATCGAACGCAAAGGCAACGGTATTACCCCTGTTTTTTTTCAGCTGAGGAATGGCCTTGGCATGAAAGGAGAAGAGAGATTCCCTGTCTTCAGGCAGCCCCCCGGTATACAAAATACGCACCACATTTTGCTGACCAGGATCAATGCGAAATACTGGGGGAGTTACGATAAAAGGAATGGTGCCATTTCCTGTCATTTCGTCATGAGTACCACGGCGGTAAGGTGTGATATAAGACTCAATTAAAAAAACGCTGGAATTTTCTGGATTACTTAACTGCAAAGAGGTGCCGGTTAAGGAATCTGTTACCACAATACGGGTTCCTCCAATGATCACACCCGCTGTTGTGGAAAAGGTAATCACCAGTAAGATAACGGCCAAGGTATGGCGGCACCATGATAAATAAAACATAGAAAAAACCTCATCATATATAGCGTTAATAAATGCTTCTTATCCCTTGATTTGGATATAGTTATTTCTTGGTAGAAAGCGCCATGTTATTGGCAGCATTGTTGCTAAATCGGACGCAGTAGGCTGCTATTCCGTATTTTTGGTGAATATCGATAAAAACAAGTTGGATTGAAATAGCACAACAAAACGGCAGGAAAGCTCGTAGTGGGAAGTGGCTTGTTAACTTTATCTATATTGGAACATGAGGGTATAGCTGACAGGGTATACCACCGTGCGAGGCGTGTAATACCCAAGCGCCATTGTTTGATGGCAAACCGTGGTGTATCAGAAGTTAAAAAACAGATTACACTTGAAATTGACCAGAATAGAATTCGGCACACTTGATTTCCCTTGCTACAGATACTGTCCATAGTATTTATTGCAAGACATCAAGATAACAGTCAGGGAGGATATAAGGAAAGATAAATTCAATATAATTTGTCGATTTTTCTACCACATCATACCCTGGTGCAATACCAAGTATACTGGGTTGTAGCTTTCTGATTGTTCAGCTGGTCATTGAATGATAATTATATGCGTTTGATCATTGGGCGTTAGGAGCTATCATGAAACATCTGCAAAAACCGAAAATCCTAAAAATAGCAACGGTGGCCCGTTCCGGTTTGTTTCATGTGGAAACGATTGATCTGGAATTCAGCAATGGTGTCAAACGGGTGTACGAACGGATGCGGCCATCGGGTCGTGAAGCTGTCTTGATTGTGCCTGTGATTGATAATCATGTGATACTCATCCGTGAATATGCCGTTGGTATTGAGGCCTACGAGTTAGGTTTCCCCAAGGGCCTGATTGATGCAGGTGAAAGCGTGTTGCATGCTGCCAATCGTGAACTAATGGAAGAAGTGGGTTATGGCGCCGCGCGTTTCGATTTTTTAGCGCAATTGACGACAATACCTTCCTATTTCGCGGGTAAAATGAATATTGTCATTGCTCATGACCTGTATCCACAAAGTCTGAAAGGTGATGAACCGGAACCATTAGTCCAGGTTCGCTGGCCGATTGCTAATATGATGGCGTTATTGAACGAAGCAGATTTTTGTGAAGCACGCAATATCAGTGCACTGTTTCTGGCTCAAAAGTTTCTTACAACGTGTTAATAATATGATCACAATAAAGCATGATGCTTAACAAACATGCCATAGCATAACCATTAGCATCTCTAGTGAATGGATTTGAGCATTGGCCTTGTGTCTAAAATAGTTCATCTTGCTGGCCACTGTCTGTGAGTGGTGTTTCTGTGTCATAAACGGCATGTTCAGTGGGTTGAGTACCTTCGATGAAATACTCAGAGCGACTGCCATTCCCGCCCGTTGAGCGTTTTCCACTGTGTTTGTCAATAACCACGCTAATAATGCCATGTGGCGGTGGTGTTATCTGCTCAGGTATGTCCTCAAGGGCAATTTTCATAAAATCATCCCAAGCAGGCTGTGCGCTTTTAGCACCACCTTCAGCACCAGAAATTTGCGCAGGAATCACCCCGGATAGCGTACTGTAGCCTAAATTCCTGCGATGATCATCAAAGCCTATCCAGACCGTGGTGACAAGATTCGGGCCGTAACCTGCAAACCAGGCATCTTTTGAACTGTTGG
>CAZBYB010000101.1:0-578 GCA_964496225.1 uncultured Yersinia sp. | reverse complement strand
GGTCGTCCCGGTTTTACCACCGATATCACGGCGTTTTATATCCCGACCTGCACGCCAAGCCGTTCCCATCCAGCGACTCCCGGCTTCGCCAAAGACGTTACTATTCAGGGCATCACGGATCAGAAAAGAAACGGCTGTACTGATCACATGGGGAGCATGCTGTTGATCGGTGATCATCGGTTCAGGCAAAAATGCGCGGATATCATGGGGATTCTCTCCTTGAGAGAAAGTCATATCTGCCATGCTGTCATCCGATAATATAGCTGATTTTGCGGTTTCACCGTATATAACCGGCAAGTTACAATGGGTACAAACGACTTTGGGTTTGGCCGTAAACAGCGTTTTCCCCGCATCATTCTCAATTTTAGTAATGAACCAGGGATCAACCAGATAACCCCCGTTAGCGAGTACAGCGTAACCACGTACCAGTTGCAAGGGGGTGAAGGAAGGAGAACCTAATGCCAGTGATTCTGAACGCATTATATTTTTTGCTGGAAAGCCAAAGCGCTCCAGGTAATCTGCTGCATAGTCTACACCGATGGCACGCATTACCCGGACCATCACGACATTTTTTGACT
>CAZBYB010000100.1:0-5172 GCA_964496225.1 uncultured Yersinia sp. | reverse complement strand
TAGTGGATATGTCATTTAATGATTATATGTCAATTTATAGGGATGCAGCCATAGCACATCATGGGTTTATCATAGTTCCAGTGGGTTATGGCATACCTGAATTACGCGATATATCTAAAGTACATGGCGGTACTCCTTATGGAGCGACCACTATTGCAGGAGAAAATGGCGCTTTGCACCCTCTTAAGGAAGAGCTGGCTATTGCCCGTTATCAGGGTGAGCATGTTGCTAAAATTACTGTAAAGCTGAAAAGTTAACCGATTACAGTACCTGTTTTGTAAAAAAATACACCAGATATCTATCTCATGGCTAACCCGTCGTATTGTGAGAGGGCAATCATAAATGATTACCCTTTTTTATAGCAGTATGGTCATCATATAGGCAATAAATAATGCCAAATGGGCAGTACCATTGAGTACGTTAGTTCTACCCGTTGAAAATGATATTTGACATAAAATAAGTGCACTTAACATTACTATAATACCCGGTGCTTCCAAACCAAAAGTCAAATGCTGGCCAGTGAGCACAGTAATTAACGTCACTGCAGGTACGGTCAGAGAAATCGTTGCCAGTACTGAACCAAAGAACAAATTCATTGCTCGTTGTACCTGATTCACCAACACCGCCTTTAATGCCCCTAAACCTTCCGGTGAAAGAATCAGTAATGCAACTAAAAAACCCGTAAATTTCGCGGGGGCATGCATTTGGGTTAACAAATTTTCTAGCGCATTAGCATTAAACTTAGTTGTTGCGATAACCGCGATAAGATGAATAAGTAACCAGATACCATGCCAGAGATTAGTATGAAACGAGGCTTTGCCTGATGCCTCAGGATCATTAACACTATCTTCTGGTTCATAAACAAATAAACTCTGATGTGTTTTCGTTTGAATCAGTAAAAATACCGCGTACATAGCGGCAGATATCATGGCTACGATGAGTGACTGTATCACACTGAAGTTCCCACCAGGTAATGCGGTGGGTAGCACTAATACGATCACAGTCAGGGGAAAAAGTGCCATCAGGTATTGTTTTATACCGATCAAATTAACATATTGTGTAGCAAATTTCCTGCCGCCCAACAATAGGGAAACACCCACCAAGCCACCAGTGACAATCATAATAATCGAGTACAGCGTATCACGCATCAAGGTGGGATCATTATGGCCAGTTGCCATCAATGCTGAGATTAAGCTCACTTCAAGTACTACCACGGACAGGCTTAAGATCAACGATCCATAAGGTTCACCCAAACGGTGAGCCAGTATATCGGCATGGCGTACTACATTAAAAGCGCTGCCAAGTATCCCCGTCAGTGCAATTAAATTGACACCAATAAGGGTTGGCAAATCACTATTATTACCCCAAATATAAAGAATAACTAATGCAACAACAGGGAATAAAAGTGAGTATTCACGATGATGGACAGTAAAACGGTAACAATCTTGTTGAGATGCCATATATATTCCTTAATTTTACTTGAGTTATTGGGCTGACTAAGCATAAAACAAAAGACCCGCATTTCACCAAGGGAGTTTAATTTGCTAATATTCTCATTTTTAGTACATATATTCGTTTTTATTACAATAAAAATGATTATTAATCAGTTTTATTTAAATATGTGATAAAATAACAAACCAATCGATATGATATACTTTGTCAGTAAATTTTATTAAAACAGATAGATAGCATAATCATCCTCAATTGTCAGAAATCTGTCTGTAATCTAATCACCTATTGATCATCAGTAACTTGGTTAAAAGCGAAACATTAAGTTGGACCTGTGAGCCATGATCGCATCTATATTGCTGGATTCACTGGCACAAAATAAATTTCCTGTCACTATTAACGACATTAACCGGCATTGATCAAAGTCAGTTATTTTCAGCCCGGCTGTTTCAATCTAGTGAAATAATGTTATATCATCGTTGGGCAATATCAATAACGCTAGTTGGCAAAGCACGGAAGTTAGTCGAAGCCAAGCTGGTTGGTTATACACCAATGTATCACAACTAGTGCCGGTTATTTATAAGGAAAATGATCATGGATAATGTAACGAAAACTGCTATCGTTGATTCGCAGTATGATGATATATCCATAGACCTGCGGCAAGCCAGTGTCCCTGGCAGTAACGAAGCAGGGGATGTTATCTTTAAAATAGGAGATAGCAGTAGCGTTATGGATGGATCGGAAAACACGGTGAGCAACAAGGTGCCCAGCGATATCAGGCCACATCTCACTGAAGAACTGCGGAGCGCCATTGAAGAAATGCTGGATGCACTGAATGTGAATTGCTATGATCATCACACTGCGATGAATAACCTGCATGAGTGGATGTCAAATTTTCCTGTGCATGAAATAGGGTGTTCGTTAGCAAGTTCATCTGTTATTACACAAAATAACATCATTACTAGCTTGTCAGACTCATCCTTTAAAGCAGGATAAGAATAACCTACGATATTGTGGAGAGGGGCCGTAACCATAAGGTTAAATTCTCGGCCCTATCTGCCTGCGGATCAATGCAGTGCCACAATTACCACGGCGATGCTGCCGTATATCTGGAAATAAGCTGTGGACGGGTTTAAACATTAAACAGGAAATTCAACACATCACCCTCCCTGACGATATAATCTTTCCCTTCCGAGCGCATTTTTCCAGCCTCTCTGGCACCCTGCTCGCCTTTATAAGTAATAAAATCTTCAAACACAATAGTTTGTGCACGGATAAAACCTTTAGCAAAATCAGTATGAATTTTACCTGCCGCCTGGGGGGCAGTGGCGCCTAAGGGAATAGTCCAGGCACGCACTTCTTTTACGCCTGCAGTGAAATAAGTGTGCAAACCGAGCAGCTCATAACCCGCTCTGATAAGCTTGTCCAAGCCCGGCGATTCAATGCCTAATGCAGTCATAAACTCAGTACGTTCTTCGTCTTCCAGCCCAGCAATGTCAGATTCAACGGCAGCACAGATAGCAATGACTGACGAGCCTTCTTGCGCAGCAATAGCGCGGACTTTATCCAGATGAGGATTATTTTCAAAACCGGCTTCATTCACATTAGCAATATACATGGTCGGTTTAAGCGTCAGGAAATTCAAATAATCAATCGCCAGTTGTTGTTCTTTTGTCAACGTAAGGGATCGCAACATACGTGCTTCTTTTAATTGCGCCAGGCATTTTTCCAACACCATCAATTCAGCATTGGCTGTTTTATCCCCGCTTCGGGCTTTTTTGTGCAGACGATTAATGGCCCGTTCACAGGTATCCAAATCGGACAGTGCCAATTCAATATTAATTGTATCGATATCATCTTCAGGATTCACGTTTCCTGAAACATGAATAATATTATCATCGTCAAAACAACGCACCACATGACCGATGGCTTCAGTTTCACGGATATTAGCCAGAAACTGATTACCCAAACCTTCTCCTTGCGATGCACCTTGCACCAGACCAGCAATATCTACAAATTCCATGGTTGCTGGCACAATACGCTGAGGTTTAACAATTGCGGCTAACTGTTCCAGACGTTGATCCGGCACTGGCACTCTGCCTGTATTGGGTTCAATAGTACAGAACGGGAAGTTAGCAGCTTCGATACCGGCTTGAGTCAACGCGTTGAACAAGGTCGATTTACCTACATTAGGCAGACCTAAGATAGCGCATTTAAATCCCATATTTAATACCTTAATTTTATTGGTAAAAATGATATTTTTAGTGAATGCTGATGTGATAGCCAGTACCATGTCGCTCACAAAAGACTAAACCGGCTCTTATAGCGTTGCTTTAAACGCATGTAGCTGATTCATTGCCTTTACCATCCCTTCATTCAGCAAGAGTGCAGTGCAGTGGACAGCTTCATCAATAGCGCTGTCAATCAAGGTTTGTTCACTAACGGTGGGCCGATTCAGAACGAATCGGGTAACTTTGTTCCTGTCGCCCGGGTGGCCGATACCAATACGCAAGCGGTAGAAGCTAGAATTATCAGCCAGTCGCTGCACAATGTCATCAAGACCATGATGACCACCGTTGCTGCCGCCTGATTTCAATCTGGCGGTACCGGGAGGAATGGCCAGTTCATCATGTGCAACCAATATTTCATCCACAGGGATTTGATAGAATGCTGCCATAGCAGCAACAGATTTGCCACTGAGATTCATAAAGGTCGTAGGGACCAGTAAGCGAATATCATGATTAGATAAGGTTAAACGTCCGGTCAATCCAAAAAACTTACTCTCTTCCCGCAGTGACTGGTTATAATATTTTGCCAACGAGTTGATATACCAAGCTCCGGCGTTATGGCGGGTCAAGGCATATTCAGGGCCCGGATTTGCCAAGCCAACAATTAATCTGATATTAATCACGTTAGTCTTTATAGTGACTTTTAGAGCCTGTTTAGGCGCTAATGTTCAAACATCGCAGAAACGGACTCTTCGTTATTGATACGCCGAATAGCTTCAGCCAGCATACCGGATAATGTCAGAGTACGCACATTATTTAATATATTTATTTCATTGGTTAATGGTATTGTGTCGCACACTATCACTTCATCAATATATGAGTTTTCAATATTATCGGCAGCATTACCAGAAAAAATAGGATGCGTAGCGTAAGCAAAAACGCGTTTAGCGCCACGTTCTTTCAGTGCTTCTGCAGCCTTACACAGGGTACTACCTGTATCGATCATATCATCAACCAGCACACAATCACGGCCAGCAACGTCACCAATGATATGCATCACTTGAGCAACATTAGCACGTGGACGACGTTTGTCGATAATCGCCATATCAGTGTCATTGAGCAATTTGGCAATTGCCCTCGCACGTACGACACCACCAATGTCCGGAGAAACAACAATCGGGTTTTCCAGATTCTGTTGTAGCATATCTTCCAGCAAGATTGGGCTGCCAAATACATTATCAACAGGCACATCAAAGAATCCCTGTATCTGCTCGGCATGCAGATCAACGGTCAGTATGCGATCAACACCAACACTGGAAAGGAAATCGGCAACCACCCTGGCAGTAATAGGCACACGGGTCGAACGCACACGCCTGTCCTGGCGGGCATAGCCAAAATAGGGAATTACGGCGGTAATACGCCCTGCTGACGCACGACGCAAGGCATCTATCATCACTACCAGTTCCATCAGATTATCGTTGCCAGGCGCGCAGGT
>CAZBYB010000099.1:4798-5504 GCA_964496225.1 uncultured Yersinia sp. | reverse complement strand
TGCCTCTTCAGGCAGGATTTTATCCTTTAGAACGATAGAGGAAATGTTACTCCTGCCAACAACATGTAGTCTGGACACTATTCTTTGATAACTCTGTGCTTCCAGAGCAAAATCACCGCGCACATAATGCACGATATCAGCCCGTCCGGATGCGATAATCTGTTGTGCCCTGGCAGTTAATTGAGCATCATACATAGCGCGTGCTTGTTGTTGGCTTTCTGCATGAGTGAGTTTATTTTGTACGGAAACCGGGAACTCTGCGCCTGTCATGGTCCTTATCCCTGTGGAAAAACGTTCCCACCCTGTCAAGCTGATATGCTGCTCAAGCCGCTCTACCATACGCGTTGCATTATAAATGCTACCACCTAAGCTCAGTGAAATCATGGCCAGCATACCAGCCGGACCCAGGCTGCTTCCCGCCAGTAATAATCCACTCGCGCCTAAACCAAGCGCACCACTTAACAGGGATAACATGCCATTGACCAGCAGATCCTGACGCATCTCTGTATTGCTTTCGGTTTTAAGCTGTGCAAGAGAACGCCAGGCATCATAAAAATCAAAACCACTTGGAAAATATAATGTTAATTTATCATAATTAACAATTGGTGTAAAAAAATTCTGTAATTTTAAAAAATTAAAATTATCAATATCTATTTTTGAATACTTATTAAGCACATCATCAATCATAAATAGATTATTATCAACA
>CAZBYB010000099.1:0-4788 GCA_964496225.1 uncultured Yersinia sp. | reverse complement strand
GCTCCTTTTAGCAAAAGACGACCCGCTCCTGCTTTCATTAAACCAAAGGATTTATGACTTCCAGAAAAATACTTCGTTATTGTTGCAGCCACCAGATCATCGCCAGACTGTAAAATTCCCTGACGTACTAATGCGTTCCCCAAGCGTGTCAATAAAGGCTGAAAAATATAATCATTGGCAATGTCATAGGTCATTCCTCCGGCGGCTAATAGCAAATCGCGCTCAAGTTCGGTCTTTTCTTCAGCCCTTAAACTGCCTTCTGAAGCACGGCGTGCATATTGACTGAATGCAGAAGCCAAACGCACTCCGCCGAAGCCCTGCATTCCTCTGGAAAGCTTGTTCAGGCCTGTGGCCACCTTGTTTTTCCAGTTCTGGGACGAATCTGTCTCAGAGGAATCGACTGCGTCTGCAGTCGGTTTCCTAACAGGCACCACAGGGTGTTGCTGTTCTACCGTCCATCCTTCTTTCTTTTTGCGATAGATAATGTGCGCTTTACTGGCTGCATCCCCTGAATCGCCCGCAGAATTTTCTGTCGTTAAACGTCTGCCGTCGTGACCGATCAATACCTTATTATTGTAAGCAACAATTTGATTGAACTTCCTGGCCCAAGCTGTCTTCATGAAATTTTTCATAAAGATATCTGGCTTGTCTGTGCCATGTCGACTGAGCGCACAGGAAAATAAGACCAGTTTTTCTGCCTCCGGTAACCCTGCCAGGGTCTGAAGACGGTGTAAACGCATACTGAGAAATCGTGCTCCCTGCGCTCGCAAGGTTGCGCCATGCCCAATGATGATCCAGCGTACCTGCTTTCCACTCAGTGCTGCCTTGTCACCATGAACGATGCGATGTTTTTTACTCTGATAGGCATCATATTGAATCACAACTGTCCTGTTGGCATGCTTACCTGCCAGGCGACCGACATTTTTTCGCACGGCTTCATCGTCTTCCAGCTGGATAATAACGGTGTAATCATAGGCACTGGCCGTTTCCGGTTGTGGAATAATGTCAGGTACGGTCCAGAGGTGGATTGGCTGCGTACGCTCAACCCTTGGTGCATGCAGTGTCGAGGAGTCGCTGTATTTTGTTCCTCATCCATTTTTATATCACAGACTGCAAACTGTGTTCCCGGTAAGAAAACAATTTCTTCTTCACCGCCATACTGTAAGGTATCTGCGATGTGAACGCCGACACGTCTTGTTTCTCGCTCTATTTCGTAAATAACGTTAATATCATCCCTTTCTGGAGCATTATCTAAAAATCCCTCAGCGATATCCTGATCATCGCTGGCTGACAGAAAAAAATTCGACTCATAGATCTCCTGTGTCCGAAGTTGTTCAATGAATTCTTTTTTGCGCGTTTCTCCACGATAAACAACCGAAATATCCCTATCGCCGTCATCGGAATCGGAATCAGACTGACTGCTTTCTGTCTGAAACGTTTCTTCCGATGCGTTTTCCAGGCGGGAAAGTTGTTTCAGTGTCCTCAATATCCACCATTGCGGTTTCATTTATAAAATACGCAGAATAATGCTCCAATAGAATGCGTCTTGCCTTTGCATCTATTGTGGGAGCGTGCGGTGTAATATGCGAAAGATCCATAAAAATGAGGTTTCTGATAGACGAATTTTCAACATAGTGGGGTTGACGCAGGATGCGAAGCATAGTGCTCCGCATATGGGGAGACAGGGCATACAGATCGATTTCGCCCTGCATCACAGGATCCAGAAACTTTTTCATCAGCGTAACCTTACGCGGAATGTCCTCAAGGCTGTCAATAAACCTGAAAGCATCGGGGGCGATTAAACGCCATTGATCGAATTCCTGTGAAAAAATAATCTCAGCCTTGCTGACATCCACGTGATGCAATTCATCACTGCGATAAAGATGGAGCAGGCTGTTAAAACTGATCTGATGGCTGAAAGCCGCCTGATCAAACGTCAGACCGAAAGACGGTGCCATCTTACCAAAGTCAGTACCGCTTAATTCAGTGTGGCTGATGTTAACACCAATGAGCTGGGTTTTTTCAACCTTCATCTGGCTCAGATCAGAATTGCTGATGCGGCAATCTGTCAGTACAGCCTGGCTGAAGTCAGCCTCCTGGAATTGACTGCGATTGAACTTGGCATTGACGAACCTGACATGGGTTAAATCTGCTTTTTTGAGATTGATACCCTCAAAACTGCCGGTAATAACGATGGATTTACGCTCTTTTTCATCTAACGAGTAGCGATCAGGATGGGTCAATCTTTCCAGCTGACAGCGTGCTATAAAATGCGCCAGCGTAGTTTCCTGCAGAATAAGTGACATTTCACGCCCTGTGGTGTCCCTGTATGAAAGGATAACCTGCCCATGCTTTTCCTTAAAATAGAATGTATAGTATTGATATAAAACAGTTAATTTAGCAGATTGGGTTCTTATGGTTTCTGGTTTTGCTAAATGATATGCAGCAATAATTTTGTTAATTAATGCCGGAAAATGTTCGTTACTGTCATTCGGCCCAAAGGAGCGGGTGTCATAGGGTAGATTTTTAAAAACGTACAGTAATGAGGCTATGTTGCTGTCTTTGTTCATTAAGATACAAAACTCCATATTATTAATCAGAAATACAGCCCGTGATGGGCGAAGGATGTCATGCTTTGTTTTCAGTATGAAAAACGCTCAAAAATAAACTGCAAGCGTTAAAATCTTTCCTTAAGAAACTTGCTGTATGAAACAGGCACTATAAGGGCAGTGAGGTAAATGGAGTGCAGTGAAATTTTTTGAAAAAATGTAATATTTTTCTTACTATGCGGCAAAAAGTCATATCGTACACTGGCTCTCATTTTCTGACCGGTGCAACACATTACCTTCACTATACTCCAGCATCTCTGGCCCTTTTTTAACATTTGCATATCCCTGAAAATACCTGGATCTCCTGCACACTGCAGACGCGCTTTGTCTCTGATGTGGCAGGCCGTATCAGCTGCAATATGGCATACGCAGGTTGTCGGACAGTTGGGTGAAGTGGGAATTAAAGGGGGGATTGATATGCATTTCCAGGAGCATTTTGGCAATGTCCTGATGCTCAGTACGGTACAGGATGTGGCCGCCGGCAGCAGGGAATGCCCCTGGCAAAAATCGCAACACCGATTACAAGGAAGTCGCTCAATATTTACTGAGGGAAAAGCCATGGAGATGTGAACGGAAAAAACGGGATATTCAGGTCATCCGTAAAATTTCCATGTGATTTTTTGTCGCTACAGCGTATGCTCGGTCACTTTTGATCGCACTACACGGGAAAATAGTAAAAATACCATGTTGAGTTATCGCCATTATTTTCATGCAGGTAATCATGCCGATGTGCTTAAGCATACGGTGCAAAGTTTAATCATTGAATCTTTGAAAAATAAAGAAAAGTCGTTCCTGTATTTAGATACACATGCGGGGGCAGGGTGCTATCAGTTGAGTGAACAGGCCGCGCATCAGGGTGAATATCTGACAGGCATTGCTCAGATATGGCAGCGTAATGATGTGCCAGCACAGATAGCCCCTTACCTTAGCGCAGTACGCGCCCTGAACCGGGATGGCCACTTGTGTTGCTATCCCGGCTCACCGTTAATCGCACGTCATTTATTGCGCAGGCAAGATAAAATGTCTCTGACGGAATTACACCCGCGGGACTATTCGTTATTACGCGACGAATTCTTAAACGATGGGCGCGTCAGTGTACAGCAGGAAGAAGGTTATCAGCAGCTGAAATCTCAGTTGCCTCCCCTTGTGCGGCGAGGTTTTATTTTGATCGATCCGTCTTATGAAATCAAAACTGACTGGCAACAAGTAGTGCCAAGTCTGGTGCAAGGTTACCAACGTTTTGCCACGGGTATTTATGCGTTATGGTATCCGGTGGTGTTGCGCCAGAAAATCAAACATCTGCTTAAAGATCTGGAGGCAACGGGTATCCGCCGTATTTTACAGATAGAACTGGCGTTACGTCCGGACAGTGATCGTCGTGGTATGACTGCTTCCGGGATGATTGTGATTAACCCTCCCTGGAAACTGGAACAACAAATGAGACATCTGTTGCCCTGGTTACATAAGGTACTGGTTCCCACGGGTCATGGGCACACCTTGCTCCGGTGGTTGGTGCCAGAATAGGCAACGGTCTACGATTAAGTTGGACAGCACAGACCATTGGCACTGCATATAGATTCTGATGGGCATTTTTTATGCTTGTGCAAATACCAACGGGTTTTTGTCCGTTGGGACAGGAGGTGTAGATAGAGCAGCAGTCTCACCGGTATATCCCTTCTGGCATATATTATTGCAGCAAGCAGAACCGGCTGATTTTCCGTCGAAACACGGGGGCAGTTGTGTCTCCGTGGTAGGGATGATTACCATAATAAAGGCTGCTGTGATGATAATAGACTTCATTTTGCTGAACAGATTGCTGTGTATCATGGATGTGAGTGTGCGGCGCATCGCAATATCCCCCAATGTTAACGATGATCCCAGTACAGACTGATTCCCCTGCTAATAATTGTAGTCGGTTATATCGACATGTCGTGATCTTTTATCGTTTCAGCCCGCCTGTTTTCTTTGTGCATTGACCTCCTGCAGTTGCCGGGTTATACCCGGGTCGGCAAACAGGGCTTCCAGCGTGCCGCTGAGCTTTCTGCGCCAGTTGGGGTATTGATCCTGGGTACCAGGAACATTTACCGGCATGGCCATGTCCAGCCAGTCTTCTGGCTGTAAGCCTAGCAGGGCACTGGTACAGATGGCCAGGTAACGCTGTAATCCAGCATGTAACAGC
>CAZBYB010000098.1:0-5594 GCA_964496225.1 uncultured Yersinia sp. | reverse complement strand
CGATAACAGCCTGCAGCTTACTTAGCACCCTGGCACGGAATCCCATAGAACGTCGGGTGTAACTGTCGCTGGGTACCGGCGTATCTTCCCTTGGATCCTGCTGGCGGTTCATGTTACTGACGATGATCTTACCGGCTGCGGCATCTTCCCCGGCATCCGGAGAAACTGCCACGGTTTCTCCCAGCTCACGCCAGTACTTGTCTTCCGTATCCAGCAGGGAACCCACTACGGCCCTGCCGTCAGGAATACCGCGAATACCCTCTGTAGTGCCAGCGAATTTTGCTGCCATCCCCTGTAGTGCCTGATTCATAACCCCACCATCACGACCGCGCCCGCATAGCGTGTTAATCTGATCGCGATCCAGGTAATCCAACACCAGGCTTTTATCGGCATCGCTCAGTTCCTCGAAGGAAATCTGACCCCGCCAGAGGCTATGCCTCAGTTCATGGAATCTGACGAACGGCATGTCCGAGAGCATGCTCTTTGCATTGTTGTCATAACGCCAGACGGATTTGTGCTGTGCACCGGTGCCGGCCACTTCCTGTGGAGTAAACCATCCTCTGCCGCGTATGTATGTTTCTTCTAAACCATTCGGCATCACCCGAACATAACTCTGGAAGGCACTGATGCTCAGGCTCTCAACCGGTATCCGGAGCTCCTTGCCACGTGCCAGCAGCATGTCTGCCAGCTGTTTTGGTAGACTGTTTTCCGATGCCGTGATATCGACCAGTCGGCAGCCCATCAGCGTAATATCAATACGACTGACGCTTCCCGGGCTGATGTCTGCCAGCATTTTCGCGAAATCCTGTTTTATGACGTCAGCATGCCGGCCACCAAAGACAGAACCTTCGTCCGAGCGCCCGTCCGGGCCATGGCCAACCAGTAGGATATTTAGCCGGCCGGCAGGAGGAGGTACCGTGCCGCTCACCAGTGACTGTTTCGCATTGTCCCAGCGCAGGCCGCTGTTTCTGTCACTGGCCGCTTTATTCGGATTCCAGGGTATCAGTTCGCTGTTACCGGGATGATTTAAAAACAGGGCCCTGGCCGCATCGGAGGTGGTGGCATCTCCCTGCATCTGTACCACCCACCTTGTCTCACCGGTATCCTGAAGGGCCGCCGGCGTGGTGACTTTTTTCTTTATTGCCCGTGCAAATTTTTTCAGGTCTGCTTCATTCCATCCCCACTGCTCTAAGCCGGGCTGGACAGAACCACCAAGTGCGGTCCATGGCTTAATTTTGCTAAACATGGACACTATGCCGGCCAGTATTTTCGCATTCAGTGGAACACGCTGATAAGCAAGGTCCCTGGCTGCTTCAGCTCTCTCCAGTTCGGTAAATGTGGCTCTGCCGTCAAAGATCCCCTCTGCATTGCCAGCGTACTGCTCAGTCAGGGTAGTTGTCACTTTATACAGGCGTTGACCCACGGCGTTATTACTGGTCTGTGCACCGGACAGCTGCTGAATTTTCTGCCTGGTCAGAAAACACAGGACTAATTGCTTTTCTTCAGCAGTGAAGATACTGAACGTATCCGGACCACGGTAGAGCCTCTCGACAAGGTTTCTGAATGCGTTCAACCTGTGAGGTGGTACAGCAGCAACCATGACCTGGTGGTCTTTGTCATAACGCCAGTCGGATCGATATTTTTCATTGTCCCTTACAATATCAGCGTCGGTGATCCACCCCCTGCCAGGCACATAGACTTCCTGGCCACCACCGGCTGCCTGGCGCTGAGCATACTGGCGTGTTGTGAAGGTTAAATTTTTCCTGAGTGCTGGATCCCTGTTCCATAATGGCAGCAGCTCATTAGCCAGCTGCCTGACCAGTTCACTGTCAGGAGAATTCATCATCTCCGTGTTGCAGCCAACGAGCTCGATAGTAATCTGCGTTTTATGGCTGAAACCCTTGAGATTTTCTGCCAGTTTTCTGAAATTCTCTCTCAATGTATCGGTGTTCTGGCCAGCTGTAATCGGACTTACCACCACTGTCAGCTTCAAGCTGTTTTCTGCTGCTGTCACCGGAACTTCACCGACTACCAGGGATTGCCCGTTCCATTTCAGGCTGCTGTTTCGCTTATCGGCAGGGGCATTCCACAGTATCAATTCACTGCGATGCGGGTCCTGAAAAAACAGCTCCCTGGCTGACTGGGATGCCCCGGTATCTAGCTGATATATCCACCTGTCTGTCCCGTCAGCAGCAGGTGCCGCTGCTGCGGTCCTGATTGCCCCGACGAAATTGTGCAGGTGCTCCGCATTCCGCAGTAACTCATTGCCCAAATCACCAGGTCCAGGTAATGGATTTACTACCGGGAATCCGTCACTGACCACATCGGTATAGGCCGCCGCCAGAGCGGGGCTGTTCGCATTGATAAATGCTGTGGCGAGTTTCATCCGAACATCGTTGATGCTACCGGGCTGAGGGATCCTACTGAAATAGACGACCAGCCTGATATCGCCGCCGGGCCTCCCAGACAGGGAAGGAACAGGAACGTTGTAGCGCAGATGCTCGTGGCGCAGTAAATGTCTGCCACGTACACGTGTGTTAGTAGCAGGATCAATCTGGTCCGGGCCAGTGTCCAAAACACCCATTACTTCATCTACATATCCCATATACTGGTCTATAGTCGTCACTATTGAACCTGCCATCCCAGGGTCAAAAATGGTCTTCAGCCGCGGGTTAGCAAGGGAAACAGTCCCTGCCGCAGGTGAATGAGCAGGTGCATACGGACCACCTGCATCATAAATATGCCAGGCAGGATGTGCCTGATGTATCGGCTCATCCTGAGCGATCCGGGCAGGCACAGCATTAGCCCCCCTGCCAGCCACTGCGTCCGCGGGAGGAGCAGCCAGTCCGTTGCTGGCAGGAGGAACTGTGTCCAGATAGCCCGGATCACCCGGCATGAGGTAACTAACCTGAACGATGCCTGGAGCATGCACGTAAGTTCTGTAGCCCAGTATCTTCGCACGGTGGCGCCCGACGGCTGCCAGAAAGTGGTCTTTCATATGGGCGCCACTGATATCTCCCGTAGAGCCTATTCCCGTTCCGTTGTGTGTTGTATTAGTTTCAAGATGGATCTGCACCCTGTTTCTGGAAACCGGGTCAAAATTCGCCATCTGGGGGACAGCTATCGCTTCCTGGGTACGATACACCCTCCACGCGTCGACGATATCCGGAGCATAGCTTGCATCAAACTTGTTGTAGTCTTTCCGTAGGTTATCGTGCTGCTTTCTGAAATCCCTCTGATTGCCGCTATATCGCGTTATCTCCGTATTCACAACTGCCAATTGGGCAGTGAAACTCAACGTATCCTGCGGCGCCGTAAAAGTCATTCCCCGGGCTGTAAATGCCTTGCTGAGAGCAGTAATCAGGTTATTTAACCGATCAATGAGTGGATTTATTTGCTCGGCGATTGTACCGCTCTGGTAAGTTCGCAGTTCATCACGCGTCATCTGTGACAAGAATCTATAGTTGGTTGTTCCGTCAGCAGGGGGCGGTGCCAGATACCCAATGGCCCTCAGCTGCCATTTTTTGTCCTGATAATGGACGGCCAGCGGCACCTGCGTTGTGTCATCGGAGCGAATACACCAAGCATCGCGCTGCTCATCAAAGCTAACCTGATAAACGTGATCTTCAATGCGGATATAGCGCTTTCCATCAACATCCGCAGGGGTATCCGCATCCACAGCCACCCTGCCCCTGACGTCATCAGGCACTACAACCCGGTAGTTTTCCAACTGTGATTCCTGCGGTATTTCAGGAGAAATATTGACCAACGTGTCAGCCGGACGGGGAAGAAATACAGGAGCCAGGTCAGTGCCATTCAATTCGAATTGCAGGAGAAAAGGGTCAAACGGTTCGCCCTTCTCCAGATGCTGCTGAATCCCTTCAAAGATCCCTTTTATTTTGAGGGTACGGCCGTGTTTTTTGGCAAATTCTTCCCCTCCCCCTGCCTGGGTAATTTCACGAATGCAATGCTGTGCCGCCAATGCCATTGTGTACAGCGCATTGGTCAGTTTCGGTACGATATTGCCTGCAAGGGGAAATTTGATATCAAAATATTCAGGAAAAAACTTGTCCGTTCCCGCATCAATATGGATCGTGTCATGGACAAAATTTCCTCTGTATGCGGTCAGCATGGCATCATAAGCACTGGGATTACGTCTGAGCACGTCAAGCAATGCCTGACGAATCAACGTAGCCTCCTCGCGTATACTGTATGGAAACGCCATATTGGCCATCTCCGTTATCTTTCCTTCTTCCTCTGAAGAAATATCCGCAGGCATCTGTCCCGTACTGCTGCCTGCATCGGGCTCAGGGGAAACCGTTATTACGGGCTGTACAGCTGGCGGGGAAAGAAATACCGGGAATATCATACTGCCGGTAAATCTGATGCGCATGCCCGATGGAGAAGGATCAAAAGAATGACCTGCCTCCATGTGTTTCTTAATTCCCTCAAAGATCGCTTTTATATCGATGGAGTTGCCATATTGGCTGGCAAATGTTTGCCCTCCTGTATGGGCAATTTCATTTACACAACGTTGTGTGACCCGTGCTATTGCGTATAACGCGTCGGTCAACTTCGGTACGCTATTTTCTGAAAGGGGCAGGTGGATATCAAAATAGTCAATAAAATTATTTTTTGAACCCAAGCCTGTATTAATGTGGATTCCGTCGTAGACAAAAGCACCTTTGTATACTGTCAGCATGGCATCAAAAGCACTGGGGTCACGTCTGAGTGCTGCAAGCAACGCCTGACGCAGGAAAGTAGCAGGCTCTATGAGTATACTGTCGTATCCAAGCCGCATATTGGCTATCATTTCCGTTATTTTTGTCTCTTCATCCACAGAGATAGCGGAAGACACAAGGGCCTGATTATTATTTTCACCGGACATTAAAATGACGCTCCATGAATTGAGTAAATTAAATGAATTAAATTTGTGAAGTTATAATTACGTGTTGTTAAGAAATATTAAAAATAGAATGACACTGGGCATTAAAATAACGCTCCATGAATTAAGTAAATTGAATGGATTAAATGAATTAAATTTGTGAAGTGGTGATCACATATTGTTAATGAATATTAAAAATAGGATGAAAGATGATAAACTCCAGTAATATAAAACTGGCGGATGATGATGAAAAACAACGATATTTAGTTATCATGATTAATAAAATTAAATAATATGAAGACCGATATTCTATTATTAAATACAAATAACGCTATCAAATAGCGCTCATTTTCATTCAGTCGTTTTTATTGCTGAATGTTTTATGATTAATATAATATTAGACCGCTGATATTGAATGAATTAATTTATTAATGGTAGGATACGATTCTTTTATATATCGTCTGTTTTCACTTCAAACACACTTCACCGAAATCTTCACTAAAGTCTCCTGCGGTTTTATTTGCTGGATCGATGTTTCCCGGCTTAATAAGCGTTTCTTTTATCTTCATAAACAATCAGGAGATTCACGATAATAAGAGTGACCTGGATTTTTATTCAGGATCCGATACTCCTGTCAAAACCGGTCACTCTCAGCTTTTTGGTGCGTGATCAGATCAATTCACGACTCATACAGATGCTACTGGCGACG
>CAZBYB010000097.1:4831-5663 GCA_964496225.1 uncultured Yersinia sp. | reverse complement strand
GCACGTATCGAGCCGGAATGGGTGGAATCCATGGCCGCGCATTTGATTAAACGGCATTACAGTGCTCCCCACTGGGAGAAGGCGCAGGGTGCTGTGATAGCCAGTGAAAAGGTCACCCTGTTTGGTCTGGCCATTATCCCGGGGCGCAAGGTCAATTACGGTGCCATTGATCCTGTGCTATGCCGCGAGTTGTTTATTCGCCATGCTCTGGTGGAAGGTGACTGGCAGACTGGGCATACTTTTTTTCACGCCAATCTGGTCCTGCTGGCCCAGGTGGAAGAGTTGGAGCATAAAGCACGTCGTCGGGATATTCGCGTGGATGATCAGACGTTGTTTGATTTTTATGAGCAGCGTATCGGAAAGGAGGTGGTCTCAGCCCGCCATTTTGACCGCTGGTGGAAACAGGCTGCTCAGGGAAATGCGGATTTACTGAATTTTGAACAGAGCATGCTAATGAAAGAGCCGGGCGGGCAAATTAGCACACTGGATTACCCTGACTGGTGGCAGCAGGGCGATTTCAGGCTGCGTCTCTGCTGGCAGTTTGAGCCTGGTACAGATACCGATGGGGTGACGGTGCATATTCCCCTGGCTATCTTAAGCCAGATACGTGATCACGACTTTGACTGGCAGGTTCCCGCCCTGCGTCTGAAATTGATCATGGCTCTGCTCAAATCCCTGCCCAAACCGTTACGTCGTCATTTTGTTCCCGTGCCCGATTATGCCCGTGCCGTGCTGGAAGTCCTTATTCCTGATGCAACAGATTTTCTCACGGCGCTGGGATCAGCATTAAAACGCATCACTGGCGTGACAGTGTCACCTGAAGACTGGCAAT
>CAZBYB010000097.1:3969-4821 GCA_964496225.1 uncultured Yersinia sp. | reverse complement strand
TGGGATCAGGTTCCTGAACACCTTAAAATGACGTTCCGGATCATCGATGATGAAAATCAAACGCTGGCCGAAGGCAAAAACCTGGCCCGACTAAGGGCAGGATTGCAACCACAGGTGCAGCAAGTTCTGTCAGCGGCAGGGAATAAGGTGCTGGAACGGGATAATTTACAGAGCTGGGATTTTGCCGCTTTGCCTACCCGCTGCGTACAACAGCGTGGAGGTTATCAGGTCACTGTCTGGCCGGCGCTGGTGGATGAGAGAAACAGTGTGGCCATCCGTCTGTTTGAAACACAGGTGCAGCAGCAGCAAGCGATGTGGCAGGGTACACGTCGATTGTTGTGGTTAAACATGCCTTCTCCGGTTAAATATCTGCATGACCGTCTGCCCAATAAATCCAGACTGGCCTTATATTTTAATCCTTGGGGCAGGGTGCTGGATCTCATCGATGACTGTATTTTTTGCGCCATTGATGAGCTGATGGCAAGGGAAGGTGGGGCCGTGTGGCAGCAGTCAGAATTTATCCGCCTGCAGGACAGTGTGCGCGCCGGGTTAAATGAGACGGTGCTTGCGATTGCAGTCAGCGTTGAACAGATTCTGGTGCAGCTATCGGGCATTAATCAGCGCCTGAATCTGAAAGGGCCAAAGGATTCCCTGCGGGTTATGGCATATGCGGATATCAACACACAGCTTTCCGGGCTGGTTTATCCCGGGTTTGTTGCCCGCCATGGCCGTCGGCGCTTGCCAGATACCCTGCGTTATTTGCAAGCGGTCGAGCGGCGTATGGAAAAGCTCCCTCTTGATCTGGCCCGTGACCGGGCGCTGATGCTGCGGGTGCAACAACTGCAACAGACC
>CAZBYB010000097.1:3645-3959 GCA_964496225.1 uncultured Yersinia sp. | reverse complement strand
GCAGCAGTGGCTGGATAAACAGCCCCCCGAGCGTGCCCGGGAAGCAAATGTACAGGAAATCCGCTGGATGATTGAAGAACTGCGTGTCAGCCTGTTTGCCCAGCAGCTGGGCACCGCTTATCCCGTTTCCGAGAAACGCATACTGACGGCCATGGATCAATTTTCTTGATCTGGCCAAAGGAAACGGCTGATCGTTATTCAACTCTTATGGGATTCCATCATGGATGGTCAGTTCAGCCATCGCCATGAGCTGGGGTCAGGTTTGTATCATTTTGTCCGAAATACAGTGATATGATCAGCACCTCCGGGAATTT
>CAZBYB010000097.1:3296-3635 GCA_964496225.1 uncultured Yersinia sp. | reverse complement strand
CCCCTGATATCCAGCCAACGTTGTGCAGCAATACTTCCTGTTCTTGCCAGAATGCCAGAAAAACATGTAGATAGCCGTATTTTCAGTAATGCAATCCACATCGTTCAGTCCAGTGCCACGCCGGTGGTAATACTGAAATGCCAGGCCAAGGAAGGGCATTTTCATCCTATTGCTCCCCCCTTTCCATTAAAATTATCAAACATGGATCTGTTGAGTCGCCAGTATGTTTTTTACGCAGCATTGACAAAAATAGGTCCGTTATCATTAACACAAACAGAAGTGAACAAGCGGCGGCCGGCATATGTGTATTCTGGCCGTGAAGAGGCTTACATTCCGGCG
>CAZBYB010000097.1:0-3286 GCA_964496225.1 uncultured Yersinia sp. | reverse complement strand
TGCTCAGGTGCTTACCCGGTAGCGACAGCTACCGGGTTGTCAATACGCATACCGGGGGTGATGACCGGCAATATAATCAAATCGATCACTGTGGTCGTTCTTTATACGTTCACCGGGATGCAGGCGCTCTGCCAGGGGGAATGATGCCATCTCTGCAAGGGGCATCAGCATCCGCTAATACCACTGATTCCCTCCCAGCCAGCTATATTCCTTTGTATCATGAGCTATCCAGTCATCCGGGTGTCAGTAAACTGAGAGACAACCTCTGGGATTATGACACGGATGATTACAGCTATTTCAGGATACCCCGTACTGTCTTTATTAATTTTAAGTTGAATATACCTGACCATGAACAGGTTGATTTGAGTGGGGATAAATGGCATATCAGCGTACATATTGACGATGTTCCTGCTGCGTTTAACCTGTTGGCGTCGATATTATTACGCAAAAATAGTCCTGTTACTGAATGGAAAGTGACTGATATGTCTGATACCAGAATTGACAGCGCGAGTGTACAGCGTGTACGCCAGGGGGCTCAGTTTACTCTTTATTTTCGCCCCGGGCAGGAGCAAGGGTACAGTGCTGAAGATTTGGCTCGCATTAAAAAATTTGGTGAAACACTGGATCAACATCTGCTTCAAGGAGGCATCAGGACCGGCGTGGTTCCGGATTCGGATATTATCATTAGCAACTACCGGTCTTACCGAAATGACAAACTGATACCGGCTAACGACAGTATTAACCAGCAAGAGAGGGAGCTTCTATATCAACAGATCTTTTTACAAGCAACTGTTTAATTGTTGTTATAACCCGTCTCTTGAAGATGACCATCATGGGACATTGCTATGTATTGCAGACGGGATAGCAGAATGACTAAAGTGACAACGTAACCAATAAATGGATTCCTTCAAAATTTACAAAATATGGGATGCTAATTCCATTTATTTTCTAATAAATAGCGTAATAATTTTTTAATGTTAGATTAATGAATAATGGGTATTCAGGTTATTGAAAAATAGTTATTAAAGCATTTTTTGTGTATTTAAATTCATTCAATAATAAAGGTTATTTAAATGTTAAAATTAATTTTTTGCTATGGATGATTTGGCAGAATAATAATTTTTTTAATGCCTATGGGAGGATGTATTCAGTAAAATAGAATGTTATTGAATGATAAAATAAAATGAATGTATAAGGTAATAAAGAGATAGAAAAAAGTAATAAACAGGTAGAAAAAGTAGGGAAATTAACTCAGTTTTTCAAGAAGTACGGATTGCACAGGTGATCAAATCATGATAAACAATAAGACACACCAAGGTGTAAGGCTTGTATTATCAAATAGATATTAATATTTTGTATAAAATTTATTTTATATTTGTTTCTTATTGCATCAGTATTAACGTTATATTAAAGAATAACTGCTTTGTGAATTAAAATAAATATTGCTATTGCTTTAGTGCAAGCTAGCTTTATTTTTTCCTGAATAGGGTACAAATCCGGGTGTTGGTGTACACAGCGGAAAAATACAGGGGATATGGATGCCACAGATCAATATTCCGGTAATTATGTGGCAGCTCTGCTATTGATAGCGATTGGTATGCATTCTGTTAAAACAGCGATACAGCCCGTTTCTGAAAAGAACAGTAGGTGAATACCAATAAAAATTTTAGGGAAATTTAATGAAAAAATTCTACGTTTTTAACCAATGAAACGAAAGGGCATTATCTTAAATATAGCCAAAATTTTACGGGTAACTCACAGCACTTTTTGCAACGAGATTGATATGTCAATGGATGTGAAATTTTTTAAAGAGACCTGATGGACTATGATGTTCTATCTTCATGATATTCCAGCCATCAGGTTGCAGTATTCTCGTACCAGCATTGATATGCGATTAGCCTCGTATTTTTTGTTGTGAAATTTTATTTTGAAGTATAAATAATTTTTTTAAAAAGAATTATTTGAACTATTTTTAATAAAGAACTTAATAAGTAAACGTGGCTTTGTTTAATCAACCGGAGTCTGGCCGATGGAGTCCATGGGCCATATTAACTGTATGGAAAATAATCTGTTCTCGGCGCTGGTTTGTGCACAACGATTGTTACAGCTGGCAAATTTGACTGCGCAAGTGCGGGATGACGATGTAAAAAATGAAGAAGAACATAGCGCTGCTGATTTACCGGCAATGGTTTCGCAACGGCAGTTACAACAGCAATTAAATAAACTTGCCAGACCTTTTGCCGCCAGACTGTATTTGCGTCGTCTGGCGCTGGAGAAAATCAGTGATGAACATTTACCACTGGCATTACGTTGTCCGGATGGGACTTTTATGTTGCTGGCCCGTATCAACGATAAACAGGCATTGGTGCAGTATGTAGATTCTGCCACACCAGCCATTATTGATCGGGATGAATTGGCGGCACTTTGGGGCGGATTATGTCTCTTCTGCCAACAGTCGCGTTTCAGCATTCACTGGTTTATCCCCGCCTTTCTCAGTCATCGTAATGTGTTGTTTCAGGTGCTGGTGTTGTCATTGCTATTGCAGCTACTAGCCTTGATTGCTCCTCTTTTTTTCCAGGTGGTTATGGATAAGGTGCTGGTGCATCAGGCTTTGGTGACCCTGGATGTACTGGTGATCACGTTGGTTGTGGTTGGCCTGTTTGAGGTCGTGATAAAAAGTCTGCGTGAATATTTGTTCACCCATACCAGTACGCGCGTGGATATTCAGTTGGGTGGTAAATTAGTTAACCATTTATTAAGACTGCCTTTGGGGTATTTCAAGCAACGGCATGTGGGCAACATTGTTACCCGGGTGTTGGAATTGGATAATATCCGTGAATTTCTTAGTGGTTCAGCGCTGACGCTTTGTGTTGATTTGGTATTTACCTTGGTGCTGTTTTCGGTCATGTGGATGATATCATCGGCACTCACCTTAATGACGCTGGCAATTTTGCCCTTTTATCTGTTACTGGCATTACTCACCACTGGCCCATTACAGCGCCGTATTGAACGTTTGTGCCAGTTTGCCGCCCAGAATGCCTCCTTTCTTACTGAAACCGTCTCTGGTGTTGATACCGTGAAAAGTCTGGCGTTAGAGCCACGTATGCAACAACGCTGGGAACAACAGACGCGTGATTTTGCACAGGCTAATTTTCAGGTGCAAAGTCTGCAAACTTTCAGCAGTCAGGCCGTACAGTTAATGCAAAAAGTGTGCGGTGCCTTGGTGATTTGGATCGGTGCCAGTATGGTGATGGAGCTGAAACTGAGCATCGGCCAACTTATTGCC
>CAZBYB010000096.1:0-5711 GCA_964496225.1 uncultured Yersinia sp. | reverse complement strand
CAAGGCCCAGAACCCGGGTGATGCATTTCCTGAAAAAATTCAGCCTTTACCCCCTGCGTCAGGGATAATTTTTCCGGGTGGCACACCGACTGAACGACACCAGCGTTAATATCCAACCCTTGCAGTAATTCATGTAACAACTGGCGGGATCGATCACTTTCTTTGAGTGCCAGTTCCGCTGCCTGTAACACAACGTCATACTGCGATATTTCTTGCTTTTTCCCGTCTTCCTTCACAGGCCTACCCTGCCCAAGGGCTGAATATTAATTTGTTGCGTCAATTCCTGATAAGATAGCACCGGTAAATGGTAATAATCCCTTTCGACCAGTTTGCGTACGTAACGACGGATATCCATGGAAACAATCAACACCGGTTTGCTTTGCATGATCGTCAGATCACCCACCGTTTTTCCGACCTGTTGTAAAAATGAGTGTGATGCTTCAGGATCCAGTGCCAGATAACTGCCGGCACTGGTCTGACGAATACCCGCTCGTATTCGTTCTTCCACTGCCTGGTCAAGTAAGTAAGCGGGCAAGACATTGTTACCGTTGGCATATTTGTAACAGATATAACGTTTCAGGCTACTGCGGATATATTCCACCAGCTGTACCGCGTCTTTTTCCTTTTGCCCCCATTCCACCATGGCTTCCAGGATGGCACGCATATTACGGATGGAAATATCTTCACCCACCAGGCGTTGAAGAATCTCGGTAATGCGCTGTATTGGCATAATACGCTGCGCTTCCTTCACCAGCTCGCCGTAACCTTGTTCCATTTGTTCAAGTAGATAGCGTGTTTCCTGAATGCCCACAAAATCTGCGGCATACTGCTTTAATACATGAGACAGATGCCATGTCAGTACCTGTACAGTCCCTAACGTCTGAATGGCCGATTTGTCAAGTTTCTCGCGCAGGGTATCTTTTACCCATAATGCCGGACGTTCAGGTAGCACAGGTTCACCTTGCTCAAAAGGAATACCGATCAGATCCAGTTGAGCAGCCTTTTCCATCACCAGCAACCAACCTGGCCTTAACTGGGCGCGGGCTACGGGCACTTCCTGTAATTTAATTAAATATTCACCTGATTTCATACCCTGATTAAACCGGAGATGGATACCCGGGAAAGGAACGCCCAAGTCCAGATAAAGCGCCCTGCGGACTTTCACCAGTTCTTCATTGAGCTCCGTGGACTCCAGTTCTGGCTGTAATATTGCATCCACATCAATCAACAGGAGTACAGTCAGTGCAAACTCTTCCTGTTCATCCAGGTTATTATTGCGTTTTTTGTCAAGGCTGCTATTACCCGGCTTGGCATTACTCCCTTTAGTCCCCACCGTTTTACTCTGGATGCGGATCCCTGACGCATCATTCGACTTTGACAACGTGGCCGATTGTGAACGCACTGTCAGATAATACCCCCCTCCCGTGACCACCGCCGCCAGCATTAGAAACGTTACAGCAGGAAAGCCCGGAATCAAACCAAAGAGCACCAGTAACAAACCCGCGATCAACAAGGCCTTCGGTTGAGCAACGATCTGTCCGCCTATGTCAGATCCTAAATCAGAGGAATTTTCAGATGAAACACGGGTTACAATAATCCCGGCGGTAATGGCAATCAGCAGTGCAGGGATCTGAGCGACCATACCGTCACCCACCGTCAGGGTTGCGTAAAGATGCAACGCCTCTGCCATGCTCAATCCCCGCTGAGTGGTACCTATACTGATCCCGCCCACAATGTTAACAAAGATGATAATAAGACCGGCTATGGCATCGCCTTTCACGAACTTCATGGCGCCGTCCATGGAACCAAACATTTGGCTTTCTTTTTCAATCAGGCTGCGGCGATCCCGGGCTTCATTCACATTGATAACCCCAGCACGCATGTCACCATCAATGCTCATTTGTTTGCCCGGCATGGCATCAAGGGAAAAGCGCGCACTCACTTCAGCCACCCGCTCCGATCCCTTAGTGATCACCAGAAACTGCACCACGGTAATGATCAGAAAAATAACCATTCCGACGATCAAATTGCCACCCACAACAAAATTACCAAAGGTATAGACAATTTTCCCGGCATCCGCCTCCAACAGAATCATCCGTGTGGTACTGACTGACAGCGCCAGACGGAATAGCGTGGTCACCAGCAATACTGCGGGAAATACGGAAAACTGTAAGGGAGAATTGATATACACCGCCATCATCATCAGCACGACCGAAATGGTCATATTAACGGCAATGAGAATATCGAGTATTACGGGGTGTAAGGGTAATACCATCATCACCACTATTGACAGCAATAGCAGTGCCAACATGATGTCTTTGCGTTCGCCTGCAATACTTAGCCAGTTAAGCATTTTACCCATCAGCTTGCCCGGGGTTCAGATAATTTCAGATAATGATGCCAGGCTCTTCTTGCTTCATCGAGATGACCCGCCAGTTGATGTACCCGACTCAGACACAACCATAGCGCCGGATGATTTTCTCCACAGGACAGTAACTGAGTACAATGGGCCTCGGCCTCTATGCCTCGTTCCAACCATAATAAAGCCACGATCAAAGCACGACGTGCTGGAATATATTCCGTTTCCATAGCCAGTAAGGCCTCCAGCAGAATACGGGCCTGTTCAGGATGTCCGCATTGCAACTGTATCCATGCCTGTAACAACAACATATCCCGTTGTTGACGCGTCAAAACCATCCCCTTCATACCTTGTGTAATAAATGCAACATCCTGTGCAATAACGACTGTTGCCTGTTGAGCTGTTCAAGTAACGCAATGGCGGGTGTCACCGCGTGATTATCGTGATACCTGCTCAGACAGGCCTGTAATTCAAGCAAATTTTCCCGAAAATGCGTGGTATGCCCACAGGTAGTCAGCGTCAGGGTGGGATCGGCAAATGCCATCATCTGGCTTTGCATATCATGCATTGGGTACAATTGTTGTGAATGAACCGCCACCGCCTGGCCATCAGACAGTAAAACAGGGTAATCAGGCTGGCTGTTGCTGATATCTGCCAACGCTGCGGTCGTAATACGCTCGATGCCAACAGAAGGTGCAGTAATTTTACTCATATATTGCGAATCTCTTGTTGCACACGTTTTAACGTCTGCAAAGACTGATGCAGTACTGGAACGGTAACCTGACGGGCTTCTAAGGTGATCAACAGCAACAATTGTTGTTCTCCTAACCAACTACAGCGTAACGGCAATTCAGGTGCACACTGGCTCCAAACCGCAGACATGGCCCGTACGATACAATCCTGTATCTGATGCCAGGGGATCTCGCAGGCCAGGCAGACAGTCAGTTGTTCACCGTGTTGCTCGAACTGCAACGTTCCACTATGCTCAAAAACTAACTGAACGACGTTTCCTGCCGGTAAAGGAAGCACGATTCCCAGCTCCTGGCAGAACTGGCTCAGTGCCTGCTCCATCCAGTGCATTTTTACTGTTCCATCCCTGATGACAACAAGCCATCTTCTTCACGTTCAATCACCTCATCCAGTGCCATCTGACAAGCCTGGATGAGATTTTGCCGTTGTTCTTCATCGGTAAACACATCAACAGGCAATAAACGTATCAAGCGCTTTATTTCCCTGAAAAACGCAATCTGAACCGATATATCCCTTAATGTCAGATGAGTTGCCAGATACTGTATATCCTTGACACCGACCCAACGCTTATCTATTAAGGCGATAACTTCTCGCATCAAATCAGAAGGACCGTATTCCATAACTGCGATCCTGAGTGATCAACGTACCCCAGATAACTTCGATATCTTCGCGTAATTTTTTCAAGATCTGCAGGTAGCGCATGTATCTAACAATTAACCCTCTTTTAACCTGATCCAGGTAAATATTGAGATAATCGGCAGCCAGCATTTTCATTAAAACATCGATGGCTTTTTCCAGTGCCACAGAGACAGGGCTAAAATGAGCCTGAACCTCTTTCATGGCCTGCGTCAATCCACTACAATCGCGCACGGCATCACGACAGGTTTCCCTGAGAGGCTGCATGTCATCCGGATGGCTGGCGGCCTCTGCCACCAGTGGACTCACAATAATGCCCAGTTCAATGGACATCCCTTGATCAAGGGCCATGGCCGTTATGGTTTGATCAACCAGTGTCAGCAATGGCGTTTTTTCAGCCAATTGATTTTTTATCCAACACAACGCCATAAATTGATGACTGATTTCTCTGGAAAAACCATCCAGATGCTTTTGCAACTGTGCGACGGTACCAGGGTGGTCTTGACTCAACCTTGCAAGAAGATCCTGCAACTTTTGCCCCGACTCCAGATCAGGCACTTTGCGTAAATATTGCTGCGCCAGCTCTTCCAGTTGCCGGGCCTGACGACAGGCATTGCCGTCATCAATCTTGCGCTTTGCCAGGGATTTTCCAACACGCTCAGAGAACATAAAGGTGAGCTCTTCTGCCGCATCCGCCAGAGATTGAGAAACGGGTACCCACTGAACCCATTCACCACGCACTTTACTCGCGGTCTGGCCATGAACCGATGAATTTACCGATCCCAGTGACTGTTCTTTGCCAGGAATAAAACCGGAATGCTGGACACGCTCCACCGTTGACCTCAGTGATATAGAAATAAATTCTGCCGAGTATAAAAATACTGGAGTGAAACTGATGCCAGAATCAGTCGCCTTTTTTTAGGACAGACACAACGAATTTCTAAAAACTCACGGCTGGTACTGCAATCCCTAACGTATGAATTGCTCTATAAATTGCAGCATTTTTATGCAAGGGAGAAAACATGCTGGCATTGCTGGAAAAGATCCCTGAGCAGATGCGCCAGGCCATTGACAGATGTCGACCCATTCAAATTCGTGGCCGGGTTACACAAGTCACGGGAACCGTACTTAAGGCATCAATACCGGGCGTCAGTATCGGCGAGCTCTGCCATCTTCATCATCCTGATCTGTCTATAATGGCTGAAGTGATAGGCTTTCAGCAGCATCAGGCCTTGCTTATTCCGCTGGGCGACATGTTTGGTATTTCTTCCGAGACCCAAGTCATTCCAACCGGTGCCATGCATCAAATTGGGGTAGGAAAACACCTGTTGGGCAAGGTACTCAATGGTCTCGGCTTGCCTTTTTCAGGTGAATCGCTTGAAACACCCCAAGCCTGGTATCCCGTCTACCGGGATGCGCCAGCCGCAATGGGTCGACGTTTAATTACCAAACCCCTTTCCCTGGGTATCAGGGCCATTGATGGATTGCTAACCTGTGGCGAAGGACAACGCATGGGTATTTTTGCTGCCGCCGGCGGCGGTAAAAGCACATTATTGGCTAAACTTATCCGTAATGCCCAAGCCGATGTGATTGTTCTGGCATTAATTGGTGAACGCGGTCGGGAAGTACGGGAATTTATTGAGTCTGATTTGGGTCCTGAAGGGTTAAAACGCGCGGTACTGATCGTTGCCACTTCAGATAAGTCAGCCATGGAGCGTGCAAAAGCGGCTTTCGTTGCTACCTCGATAGCAGAATATTTCCGTGATACAGGAAACCAGGTATTGCTGCTGATGGACTCCATAACGCGTTTTGCCAGAGCGCAACGGGAAATTGGTTTAGCGGCCGGTGAACCCCCAACGCGCCGTGGTTATCCGCCATCCGTGTTTGCTGTGCTACCACGCCTTATGGAACGTGCAGGACAGGCTGAAAACGGATCGATTACTGCACTCTACACCGTTCTGGTTGA
>CAZBYB010000095.1:0-5913 GCA_964496225.1 uncultured Yersinia sp. | reverse complement strand
CCGACCCGGCCCGGCCGTGGCCTATGACGCCATTCGCAAGGAATGGGGCGGGCATGCGGATATCGGTCTGCCGGGGGGCGGCAATATTATCGGGCATCCTGCAGAAACAGGTGAAGAAGCTGATGTCAGGCCTGAGGAATCTTTAAATTCATTAATGCAGGCATTAGCAACAGCCAATATTAAGGCGTTATCCAAGGGTGGGAATGCACAATATCAATTTGAGAGACTGGCAAATAATATTATTACAAAGTACAACCTCAAGCGTAATCAGGCGCTTGTGGATGCAGAACCCGATCAATATCGCCAGCGGCTGGCTGATGTGGTGGTTGAGCTTGAGTTGAGGTCAGGAAAATTAACACTAGGAGAGAAGGATAACGGAGTTTATATCAAATGGGATAAACGGGGCGGAGGGCTTGTGCTGGAAAAGTTCATCGCAGCTACAACGCTGGCAACGCTGACGGCACGCCTGCAGATAGATCAATCGTATGAGCATAATTTTGATTATTACCCAATTCTATCTTCACGTGACGATCCACAACTCTTAAATAACCGTGATTTCAGAGGTGCCGATCTCAATGGAGTTAACCTTAGGAGGGCCAACCTCAGTGGTACAAATCTTAGCGGTGTCAACCTCAGTGGAGCTGATCTCAAGAGGGTTAACCTTAACGAGGCTAACCTCAGTGATGCCGATCTGAGCGATGCCAGGGTATCACTGTCCCTTCCGGTAAATTGGGATGCAGGGGATAGGGATAGTTATTTAAACCATATGGCTAACGGACGCAGTCTCATCACGGCCATTAATAGCATTCCTCGTCGTTTTGCTGCGCTCAAGGTCGATCTGATGCGCCAGCTGGTCATTTCTATTGCCCCGTGGACAACATGGAAGCGACCCCTGCGCAATGTGAGAAGGATGCTCAGTTCTGACTTGGAACCCTACATAACCAGCCTGCAGGACTGTCTGCAGTCTGATTATATGGCAGATAAAGTCATTGCGCGGTTTCTGGAAAAAGACGTCATCCCGCCCCTTATTAAACTGGCCAGCGAAAATCCATGGCGCACGGGGAATACGACTGTCTGTCAACGCCTGCTTGACTGGGTACAGGGCAAAGGGGCAGCGGATTTTGAGCAGTTTGCTCTTAAGAACAACGGCTTTTTTATACAACTTATCCTGAATAGCCGTAATCTGGGTAATGACGACATCAGCAAGCAGGCGAATGAGTTGTATGAAGAGTACCTGAAACTTGAACCTATCAAGCAATATACTGACCGGCAGTATGATTTTGGTCATGTCGATGAGACGGGCACCCCTGACTGGACAGACAAAAAGGCCAATAATTACATTTTGATGGCTAACCAGGAAGGTCAGATACACACCCTGCTGGTATCGGAAGATCAGCTCAATGCTATGCTGCAAGGTATGCCTGAGGAATGGGGAAAATTCTACCAATATCAGCATGCAAAGGGCCAGCCACCCGAATTTCGCATGCACAATGATAATATTAAGTCCCTGTTTCGTGATCATTTCAGGTTTTTAAATGCCCCCTATCATGCTGCGCAGGGGATGAAGAATATCACTGTCTTGCTGCATAAGCTGCAGTTAGGGGACTACCATGAGCGTTTCGTCTCGGCACTGAAATTCTGGAAATCGCCAACAAAATTGACCAGCCTACCGGATCAATATGCACTGACAGATATTTTTGACCGGGTGCTGAATCGGGGAAAGACAGAGCAGAGCGACATACACCTGACCAAAGCTCACCTTAATGATATTTTTGAGATATATGAGTTAACGTCGGCGTCCGACACTCAGAAAGCACAAGCACTGGCAGGCCTCGCTGCCCTCTTTACCCGCTATTCTGCCGTCGAGGTATTTGGCAAAGCAACAGAATCACCGCGGGCACTCAGGGAATATGCCTGTGCCCTGCTTACCCGGGTACATGAACTTGACCCGGCGGTTATCGACAGCGGGACAATCAGGAGCTGGCAGGGCAAACTCCTTGCCCTGAGCGACGCGTTTTCCTGCACCAGTGTTCTGTTTACTGAAATGCTTATCAGCATCAAAAAGCATTTCCCGGATATGGCCGACAGTACCTTGCCGCTGGCCTGGCGTGGTATAGCAGCGGCAGATGATATACGTATGGAAGCTGGCGTTATTGCTGACCAGGCTGCTGCTAATCCTCCCCTTCATGATGAAGCCGCTGCCGATGCGGGATTGCGGTCAATACCGCCCCCACAACATAATGATAACGAGGGTCATGCATCACAGGACGGGCATGAGCACCTCGAAACACAGCCGGAGGCCATCGCAGGACAGGATGCTGCTCCCCACGTACAGCTGAGCAGTAATACCGCGTTCCAGGCTGATCTGGCCGGTGCGCTGCAGGATTTGCGCGCCAGACAACAAGACAGACAGCAGGAGACAACATCGGACTCGAATGCCGCCCTGATAAGAAGTGTTGAAGAACTGTATCAACTGCTGAACAATCACCCCGAGTTACTGCAGCATGATGAAAACCATCAGGCTGTCATGACGGAGCTGCAGCAGGTGTGGGATGTACTGCGGCAGGAGGGCGATTCTGTTGTCAATGTCAGTAATGCAGCAGTGCAATGGCTGCAGGAGAGGGTATCTGCCCATGAAGAATCGCTGTCACTTTCGTTATCCGGGGCGCAATGGGCGCGCTGGCAGCTGGATACCGTGCCAGAAAAGCTTCTCCAGTCTGCCCCTGAAGAACTGTCCAATCCGCATGCTCATGAAAGCCAGTATTACCTGCATATAGCGAATACTGAAAATAAAGGAAAAGGTATCTGGTATGTGGTGAGCAAGGATGCTGATTATCCCGACACCTGGCGTCTGTATGATCTCGAAAATCCCACCAAACCCGGGCCAGCTCTGGCTTACCATGCCGGCAGAAAGGAATGGACTGTGACTGATACCGGATTGCCGGGCGGTGGCAATATCATCAGGCAGCCGGCGGTCGATCCTGCACAGGGAGATGAGGGTGTCCGCCATAACCTGATTTTTGATGCACTAGAGAAAGTCAGCATTGATCAATTATCATCCAATTCGCAGGAAAAAGCGCTTTTTATCAGGCTGGTAAAAGATGCCATTAGAGAGTACGACCTCAA
The DNA here is from genome assembly GCA_964496225.1 of uncultured Yersinia sp. Taxonomy (GTDB): domain Bacteria; phylum Pseudomonadota; class Gammaproteobacteria; order Enterobacterales; family Enterobacteriaceae; genus CAZROT01. The sequence continues at coordinate 2,787 of CAZBYB010000095.1, read as the reverse complement.
CCGTAGGCGGGCACTTATGAATGTAGAGCCCGATCAATATCGCCATAAGCTGGCTACCGTGACGGTCGATCTTTCACTGGGGGAAGAACCGGTAACGCTGGGGGAAAAAGATAACGGGGTTTACATCAAATGGCGTGGAAAGGAAAGATTCATCGCCGCTACCACCCTGGCAACGCTAACGGCACGTCTGCGGATAGACATGTGGAGTCATGCCGACCGTTATGAATTATCGGATATTGCAAGGCAAAACCTGCTCAAGAAAGCTGACTTCAGGGGAGCTGACTTGCAAGATAACCCGGAGGAGGAAGGGCGCAGACATATTGATCTCACACATGCCTACCTCAGAGGGGCTGATTTTAGAGGAGCTAAACTCAAAAATGTGGACTTCAGGCAGGCTAATTTCAGAGGGGCTAACTTCAGAGGGGCTGAATTGACGTGGGTTAATTTCACGAATGCGGTTCTCACCGGGGCTGAATTCAGAGATAAGGCTAACCTCAAGCAGTGTAGTTTCGATATGGCTGACCTCAATGGTGCTAACTTTAGTGGGGCTTCTCTTGAGAAGATCTCTCTGCGATCTGCAGGGCTTATCAGTGCAAATTTCAGCAATGCCCGGCTCAAGAACATTAACTTCGAAGGAGCCAACCTCACGAAGGCTTACTTCAAGGGCGCTGACCTCAATACAACAGATTTTATGCTTGCTAACCTCAGTGAGGCAGATCTGAGCGATACCACGCTGACGAATACTATTTTTTTAGGTACTAACCTCCACAATACCATTCTGCGTAATGCAACTATTAATGGTCACTTTGTGGGTGCTAACTTCAGTGGTGCAGACCTAACCGGGGCCAGGGTATTACAATTGCTTCCCAAGGTATGGAATCCAGAGGCACTGGATGTTTACCTAAACCATATTGCCAATGAGACCGGTCTGATCAGGACCATTAATAGCATCGATGACCGTTTTACTGAGCTCAGGGTCAGACTGATGCGGGAGTTACTCACTTCAATTGACCCACGGATAACCTGGAGATCATATCTGTGGGAAGTGGGAAGGATGCTCGTGACGGGAACTGATGAGTGGATGATTAACCTGCAACCCTACCTGCACAGCCTGCTGGACTGCCTGAAACCTGATTATATGGCGGATAAAACCATTTCCTTATTTATGGAAACAAATGTCATCCTGCCTTTAACTGAATTAACCAGCGAAGAGCCCTGGCGCACAGGGAACGCCGCAGTTTGTCAGAGCCTGCTGGACTGGATGCAGGGGAAAGGAAAAGCTGTTGATAACTTTATCCTTGAGAATAACAGCTTTTTTATACAGCTGATTCTCAACAGCCGCAGTTCCGCTGATGACAATGTCAGGCAGCAAGCCGAAGCACTGTACGATCGGTATCTGCAACTGCCTTTGATACAGGAGCACACGAAACTCGCGCTTTATTTTGGTGATCTGAACGGTCAACCGGACTGGGAAGACAAGGATGCAAGCAACTACATCCTGCTTTCTGATAAAAGCCAGACTGAGGGTGGAGCAGCGGGAGAGCGCAGAGCACTTTTACTGTCCGAGAATCAGCTGAGTGCCATGCTGCAGGGCATGCCTGACGATTGGAACAATATCCACCAGTTTAAGGGGAATCCGCCAGAATTCCTCGATCCCCGTGATGGTATTGATTTTGAGTCTCTGTTTCGTACTCACTTCCGGCTTTTTACGGCTCCCTATCAGGCGGTGAGGGGGATGGAAAATATCATCACCTTGCTGAACAGGTTGCAGCTGGAGAGCTATCATGAGCGTTTTCGCCAGGCACTCAACTCCTGGGCCTCCACAGCAAAATTGACCAGTGTTGACGACCAGAATAAGCTGGCAGATATTTTTGGCAGAGTGCTGGTACGGGGGCAAAAAGACCAGCGCAGCCTGCGCCTGACTGACGCCCATTATCAGGATATTTTTCAGATATATCAGTTAACGCAGGCGGATGATACCCGAAAGGCACAGACGCTAGTCAGCCTTGCTGCCCTTTTTACCCGCTATTCTGCCAGTGAGGTATTTGGCACAGAAGGAGAATCACCGCGAGCACTCAGGGAATATGCGTATGCCCTGCTTGCCAGTGCACGTGAACTCGCCCCGGCGGTTGTCAACAGCCAGGAAATCCAGGGCTGGCAGAACAAACTCCTTGGCCTGCAGAACACACATTCCTGCACCAGTATGCTGTTCAATGAAATGCTGTTGCATATTAAAAACCGTTTTCAGGATGCCGCCAACATCACCCTGCCGCTGGCCTGGCACAACCCTGCAGCGGTGGCAGAGGCGCATGCCGAAGTGGCTGTAATTGCCGGAAATGCTGCTGACGTGGCTGAAATTGATGCCATTCATCAGGCCGCCGACAACAATGCGCTACCCCACCTTTCCAGCCCGTCTCCGGCCCGCAATGAAAATGTCAGCCGCTGGCCGCTGCCGACTACGCCTGTGCGGATACAGCAAGAATCGGACACAGAGTATGTAAAACAGCTCATTATCCAGCTGGAGAATGACCCTGTCGTCATGAATGCGGCTGCCAGTCTGGCAGACAAGCATCCGGAACGCAGCGTCCTGATACAGAGGGATAAGACGACAGGTGATTACTGGATAGTGAAACGGGGCGCAGACGGCCAGTGGACGGCCCTGTCTGTGGCTGAGTCTGCAACCACGCTGCAGGAAGCTTTCAGCGGGGTACAGGGCAAAGTGCGCTGGCAACTGGTAGGCCACGGGCGCAATCCCGGCGATGAAATCACTAAAGTTAATAGCAGTAC
>CAZBYB010000094.1:3108-5982 GCA_964496225.1 uncultured Yersinia sp. | reverse complement strand
GTGCATTAATCATCGCGGCCAGCGTTGTTGATTTACCACTACCGGTTGCACCTGTCACCAGAATTAATCCATTCTCTTGCATAATAAGGGTATGGATGATTTCGGGGGCATGCAGGGACGTCAGTGTCGGGCAATCGGCCGATAGCAAACGGAAAGCCACTGAAAGCCCATGTTGTTGATGGAAAAAATGACCACGTAACCGTATGTTACTACCAAGCTGGCATGTAAAATCGATCTGACCATCCTGTTGTAAAGATAAGCGCTGATCCTCATTTAACAGTTTCTGGCTCAGATTTTTCATCCATTGTGGGCTGACAGGAGGCCAGGTTTGACAGAAATGCAGCTCCCCTTCAGTACGTATTACCGGAGGATGGTCGATGCAAAAGTGCAGATCTGAGGCGTTTTGCTTTACACTAAAGTCGATAAATTCATGGATATCCATTTCATCCTCCTGAGGCGTTAGTAATGAGTACTGTCCAGCAAAACCTGTGTACTGTCAGGGAGTCTCTGGCAACTTTTGCACAGAGTTGTGCACGTTCTCCAGAAGAAGTGACATTACTTGCAGTGAGTAAAAATCAATCTGTGGCAATGATCGAGGAAGCCATTGCGATTGGGCAACGTGCATTTGGTGAAAATTATCTGCAAGAAGCGATAGCAAAGATCCATTATTTTGCGAAAAATACCGCACTGGAATGGCATTTTATCGGCCAGTTGCAATCCAATAAGAGTAAACTGATCGCTGAGAATTTTGATTGGTGTCATACGGTTGATCGTTTCAAGATCGCACAACGATTAAACGCTCAGCGCCCGCTGGGTAAGCCTGAACTGAATATTCTGATTCAGATCAATATCAGTAGTGAGCAGAATAAATCAGGTATTCATCTGGATGCCTTACCGGAATTGGCGGCTCGCATCTGTTGTCTACCGAGGCTGCGGTTACGGGGCTTAATGGTTATCCCGGCGGTGGAAAGTGATTATCAACGCCAGCTGATCCTGTTTGGGAAAGTGTATCAGGTATTTTTAACATTCAAAGCGCATTACCCGGGGGTAGATACGCTTTCCATGGGAATGACTGATGATATGGCTGCTGCCATCCGTGCAGGAAGTACGTTAGTGCGCATTGGCAGGGCCATTTTTGGGGAACGTGATAATAATCTCACCGATCCGTTTAACTGAGGTAATGTCCTGTGCAATATCGTAAAATGAGTTTTATCGGCGCGGGTAATATGGCGTGTGCAATCATTACGGGACTGGTGAAGGCGGGTTATCCTGCGCCCTTGATCAGCCTGTGTGCGCCTTCAGCCACTAAAAGGGATGCCTTAGCTAATCAGTTTGGTGTCATCAGTAGCGATGATAATATTAGCAGTGCTAAGGATGCCGATGTTTTGGTGCTGGCAGTCAAACCTCAGGTTATGGCAGAGGTATGTCAACCTTTAGGTTCCGTGGTTGATTTTTCAAAAAAATTGATCCTGTCGATGGCAGCAGGTATTACGGTTGCACGCTTTAATGCTCTTCTTGAGGATAAGCTTAATTTGATTCGCATGATGCCAAACAGCCCAGCGATGGTTGGTAAGGGGATGACGGGTTTGTTTGCCCCTGACCACGTCAGTGCACAGGATCGACACTTTGCCAGCGCCCTGATGAAAACAGTAGGAAACGTGTGTTGGCTGGATTCGGAAGATGGCATTAATGCGATGACTGCGGTGGCCGGTAGTGCGCCTGCCTATTTTTTCCGGTTTATGGAAGCCATGCAACAGGAAGCCCAATATCTGGGCGTTGTGCAACAGACTGCAGCAGGGGCTGCAGCGTTGGTTGAAGGTTATCCGGATGTTCCTTTATCGACGTTGCATGCACAGGTTACCTCTACAGGGGGGACTACCGCAGAAGCGATGCGTGTATTTGATGAGAAGCGGCTGACTGATATTATTTCTCACGCCATGAAGGCAGTGATGACTCGTGCGCGGGAGATGGAAAAACGGTTTTAGTCAGGGGATACATCGATCCGATTATCGGTCAAATTCATTGTTAAAAATCATGCAGCTCATGAAAGACGAAGGGAAATTCCATGTTTACGCTGACTTTTCTGGTCAAAACCGTCATTGATATTTATGTTATGTTGTTGCTATTGCGCATTTGGATGCAATGGGTTCACAGTGATTTTTATAATCCATTTTCGCAATTTGTGGTAAAAATGACCCAGCCTGTGGTGGCGCCATTAAAGTGGATCCTGCCTTCTTTTAAATCTATTGATAGTGCATCTTTATTGCTGGCGTTCATACTGATGACGGTCAAGTGTTCGTTGTTGCTGATCATCCAAAATGGCGTAGTGGCGTTCAATTCTTATAGCCTGTTACTGGGCCTGCTTTCTTTGGTGAAAGCGGTTGGCTACCTGATTTTTTGGACCATGATCATACGGGTATTGATGAGCTGGCTAAGTCAGGGTCATAGTCCAATGGATGCCGTTTTGTACCAATTGACAGAGCCGTTAATGTCGCCGTTGCGCCGTATCATTCCCCCTGTGGGGAATATTGATTTCACGACTACTGTGATCATACTCATCCTGTACCTGCTTAACTATCTGGGGATGGACCTGTTCGGTGGTATCTGGCTACTGTTATGAGTAGACTTTCTTGTATGACAGGTACTTTCAGATGAAAAAAATTGTTTTAGCTACGGCAAATCAAGGTAAGTTACATGAATTGACAATGTTACTGACTGATTTTGGTCTGGATATCTTGTTGCAGACAGAGTTGGGTGTCGTGCCAGCCAGGGAAACGGGCTTAACCTTTATTGAAAATGCGCTTATCAAGGCCCGCCATGCAGCAAAGATGACTGGTTTTGCTGCCATTGCCGATGATTCTGGTCTGAGCGTGG
>CAZBYB010000094.1:383-3098 GCA_964496225.1 uncultured Yersinia sp. | reverse complement strand
TTGCCAGCAATTGTTGACGGTACTGCAGGATGTTCCCGACGGGCAGCGTCAGGCGCAATTTCATTGTGTGCTGGTGTACCTGCGTCATTGGGATGATCCTGTGCCGCGTATATTTCATGGTTGCTGGCAGGGTGTTATCGCCAGAGAACCCGTCGGCACGGAAGGGTTTGGCTATGATGGGATTTTTCATCTCCCTGATTTAAACTGCAGTGCAGCACAGTTAAGCGTTGAAGAAAAAAACAGGCTTTCCCATCGCGGTCAGGCATTCAGGCAATTACGGGCTGCACTCAAAAATGGGTAAATTGCCGCCACTGGGCCTCTACATTCATATTCCATGGTGTGTAAAAAAATGTCCCTATTGTGATTTTAACTCTCATACCCTAAAAGAAATGCTTCCTGAGCAGGATTATGTGATACATCTGCTGGCTGATTTAGATGCTGACCGGCCACAGGTGGCGGATCGTACGGTCAACAGCATTTTTATTGGTGGCGGTACACCCAGCCTGTTCAGTGCCAAGGCCATACAACAATTACTGGATGGTGTACGTGCGCGTGTCAGGCTGGCAGATGAGGCTGAAATCACGCTGGAAGCCAATCCTGGCACCGTTGAGGCCCGACGTTTTATGGGTTATCAGCGTGCGGGTGTTAACCGTATTTCTATTGGTGTACAAAGCCTGAATTCACAGCAACTGGTACGGCTTGGGCGTATTCATAATGCGCAGGATGCCATCGGTGCCGTAACCCTGGCGGCGTCTGTTGGATTACGCAGTGTGAATCTTGATATCATGCATGGTCTGCCGGATCAGACCTTAAAAGAAGCACTGGATGACCTGAATCAGGCCATTGCGCTGGATCCCCAACACCTTTCCTGGTATCAGTTGACCATTGAACCTTATACCGCTTTTGGTGCAAGGCCACCGGTGCTGCCGGACGATGATACTTTGTGGGAGATTCAGCAACAGGGGCATCAGTTACTTGTGGCTGCCGGTTATCAACAGTATGAAATCTCTGCCTATGCAAAGCCGGGTTACCAGTGCCAACACAATCTGAACTACTGGCGTTTTGGTGATTATCTGGGTATTGGTTGTGGTGCCCATGGGAAGCTGACCTTTTGTGACGGACGTATCCTGCGCAGTATGAAAACCCGGCATCCCAGAGGGTTTATGCAGGGACATTATCTGGATAAGCAGCATCCGGTTGAAATAACTGACAGGCCGTTTGAATTTTTTATGAATCGCTTTCGTCTGCTGGAGGCGATGCCGAAAAGCGATTTTACTGACCTGACCGGGCTGGCAGAGCACGATGTGCGTTCACAATTGGATGAAGCGAAAAAAAAAGGTTATCTGCAGGAAACTGAAGAATCCTGGCAGATAACCGAACGGGGAAAGTGGTTTTTGAATTCACTGCTGGCGTTATTTCTTTAGCCTGTCACCCGCCGAGATATATTACCAGCCAAGGCTGATACCGGCACCGACGCCACTACCATTACGGGAATCCATAGCAACATTGGTGTTGGTCACCAGATTTTCCCTGATTTTATACTGAAAGCCTATAGCCAGTGCCTGCTCGCCGTTATAATCCGCTGCAGCGACACCTACGTTGTATTGATAGCTGTAATTTTGTGGAATGGACGCTGCGGCCAATGCAGCGGCAATACCCGCGTTGGCTTTTTTCGACTGCGTGTTAATTTTCTCATCCAGCCTGTTGTAATCCGCTTTACCAACAGTCAGGCTGTCAATATAGGATTTAGCGTCCTTTTTTACGGAAGCAATTTTTTCGCTGTTTTCTAAGATATCGGACTGATTTTGTTCTATATCATTCGCATTTTTGCGAATGCTATCCCTATTTGTGTTTATTTCAGTCACATTACGGGCAAGATTCGTTTTATTTTTTTCAATGTCCTTTCCATGAGATTGTAGAGCACCCTGGTTTTTTTGAAGAGTATTATCCTGTGTTTGAAGAGTATTATCCTGTGTTTGAAGAGTCCTTTGGTTTTGTTTAATGTCCTTTAAAAGGTTATCACGTTGTGAATTAGTTATGCGCAAAATATGCCTGGTGGCATGGTTTACTACATTGCGTTCTGCGTCATCCAACGGTTTTAGAGCCACCGGCTGTGGGGGAGGGGGAAATGATAGACTGTCAGTGGTGGCCAATGCCGGAACTGATATCATCGTTAATCCAATGGATATCAAAGTGGACAATGTAATTAATTTGTTATTTTTCATTTATAAAAACTATGCTCCATTTAATTTGACGGGTTAATATTAATAATTAACAGCGCGGATTATAATAGACATCGATATTACCATGACATAATAATTCGCTCATTTTTTTATCCGATTGCTTATTATTATTCGTTATTTGTAATTTATTTGTTAATTATTTATTCTAATTTAGAATAATGATGTTTTATTATTCCAGTGCCTCTTTTTGATATTTTTGACACCGATTCCCTGTACAGGAAGTCAGGAAAATTTATTACCTTCACTTATTCCGTCAGTTATCACTCTATTTTCTAGATGGTGTCGTCAAATGATTAGAGATGAGTTATAAAAATCCCGCTTATTCATTGATTCCCTGGTATTCCTGTGTCTGCTGCTGTTCACCGTCGCCACGATTTGTCTGAATTCCACTTATAAAACAGCCTTAGACAGTGTCGTCAAATTATTTCAGCCAGAGTAAAAGGCAGCGGATGTGAACAGCTGAAAGAAAGGA
>CAZBYB010000094.1:0-373 GCA_964496225.1 uncultured Yersinia sp. | reverse complement strand
GACCGCTATGCAGGATAAAACACCAGACCAGAATACAATACAGACAGCATCCGCTGCATGCACTCTATCCTGCACAACCGCAAAGAGCCAGTCCCTACAGCCCCTCTTCCCGGCGCTGGTTAAACATCATTTATATTGATGTCAATGCAGTGGAGGAGTTCCAGCACAGCGAATCTGCCCAACAATGGTGGCATCAGACAAAGATTCAGATTCTGTTGACAGAACCGCGCTATTGTTTCAGATAAAGAAAAGCATTTTCAACGAGATGACGATGCTTATAAAGTTTCCGGTCGTACAGGTGTTTCTCTTTCCGGTTGCATCGTGGTGGAATAACAGGCTCCATTCCCCGTAATTGGCAGACAAATGCATCACT
>CAZBYB010000093.1:0-6041 GCA_964496225.1 uncultured Yersinia sp. | reverse complement strand
CCATACCCTGTACTGATGTCGTTACACAACAGGCCAGTAATAATGCCCTCAGACATAAATCCCTGACTTTTAACGCCATATTGCCTGATTCCATTGATGGGGCTTGCTGGCTTCAGACAACTGCAGTTTAAGTTGCTCCAGTATTCCCACGTGTGCCGTTAATGTTTTTTCCAGCCACGCCAGATCCAACCCAGTGAGTACTTGCCTTGCCTCGAGCAATAATTGACCCTGATGATTTAATGCCAATCCCTGAGGATATAGTCTGCTCCAGCTGGTGACCTGGCGTAATAACGATTTCAGCAGATCACCTGATAAGGTACCCGGTTGGTAGTACCAGTTCAAAAAACTGGCAATAACAAGACAACTGCCAGATTGATAAAGAAAAAGACTTTCGCTATCCATTCTGATGTGGTATTTCCCTTGTGCATCAAGGGTAAAAGCCACTAACCCCAAGCTTTTAGCCAACTGATTTAACATCTGTTCCATGGTATTTCCAACGTATCGATATCCTGAACGTGATATGGCATTCTGATAATTCGATGCAAGATTGAAAAAATCAGGTACATCCGGTTTTGGTCAGTAGCTGTTCTTTTTCCTGCCTTGCCTGGCTGGGGGTGCCACCAAAACGCCTGCGATAACTTTGTGTGAAATAAGACTGACTGGAAAACCCTGCTTCCATAGCAATATCAACAATATGCATTTCACTGTTCAGTAAAAGATAATGAGCAAACAGAATCCTGCGTTCACTAATCCAGGCTCTGGGCGACAGACCATAAATGGCACCAAATAATTCCTTAAAGGTCGTCAGCCCCATACCAAATTCACGGGAAAATTCACTGAGTGTCCATTCCTTTAGATAATTCTTTTCCATAAAGGCCTGTAAACGTTCAGCCTGACGATTGCTTAAACGGCGAAACACCGCCATCAAGGCCGGACCCTGTGTACTGAAAAGCAACAGTAATAATAATTCTTCAATACGTAATTGTATTAAAACAGGCAGATAATGATGGGAATATAAATTCATCAAACTCATGACAGATTCCCGCAACAATGCCGTTGAATCAAAAGTAATAATATCCGAACAAACCTCTTCCCGCCGTGTTACTTCACTGAGCAATGCTGCAAATTTTTGAATAAATCCCTGCAAAAAAGTGGCCATCAGCTCTATACGTATCAGACAACAGTGTTTTCCATTGGTATGGATCACATGATGGCCACGTCTAAAAAATAATACATCCAGACCTTGAAGATGGTACGTTCTGTTGCAATCCTGAAGGGTTAATTCACCTTCGAGCACAAGATAAAGCCCTTCATGAGAATAATGCATAACCTCAAATGAAGGAGTTGACCATTGAATAATATCCAGTTGATTATATTCCGGCATAAAAATGGATTGCATAATATTATATCTTCTGCTGAATCTATATATTCATGAAATATTCAAACATTAAAATACATTCCATTGACGATATAAAAAACAGGGGACATAGCTTTCCGTAATCCGTTATTTAAATAACCAACATACATTATTTAACCAATAAAAAGATGCTTATCTAAATATGGACTAGATAATAATTCAATCTGCTGACTATATTTATCCTATAAAGAATCACAGTATATAAATATAAAGTATATCAGATACGATCTTACTGACATTTTTTGAATTTAACAATACTGTTTTTTATTAGTACCTAAAAAATAATAAATACAATCAATTTATTTTAACGTATTTTTAATTATACGGTAATAATTAACATTTTTTTAAATAAAAAATAACAATGCATACTGTTATCTTAAATCAATAAAAAGAATCCATGTGAAAAACAGTAGCATAATCAATTTGTTATTATGCTAAAACGAACAGGCAGTCATACCCTATAAACCTGAGTTCATTTTTTGCGTTGAGTGGACTGACAGTCCGGGAAACAGGGCAAGGGTATCAGCATGATTTTCTCTGAAGTCATCAAGGCAACCGGCATCTGATTTCTTGCCTGTACTGCCGGGTTATCCAACCAGCGCAGCTCCGCACGCATAAAAAGTTCCCCATCCCTACCCCGGGGTAATTGCCTGAAATCATATTTCAGCGGCAGGCTACTGATTTGATAATGGCTTTTAACCCATGGTAAAAACTGTCCCTCCCTGAGAGCAAGGATACTGACGGTCACCTGTACAGGTCCTGGTAGAGGTTCAGCCATATCAATCCATCCCGTAAGCTGGCTAAATTCAGGCGCTAATTTTGCTGAATCTGTCACACAACCCATCAGCAACAGCAAGCTACATAATGTCAGCCCTTTTTTTTCATTGAACCTCTTATAAAATTCGCTATTCATCAGATTATCTCTAATAAAAAACCACGCCTGGCGACGTGGTTAATAATTTAGCAACAATGGGCTATTTGTGTCTGATTTTCCTGCTACACAGCAGCAGCAGCACTGAATGTCTGAGCAGCATTACTGGTCATTTCCTTTAATAACTGACGACTATCAGCAAGAAGTTGCTGAAAAGACTGTACCTGCTCCTCTGCCTTTTGGCGTTCTTTTTCTGTAATACTGGCCTGAGATTCATATTTTTTGGCATCAGCCTCTGACTCTTTTTGTTTCACTGCAATGGCATTTTGAGACATTTGTGATATTCCCTGAGTTGCCGACGTCGACAGACTCACTTGCGATTGAATAACATCAAATTCTTTGCCCAGCGTAAACTGTTCTTTCTTTGACAATCCATCAAATTTTAAATTTCCTCCTTTAGCCACACCGTATCCGCCGCCCACTGCGCTCAATGCGGTACATACCCCAGAGACTACCGCCATGGCAATCATTAAATGCGAGCCCGCTTTTATTTCTTCCACCTGAGCTTGCAGGGAATCAATCATGGCTTCCTGCTGAATATTTCTTAATGCTTTGTTATTCTCACGCGCCTCGAGTGATGATTTCAGCAACAGTAACAGGATCTCACAGGACAGATCCATCTGTTCCAAGCGTTGAACCAGATCCTGCAATGTTCTTACCACCGCTTTAGGTTGATCCAGCTTTGCGCGCTTGAGCTCGTCGGATTTGACACGAAAATCAGCCGCCTCTTGTGACAAGACGCTACGAGGTGCTTTTTCCGTTCCATCAGGCAACGCTGACGGGGTTATTTTTGCTATTGTATTGTCTGATAACGTGGTTATGTGAGTCATTTCTCTTCTCCTTACACTGTCGCCGGATGGCGCAGTATTCTGTCTAATGTTTCACCTTTGGCCTGCATCATTTTTGCATTCACCAATGCACAATGCTGTAGTGCCATCATTTTTTGCTGAAAATCTTCCTTCATGGCCTCCATGTGCTTCTGGATCTGGTTCAGTTCAGCACTGGATATTTTCACTTCAGATTCTTTGCGCAATACGCGATGTTGCATCACGCTATTGGCCGTTGCTGCTGAGCCACTGGACAGGTTAAGACCGGTCGTGGTGACCTGTGTACCTAACTTGATCAGGTGCACGGTAGAGCGGGATAAGCCCGTGGTCACCTGCGTAACAGACTGGATGATCTGCGCGGAAGATTGCGATATTTTTGCCACGGCGGCCGGAAACGCTAAACCAAAGGTCACAATAATAGAGGCCACAGCCACCACCACTTGTATAGCCAGCAATACCCATCCCAGCGTTTTCATCACTTCTTTACTGATAGCACCTTTCTCTCCCGCCAGCTGTAACCCCATATTCAGGGTACTCAAAGCACCACTGGCTATCAGCATTACTCCTGCCACCGCACCCACACCGGTTGCAATCAAGAGTAAACCCGCGAGCATCATGACCGGACCACTTAACCAGCCAAAGATTTTGCTGGCCAGACCCGCATTTTTAGCTTCTTTAACAGCCTGCGTCGATTCCTTGATTTTCGTGTGATTTTCCTCCATTTTTTTTCGATTCTGGAGAGATACCTGTTTCATTTTTTCAAGATCAAGTTTTTGTTGCGTTTCTTTGAGTTTTCCCAAAGCCTGGGATAATTCAATTTCAAAATCCTCAGGGGATGGCAAGCGTTTCAGTTTTGATGAAGATCGGTTGACATTGTCTAATAATTCAGTCACCCACTGAGTTGTCTGGCTATTATTTTTTTGGTACCGATCCGCCAGAACCGTAAATGTTTCCATGAGCCCAACCTGCAATTTTCGATGACCATCAACATGGGGCAACGGTAGCAGGGGGCTGGCCCAGTCTATGCTGACGCTCGCTAAATGCGGCTCTGAATCAATAACAGGTATTTGCCCAACCACCGCCTCGCCAGATACGCGTACCTGTTCAACAACGGGATAAGCTGACAGATCCATTGATGGGTTAGTATGCATGCTAACATTCATGGAGTTTTCCTCTTTTTTCTTTTTAAAACAACTGCTTCTTGCATGATGCCCGCGCGTGCTACTAAATCAGTACAACTTGCCTGTTCCCTACCCAAGGCCTGAGCAGCTTGAAAGCCACTTTCGGCCGCATCGAGTGCGTCCATGTGTAAATGACATTCAGCCGCATAAAAGGGAAATCGCGCATCTTTCATATCCAGTAGTGCGCCATAGCTGTAACTCTGTATTGCCTGCTCCCATTCGCCATTTGCCTGTCTGCATGCGCCTAAGCCCAAATAAAAACGGGCGTCATAATGATCCAGAATACACAGCATCTGAAACAGTTTTTGCGCTTCCTGCCATTTACCGGCCTGATACTGTTCATAAGCCAACGCGTATAGCTGTTCCAACATGTCAGGCGAGATATCGTTTAACATGCCAAGCGTACCGCCATCCTGCAGAAACTGTTCCAGTTCATCCGCTGATGCTTGTGTTGATACCACTCCCTGCTGCATAAATTTACCTCCACCCGTGCGCTATATTGACTTTAATATTTCCCGTAATATGCCGTCGTATTTTTGAATAAAGCGGCTTAACGCTTCAACAGCGGAGTTATAACGTGTGCTGATATCATTGAGTAATGTCGTGGTTTCACTGACTTTATCATTAATGGGCCTTACCCGATCATTGACCATACTCGCGAAATCACGGAGATCATTATTGTCTTTCGTATAGCGATAAACATCGTTTAAGCCATGCATCTGCCCACTTTCTTTCTGACCTGCCTGTAAAAAATCTTTGATTGAAAAGAAGCTGACATCTTCAAACTTGTCTAACTGACTTTTTAAACCTAGCCATATATCCCGCGCATGGTTCCATTTTTGCACGTAATAATTATGCATAGTCCAGGCAACATTTTCCCTTACCAAGGCATCTGCTTTTTTAGTCTCCTCCTCCCAGTATGCTATGCTGTTTTTCAGTGCTTGCAGGGCTTCCGATGATTTCGTCAACTTGTTCAGTAAAAGGAATTCAGCGCTTTCTTTAAATTTCTCCGGGGTGTCATACCCATAGAGATCATGCTGTAATAAATTGAGTTCTGAAATATTCAATTCAACCGTGCCGTTTGCTCCACCTTTCCCGGCCAGTTTTTTATTAATTTCAGACTGAATGACACTATAAATTTTCAGTTCTGCCGTAAGCGCTTTTAAGTCATCACGCTTTTTCTGACGCTCAGCATCCTGATGTAACATCGTATCGCGAAAAACAAGGGTAATATCATCATCCAGTCTGGATGCCGTGAGAGCCACAGCCAGTGTTTCCATGGTGATAATTCTGTCTTGTATTGGCTTGGCTGCGAGGCCATTGAGTATATCAATGGCATTCTGCTTCCCTATGATCAACTGCCTGTGATAAAAACCGTTCTGAATCACTGCCACTTCGGGGACAAAACGTTTAAATGCTTCTTCTATCTGTGTTAAAGTCAGTTCCTGTGGCTCTCCTGCTTCATTTTTTACGGTGACTTTTATACCCTGTTCTTTAACGATCTTTAATAGTTCATCCAGGTGCTCTCTATCCTCTTGCTGAGATAACACACTGACACTGACCGGTTCAGAAACCCGTAAGCTATTTATCCCGACCATAAAAACTCCTTTAAATGCGCATACCCCGCATGAGAACGGGGCGCCGTGGACGTGTTTTTTGCTGTATTTCCTGCAGTGCACAAGGCC
>CAZBYB010000092.1:0-6116 GCA_964496225.1 uncultured Yersinia sp. | reverse complement strand
CCCGTGGCTAGCGGTTACTCGCCTGATGAAACGGGTGGTAGTGGTTTTATAGGCATACAGGAACCCGGGTAATGACTTCATATGATTGAAACTGTACACTCAATGGTTTTTTACAGGGTTAATAGCAGAAAATAGACCTCTTCTTTCTGGCGAAAGGCAGTAAAATCATAGCGAGATACAGTAAGATTCAGGATGATACTGTTCATGACTTTCCGACCACTCCCTGATTTGCCACATCAAAAGCAACAGATGGCTGCTGCACCTTTTACCCATCAGGCGCACAACAGTACAGGCAGGATCATGTTATGGGTCATACTGGCGTGCATGCCAGGTCTTTTTATCCAGACATATTATTTTGGTTATGCGACCCTGCTTTCTGCCACCATTGCCATGCTGACTGCCCTGCTGGCAGAAAGCGTGGTGTTGTCACTGCGCGGGAAAAAGGTGCGGGTACGCCTGCGCGATAATTCTGCCCTGGCTATCTGTCTTCCCCCTTCAGCACCCTGGTGGATAACAGTAGTAGGTACGGCCTTCGCTATTATTGTCGCCAAACAACTCTATGGGGGGGTAGGACATAATCTGTTTAATCCCGCTATGGTGGGCTATGCAGTACTACTGGTTTCCTTCCCACTACAAATGACCCACTGGCCGCCGCCGGCTTATCTGGTTGTTGATGCCTGGAGCCAGGCAACACCGCTGGAAGCCTGGCGTACCGGTATACGTACTCAGGCTGATGTGGTATCCCCTTCCCTGTTCTCCGATCTGCTGGCAACCCAGGCATGGCCGTGGATCAACATGGGTTTCCTGGCAGGTGGACTGCTACTGTTATGGCGTCGTATTATCCACTGGCATATTCCATTCAGTTTCCTGTTATCACTCACAGCCAGCGCCACAACGGGCTGGTTAATGGCACCTGAAAACTGCGCCCCCCCATGGCTACATCTTTTCTCAGGTGCCACCATGTGTGGCGCTTTCTTTATCGCCACCGATCCGGTCAGTGCAGCATGTAGTCCTCAGGGTAGGTTAATCTACGGTGGCCTGATCGGATTTCTGATCTGGTTGATTAGGGTGTATGGTGGCTGGCCCGATGCCGTCGCCTTTGCGGTACTGATCGCTAACATCAGCGTCCCTCTTATCGATCACTACACACAACCACGGGTTTATGGATATCCATGAATAATGGTGAAAGTCTTCTAACTGCCATGGGGCGGCACGGCATCAGACTGGCCCTGTTCGCCGCGCTAACAACAGCGCCGGTCGCCGTGATTCATTTATTCACAGAGCCTTTCATTGCCCGGCAGGCTGCCCTGCGGCAACAGGGACTGTTGGATGAGGTTATCCCGGCGGATCTGTACAATAATGACCTCAAAGCTGAATGTTACGTTGTCACCGGCAGGATACCAGGTAAACCAGATACTCACAGACTGTGGCTGGCACGCATGAATGGCCAGCCCGTTGCTGTTGCTATCGAAACAACGGCTCCGGATGGCTGGTCTGGCGCAATCCAGCTATTGGTTGGTGCCGATTTTCATGGCCATGTACTGGGAACACGTGTGACAGAGCACCATGAAACCCCGGGGCTGGGTGATAAAATTGATACGCGAATTTCTGACTGGATCACCCGTTTCACCGGGAAACAACTGACTGCTGACACGGTTAGCCAGTGGGCGGTTAAAAAAGACGGGGGCATATTTGATCAGTTTACCAGTGCCACCATCACACCCCGCGCTGTTGTCAATGCCGTCAAAAATACGCTGATTTGGCTGGAAAACCTGCCAGACAGACTTCCCCATCTGCAAAACTGTAGAGACCAACTTGATGAATCACATTCGAAATATTATCCATCAGGGATTATGGAAAAATAATCCCGCTCTGGTTCAGCTGATTGGGCTGTGCCCCTTACTGGCGGGCTCAAACACGATAGTTAATGCCTTGGGATTGGGGCTGGCCACCACGCTGGTGCTGACCGCCACCAGCACCACCATTTCATTATTGCGCTACTGGATACCCTTTGAGGTGCGCATCCCCATCTATGTCATGATCATCGCCGGCGTAGTCAGTTCAGTAGAGAGGCTGATGAATGCTTATGCCTTTGATTTATATCAATCTCTTGGAATTTTTCTTCCCCTGATTGTCACCAATTGCATTATTATCGGACGGGCAGAAGTCTGGGCGGTCAAAAATACACCCGGTTTGTCTGCCCTGGATGGCGTGGCCATGGGCGCTGGAATCACTGTCGTGTTACTGGTGTTGGGTTCCCTGCGAGAGGTATTGGGAACCGGTATGCTGTTTACTGGCGCCGACAGGCTACCGGGTTACCTGGCAAATATACGCCCTGTTCAAATCATCCACTGGGATAATCCATTCTTATTGGCTTTATTACCCACCGGGGCCTTCATCGGCCTTGGTATGATGCTGGCGCTAAAATCTGTTATCGATGGAAAAATAACAGCCCGCCAGCGGAAAATACCAACAGCAGGCACGATCTTTCAGGACAAATCCGTATCATGAACAGGGAAAAACGTGCGGCCATTTTGAGGCGTTTATGTGCTCAAAATCCAAAGCCTCAGACAGAGCTGGTTTACCACAGCACATTCCAGTTACTGATTACGGTACTACTTTCCGCTCAGGCTACCGATGTTAGCGTCAATAAAGCCACTGCCCTGCTCTGGCCTGTGGCCAGCACACCACAGGAGATGCTGGATCTGGGGCTTGATAAACTCAAGGCATTGATTAAAACCATTGGCTTATTTAACAGCAAAGCTGAAAATATTATGCAAACCTGCCGGATTCTACTGGAAAAACATGGCGGAGCCGTGCCGGAAGACCGCGCCGCTCTGGAAGCATTACCCGGTGTGGGGAGAAAAACAGCCAGTGTCGTGCTAAACACCGCCTTCGGCTGGCCCACCATTGCGGTGGATACACATATCTTCCGGGTTTGTAATCGCACCGGATTTGCCCGGGGGCAGAGCGTCAGTCAGGTGGAAATAAAATTATCACAAAGGGTGCCTGACGAGTTTAAGCTTAATTGCCATCACTGGTTGATCCTGCATGGCCGCTATACCTGCACCGCCCGCAAACCTCGCTGTGGTGCCTGTCTTATCGAAGACTTGTGTGAATATAAGGAAAAAATTTACCATAATACTCAAAATATTACGTAAACTTACTCAAAAATACGCATACCATCCCGTATTTTCCCCGGCGGACGCTTCTGAGCTGATCCGTTAATCCATGCCATGTTTGTCTGTTTTTACCAGTAAATGGGGTAAACGTGCCTCCAAAAATTCACGAGCCTGCTCAAATGAAGGGCGTCTAACCCGCAGTTCTGGTTCCCATTTAGAGTTGTTCACTGGCATATAAAACCCGGCTTGTTTACCCGCTTTAATGATGCGTGCCAACGCATCCTTATTAATGGCCATTAATACTGTTTCTTTTATCCAGTCCAAGGGATGGGGTAAAAACAGGGTTACCGGATAATTATCACCTGGCTTAGCACCAGGATTGCTGGCATCCGAGCCATGATGCACTACCGGACGGCCTGGTTTACAATTCATTGCCTCATTCAGACGTCCGATAAGCCTTTGTATGCGCGGGCTGGCGTTACCCACATCCTTATCCACCTTCTCATAGAAGGATTCTTCTGAAGGCCATCTTTCCTCTAACGGGGGTGATGGTTTCCTGTTTGTATAGTGAGTGGTTCTTTCAAGATAATACTCCCAGCTCACATCCATCACAGGGGAGATATCTTCGGCACCATACTGTTCCATTGGTGAACCAACCAGCATCAGATCATAGTCAGCCGTAAAAGGCTGACCTGTTTGCGGATCACAGAGCACTTCAATGATGTTACCTTTATGTGACACTGTCACTACATTGCCTTCCTCATCAAGCATTGCCTGAAACTCATACATTTTTCCACTTGGCCCTCTGGCATAAAGAATTTTGTCATTTTTATAACCCTGTATCTCAATTACCCCTGATTCCAACAGATAGCGCAACCGCTCAGCACTGAGAGTTAGCGGGCCAACTACGGCCTGTCTGTCATTCAAGCAATCCTGTACTTTTTTATTGGATTCCACCCATTCACTGGCGGGCGCATTTTCCAGTTTGCTTAATGATTGATCAATGGGAATCAAACCTGCCATCGGACCAAAAGACGAGGTCTTACCCTTAATGTGATAATTTTTAGTGGGATAATCTGCAGCAATATACCAGGTTGCCAGGTGGTCTACTGGCCTGAAAGCGATAATATAGCCCGTCTCTGTTGCTATGTTTTGTAATGCTGAAAAATGCCTGGGAACCAATCCGGAATGAGCAATAATCTCATCCAGATCATTGCTCAAACCATCAAACAGGCTTTCATTAACCTGATGATGGCTCTCGCAGGAATTTGCTATCACTTCTTTCTTTCCAACGACTCCAACATTGCTATTTTTATCAAAATTTTCATCTGAAGATACCCGGGGGGTAGCATCGGGTATGACTGGAAAATACATACATGAATCCTGACAGGAAGCAGGGGATAGCACACAAAATACCTTTCATGCCATTTTTGTAAATAGATAAAATAAATACCGTTCCTGTTAAAATATATTATTTTTTAAATATTGATGCTGGCGTCATTTTCCTTTTCCATGATCCATACTGAGTCTTGGTGATACCATGAAAATCCATATGGGGCCGAAAATTTCCCCATTAATCATCACATCAGACTTGCTCCGCACAGTTGATTCGCGTAAAACTGTCAGCCGCCAGGTCAGGTTACTTACCAGAGTTTAGATGCCATGTTTCAGGATAACCCGCTGCTAACGCAGCTAAAACAGCAATTCCAATCGAAAAAACCCCAAATTGAAGGTACCGTCAGGGGTACCCGAAAAGGTTTTGGCTTTCTTGAGAGTGATGGGCAGAAAAGTTACTTTATCCCACCCTTATACATGAAAAAAGTAATGCACGGTGACCGTATTAGCGCCAGCCTGCGCTTTGAAAAAGATCGTGACATTGTTGAACCAGAAACGTTGATTGAGCCCTTTCTTTCACGTTTTGTCGGCAGAATTACCGGGAAAGATAACGCACTTTCTGTCATCCCTGATTATCCTTTACTCAAAGAAGCCATTCCCTGCTATCCGGTAGCAGGACTGACACATCCATTTAAAAACGGTGACTGGATTGTTGCCCAGATGCGTCACCATCCCCTGAAAGGGGATAGTACCTTCAGCGCCGATATCACTGCCTTTATTACCAATGCAGAAGACCGGTTTGCACCCTGGTGGGTCACCCTGTCGCGCCATCATCTGGAATTACAAGCCCCTCCCATGGTGGCATCAACACCCCAAAGCGAAAAATTACCACGTATTGATCTCACCGCCCTAAATTTTGTTACCCTTGATGGTGCCAGCACTCAAGATATGGATGATGCGCTCTATGTTGAGGAAAAAGAGGGTTCACTGTTACTAAGCATTGCCATTTCTGATCCCACTGCCTTGTTTGATGAACACAGTGAACTGGATTTTCATGCCCGTCAGCGGGCTTTTACCAACTATTTACCCGGTTTTAATATTCCAATCCTGCCCCGGGATCTGTCAGAAAATCTGTGCTCCCTGCATCCTCATCAACAGCGCCGGGTACTGGTTTGCCGCATGCGTATTCATGAAGAAGATGGTAGCCTGGATGAGAATGTGGAATTTTTCACCGCTATTATTGAATCCAAAGCAAAGCTGGTTTATGACCAGGTTTCTGACTGGCTCGAAAACCAGGGTAGCTGGCAGCCAGAAAATACAGAGATCGCAAGACAGATCAAGCTACTGGAACGTGTTGGTCATAGCCGCAGCACATGGCGCAAACACAATGCTCTGATATTTAAAGACAGCCCGGACTGGCAGTTTGTATTAAACGAACACGGTGATGTCCTGAATGTCATCATTGAGCAGCGCCGTATTGCCAACCGCATTGTCGAAGAATGCATGATAGCGGCCAATATCTGTGCAGGCATTCTCCTGCGCGATAAGCTGGGTTTTGGTATCTATAACGTTCATCAAGGGTTTGATCCGGCGCTGGTGGAACAGGCAGTGAATTTGCTGAAGACCAAAGGCATCAATACCAACGCCAGTGAATTACTG
>CAZBYB010000091.1:2252-6239 GCA_964496225.1 uncultured Yersinia sp. | reverse complement strand
CAAATGACCAAATGACCAAATGACCAAATGACCAAATGACCAAATGACCAAATGACCAAATGAGCGATTTTTTATATTCATTTCTGTTATTGATAAATAAAATATCCAGCAATTATTAAAACACCTGATTTTATTTTACAGGATCATTAAATGACACACACTGATAATCCCCTCATCACAAGCGATACTCTGTCTGATCTGGTGCTGGCAAAAACTGATCTGACTGGAGAAAATCTGTCTTTCATGGATCTGTCTGGCCGCTATCTGAAAGACGCCAAACTGGAAGGGGCGAACCTGACTGGAGCAAATTTGTCATTCGCTGATCTGGAAGAAGCAAATCTGACCAGTGCCAGTCTGACAGGAATTGACCTGGAAAAAGCGAATTTGACATACGCTACTCTGTTAAAAGCGGATTTGATAGGCGCTAACCTGTCAGGGGCAAGTCTGGCACATACTAATCTGAAAGGTGCCATTCTGACAGGAGCTAAATTAAAAGGCGCTTCTCTGAAGGGGGCAAATCTGGAAGGCGCCAGTCTTGCAGGAGTAAATCTCGCCGGTGTTAATCTTTATTTAGCAAACTTACCTGGCCATGATCTGCAAGGTGTCTCTCTGACAGAAACTCATCTGGGAGGGGCTAATCTGGCAGCGAGTAATCTGATCGGGGCGAATCTAACTGGGGCGAATCTGACAAATGCGCTGCTCGCAAAGGCGAATCTAACCGGGGCTATTCTTACCGATGCTATGCTTACCGGTGTTAGTCTGGTAAAAGCGAACCTGACAGATGTTAATCTGTCTGGCATGGATCTGACAAACGCCAACCTGACAGGCGCTATTCTTACCGACGCTAATCTGACAGGCACCAGGCTGGAAAAAGCTGTTCTGAGAGAAATAAATCTGGCCGATGTTAATCTGACAGGTGTTGATCTGAGTGGTACTGACCTCACTGATTCCAGTCTCGCAGACGCTGTTCTGGCAGGTGTTAATTTATCAAGAGCGTATCTGGCACAAACGAATCTGGCAGGCGCTAAGCTGTCTGGTGCGGATCTAACGGAAGCAGTCCTGACAGGCGCTATTCTTACCGGCGCTAATCTGACAGGCACCAGGCTGGAAAAAGCTGTTCTGAGAGAAATAAATCTGGCCGGTGTTAATCTGACAGGTGCTGATCTGAGTGGTACTAACCTCACTGATTCCAGTCTCGCAGACGCTATTCTGGCAGGCGTTAATTTATCAAAAGCGTATCTGGCACAAACGAATCTGGCAGGTGCTAAGCTGTCTGGTGTGGATCTAACGGAAGCAGTGTTGTCTCGTGGTGACGGTAATAATCTGCAGGGTATCCTGCTGACAGGAGCTAAGCTGGAAAGAGCTGTTCTGGTATTTGCTGATCTGACCGGTGCTGACTTAACTGGCGCTAAACTGGCAGGAGCGAATTTAGCAGGTGCTAATCTGGCAGGAGCGAATTTGGCAGGTGCTATCCTTACAGGGGCTGATTTGTCGTTGGCTAATCTGACCGGTGCTGATTTGACAGGGGCTGACTTGACGGGTGCTATTCTGACAGGAGCAGATCTGACGGGCGCTACTCTGACAGAAGCGAACCTGACAAATTCTGATCTGACAGAGGATGGGCTGCCAGATAATAGTGTTGAGATCAATCTAGAAATTGATCCTATTGATGCGCTTATCCATGATATGTCGGCGGTTGAGTCCCTGGAGCAGACTATCGTTGCACAGAATCCGATACTGAGCGGAAATGGCATGCCGTTAAACAACCTGGTTGCTTCTCAAATCTGATAGTACAGCTTAATGCGATATAAACCCGGTAGCGCTAACGTAGTTGCGGCTGTTCATAACCCAGTTCCGTTAATAAGACAGCCAATTCTGCCATAGTAATGCCATGAATATGTGTGATCAGACTGCCAGATACCAACGGGTTAGCTCATGAATATTCAGTACACAGCGGAACGGGTTATGACTGTCAACCCGTCGTGCGATTATTTCCAAATCTACCGTATTCACTGAATAGTACCCTCTTATAACTTGTAAGAGGGTTTTATGTCCGTCAGTGTGCGTATTTTTCTCACTTTTTTGCAAGCTGTACGGTTTTTTTAGCCTGAATTCTGGCAATCGCTGCAGCGACGGCGGCTTTGTACGGATCGGTATGGGGATCCTGTGTACACTGTTGTGGTTTTTCCGGCTTTATGGGCTGTGTTGTGCTGACAGAGGCCGTTATGCCCGCAGGCGCTTCAGGGTGAGTAAGCGTTTTGCTGTCAGTCTGATTGCCCATGTATTGATCATTTGATACGGCATTCTGCTTTGCTGAGCCTGTTACCCGCAATGGTGTTTGATAACGTTCTTCACGTCTCTTTTTCTCCCGTTCCAGACGTTGCTTTCTTGCTTCAAAACGTGCTTTTGCCGCAGCAGCATGGGCATTTTCTTGATCATGCGTGCGAATTTGTGCTTTTTCTTGCCGGTAGTATTGCACCAGTGGGATATGACTGGGGCATATCCAGGCACAGGCACCGCATTCCACGCAGTCAAATAGATGATGGCTACGGGCTTTTTCATGTTCGGCGCCTTTGCTAAACCAGTAGAGCTGTTGTGGTAATAATCCCACTGGACAGACATCTGTACATAAACCACAGCGGATGCAAGGCTGTTCATCCATATCAGTTTCCGGTGGTTGGATTACCAGGAGACAGTTGCTGGTTTTCACCACGGGGATATCCACACTGGGGAGAGGAAATCCCATCAGAGGCCCACCCATGATCAGCCTTTGCCGGGGCAGAGGGGTAAACCCGGCTGCTTTTAGCAGATGGCTGACTGGGGTGCCTACCCTGGCCCATACATTACCCGGGGAAGCTAACCCATGACCGGTGAGAGTAACTACTCGTTCGATCAGGGGCTGAGCGTTGATAACTGCACGTTTTATTGCCAGTACGGTAGCGATATTTTGCATCAGTACCCCCATTGCAGCTGCGTGTTTATCAAAGGGAATTTCTTGTCCAGTTAGCAGGCGGGTCAATTGCCCGGCGCCGCCGCTGGGGTATTTGCGGGGTAACACCCGTAATGAAATATGATGATATTGGGTCAGTGCCTGGCGTAGAGCTGTAATAGCCTGTGGTTTATCCTCTTCGATGCCAATCACAGTTTGCCTGGGGTTCAGTAGATGGATCAGTATCAGGATACCCTGCACAATTTCATCAGCATGTTCGCGCATTAAACGGTCATCTGTCGTGACATAAGGTTCAGATTCGGCAGCATTGATGATCAGGGTGTCTGTCTTGCCCAGACCGCTGAGTAATTTTGTTGCCGTAGGGAACCCGGCTCCCCCCAAACCGACAATGCCTGCAAGATGTATGAGTTCGAGCAATTGTAGGGCATCCAGTAACCGGTAGTCCTTGATGGGATCAGGCGCACAAGCACGATCATCTCCATCGGGTTCGATATGCACACAAAGTGCCGCTAATCCTTCAGGATGGGCAGTGGCATGAGGAGCAATGGCACGAATGATACCTGAAGTTGGCGCATGTACCGGTACCCGACGATCCAGGCCGCGGGTTAACCGCTGGCCTTTTAAGACCGCATCGCCTGTTTTTACCTGTAGCTCAGCGGGAGGGCCCTGATGTTGTTGCAGAGGAACGATAAAGCGGTCAGGTAGCGGGAGTGTCCGTAGCGGTATCCCGGCAGATTGCTGTTTCATCGCCGGGGGCTGTATACCCCCGATAAAGCTCAGGGAATTATTTTTTTTACCGGGGGTAAATGGATTAAACATTAATGAGGCCTGTATATAAATTCTACTGATGATATCTAACAGAAACGGGTTTTTTAAACGCGTTGTACAGGAATACTATTCAGTTTCCAGTGGCCATTTTCGGCAGTTTGTGGTTTAGGAATCAGGGTGATGCAGTCCATTGGGCAGGGAGCAATACATAGACCACAACCGGTACAGTAATCGCTAAGCACGGTATGCAGTGCCCGGGTGCTACCGAC
>CAZBYB010000091.1:1157-2242 GCA_964496225.1 uncultured Yersinia sp. | reverse complement strand
GGGCAGGCCTGAATGCATTTGACACAACCAATACACTGGGCTTCATCAATAAAGGCCACTTCAGGAACGGGATCGCGGATCTCGTCATTTTCGCCGAGGGGTTGAGGCTCTACTCCAAGAATTTCAGCAAGTTTGAGCATCACCCGTTCGCCACCGGGTGTGCATTTATTGATTTTTTCACCGCGGGTACAAACTGCCTGTGCATAAGGACGACAACCGGGCCAGCCACACTGACCACACTGGCTTTGTGGTAGAACTTTATCGATCAGCTCAATAACCGGATCTTCATCAACCTGAAAACGTTTTGAGGCAAAGCCAAGAATGATACCAGCCACCAGGGCCAGAAGACTTAATACACCTGTGGCTATCCACAATGATACTATCATTATTTCACCAACCCGTTAAAACCCATGAAGGCGAGAGACATTAATCCTGTGGTAATGAATGCAATGGATGCTCCCCGAAAGGGAGCAGGGACATCGGCAATGGCCAAGCGTTCACGCATTGCGGCAAATAGCACCATCACCAGTGAGAACCCCACAGCAGCACCCAAGCCGTAAATGACGGACTGCAAAAAACCATAGGATTGATTAACGCTCAGCAACGCTACGCCCAGCACGGCACAGTTACTGGTAATTAAAGGTAAAAAAATGCCGAATAACCGGTACAGTGTCGGGCTGATGTTGCGCACCATCAGCTCGGTAAATTGCACCACTGCGGCTATGATTAAAATAAATGCCATGGTGCGCAGGTAACCCAGCTCAAGTGGCAACAATAGAAGCCTGTTAATCATCCAGGAACAGGCACAAGCCAGTGTTAGTACGAAGGCAGTTGCCAGCCCCATCCCCATGGCCGTCTCCAGTTTTTTCGAAACGCCCATAAAGGGACAGAGCCCAAGAAATTTAACCAGTACAACGTTATTGACTAACACCGTACCAACGAATAACAGCAGATATTCAGTCATCAGGGCACCTGGAAATAAAATGACGATATTATCTGAAACTGACGTGATAATAACAATGCCTGAATCGCCTGAATCGCCTGAATCGCCTGAATCGCCTGAATCGCCTGAATCGCCTGAATCG
>CAZBYB010000091.1:0-1057 GCA_964496225.1 uncultured Yersinia sp. | reverse complement strand
CCTGAATGCATACTGCGCTGCGTGCAGAGCCGGAATAAAAACACGGAGGCGGCACAGAAAAGCATCGTGGAGGCCTTTAAGGCGGCGGGTAGGCCAGGATGCTATCAGTGCTCTTGCCGGCCGTTTGGGCATGGCATTGCCTTATGTGATGGGCAGGCTAGGGCATAAAGAAAATCGCGAGCCGGTGCGTAAAACCGCTAATTGTTGCTTAAAAAGCGCCAGCCTTGCTGATAGCATAAACCTCCTTCATAACTCCTGTTTATGGATTTGCCAGAAACATGAAACTGTTTTCCCGTGATAACCCGGCGCGCTCGCTGCTGCTGGTGTGCCTCTTCTATATTCTGATGGGCTATGTGCTGTTTTTTGCCGCACGTTTATTACCCACGCCTGCCTGGGGGTCGGCCTTTATGGCCTGGTGGGCCCCCGTGATTAAAGCCATTCAGACGGCAACGCGGGTCGGGTTATTTAAGGGCCATGATCCTTTCCCTATTCAGCTGGTCATTCTGTATTGCGTGTTAGGCACGCCTCTGCTGGTGCTGTACTCGGCAGCGGTGGCGTTTCTGAGTGCACGCTTGCGCGAAAAATGGTTTAGCAACACGATCAGGCACACACGGCAAACAAACTACTCACGCACTAAGCTGTTTTTTATTGGCTTAAGTGTGCTGTTTCTTTTTACCTTTTTTCCTTATCTGGCTTTTTTTACCGGCAGATACAGTGACGATATTGGCTGGCGTACCATCGGGATGTATTCCCCCACCTTATTTGCTACTTCCCTTTTTTTAGTTCTGTCATTGATGTCGATATGTATTAACAGTGGCATTACTGACATTTATCTGGCGTTTTCCCGACGCCTTAATCAACCCATCGCATAATCCACACATACAGGAGCATTTTCATGGAAGAAATTAACAGCGAAGACATGACCTTCGAAGTGATGCTTGGTACAACCACGAAAGGCATTAAAACGGTGACAGCAGGCAAGGGCACAAAAAAATCGCGAGACGGTGCGTAAAACCGCTAATTGTTGCTTAAAAAGCGCCAGCCTTGCTGATAGCAT
>CAZBYB010000090.1:0-6296 GCA_964496225.1 uncultured Yersinia sp. | reverse complement strand
GCAGGTTCAGTATGGATAGGTGCTGATGCCGGTGAACTTGCCGGTATCGGTTTCCTGGGTATCAGGATTAGTGATGATCTCCTGGCTGTCATCGATGATTTCGAGCTTTTGATCGATTTTACCCGTCCTGAAGGTACTCTGAAGTACCTGGCCTGCTGCCGCCAGTATCAGAAAAATATGGTGATTGGTACCACAGGCTTTGATGATGCGGGTAAAGCCGCTATTGATGCTGCCAGTACTGATATTGCCATTGTTTTTTCGGCTAACTTCAGTCCAGGCATCAATGTTGTGCTGAAGCTGCTGGAAAAAATAACACACGCCATGGGCAAGGATGCAGATATTGACATTATCGAAGCACACCACAGAAACAAAGCAGATGCGCCTTCAGGTACGGCACTGGCCATGGGAACCCTGATTGCCAAAACCCTGGATCGTGATCTGAAGCAATGCGCAGTGTATGCAAAAACAAATGACATGCAAGAACGTTGCCCAGGTAGTATTGTTTTTACCAGCATTCGTGCCGGTGACATTGTCGGTGAGCATACTGTCATGTTTACTGATACTAACGAGCGTATAGAAATTACTCATACTGCATCCAGTCGTGCCATCTTTGCCAAAGGCGCTGTCAGGGCAGCCATCTGGCTATCGGGGAAAAAAACCGGGCTTTTTGATATGAGCGATGTGCTTAATTTAAAAGATCGTTGATGATGCATCAGGAGGTGTTTTGATCAAGTCAGCATTATTGGTTCTGGAAGACGGCACTCAATTCCATGGTCGGTCCATCGGTGCGGTGGGTACGACAGTGGGAGAACTGGTCTTCAATACGTCGATGACAGGTTATCAGGAAACTCTCACCGATCCTTCCTATTTTCGCCAGATCATCACGCTGACTTATCCGCATATTGGTAATGTCGGCACCAATGCTTATGATGAAGAATCGGATAAAATTCATGCGCGCGGGCTGATTATTCGCGATTTAGCATGTAAAGCCAGTAACTGGCGCAATGAAGAAAGCCTTTCTGATTGGCTCAAGCGCCACAATTTTATTGCCATGGCTGATATTGATACTCGTAAACTCGCAGGGTTACTGCGTGAAAAAGGGGCTCAGAACGGCTGCATAATTGCCCGAGAAAACACTCAAACTTCTACTTCTTTACAACAGGATGCGCATCTGGCATTGGAACAGATACGTGCTTTTCCTGGTCTGAAAGGCATGGATTTAGCCCGAGAAGTCAGCACACAAACAGCTTATTCTTGGTCACAGGGCAGTCTGGCACTGACGGATATCCTGCCCGCAAAAAAAGCCAGGCATTTTCCCTGGCATGTCATTGTGTATGATTATGGTGTGAAACGTCATATTTTGCGCATGCTGGTGGATCGAGGTTGTCGTTTGACCGTAGTGCCGGCTTGGACCACGGCACAAGAGGTGCTTGACTTAAACCCGGACGGAATTTTTCTCTCCAATGGTCCAGGAGATCCCATGGCTTGTGATTATGCTATTGCGGCCATCAGGTGTTTACTGGAAACCGATATTCCTTTATTTGGTATCTGTCTTGGTCACCAGTTGCTGGCACTGGCCAGTGGCGCCAGAACAGTAAAAATGAAATTTGGCCATCATGGAAGCAACCACCCGGTAAAAAATCTGGATAGTGGTGCGGTTATCATCACAGCACAAAATCACGGGTTTGCCGTAGATCAGCATTCTCTACCTGCCAGTTTAGCTGTTACGCATAAATCGTTGTTTGATGACTCCCTGCAGGGGATACAGCGCACGGATAAAGCCGCTTTTGGTTTTCAGGGACACCCTGAAGCCAGTCCTGGGCCACATGATGCAGCACCCGTGTTTGATCATTTTATTGCATTGATTAAAAATTATCGCAAATACCCTTAACGCCAACCGGCTCCTGGAGCCTCCAATCAT
The DNA here is from genome assembly GCA_964496225.1 of uncultured Yersinia sp. GTDB lineage: Bacteria > Pseudomonadota > Gammaproteobacteria > Enterobacterales > Enterobacteriaceae > CAZROT01. The sequence goes on along the minus strand of CAZBYB010000090.1, from coordinate 4,375 downwards.
ATCAGGGACAAAAATTTTATCATGCCAGCACGTACCGATATAAGCAGTATCCTGATCCTGGGTGCTGGTCCGATCGTGATAGGTCAAGCCTGTGAGTTCGATTATTCCGGCGCCCAAGCCTGTAAGGCCCTGCGTGAAGAGGGTTACCGGATTATTTTAGTGAATTCTAACCCGGCAACTATTATGACGGATCCACAAATGGCCGATGCTACCTATATTGAACCCATTGAGTGGGAAGTGATCAGCAAAATTATTGAAAAAGAACGACCGGACGCAATATTGCCCACCATGGGTGGGCAAACCGCGTTAAATTGCGCCCTGATGCTGGAACGCCAGGGCATACTGGCTCAATTCGGTATCACCATGATCGGTGCTAGTGCAAACGCCATTGATAAAGCAGAAGACCGTCGCCTTTTTGACGAAGCAATGAAGAGAATTGGCCTTGAAACGGCGCGTTCTGGTATTGCTCAACATCTTGAAGAGGCTTTAACCATCGCTGCTGATATTGGTTTCCCTTGTATCATCCGTCCTTCTTTCACAATGGGAGGGAGTGGTGGCGGTATTGCGTATAACCACGAAGAATTTAAAACCCTCTGCCAGCGTGGTCTGGAGCTATCACCCACACACCAGCTATTAATCGACGAATCCCTCATCGGCTGGAAAGAATACGAAATGGAAGTGGTGCGTGATACTCACAACAACTGCATCATTGTGTGTTCGATTGAAAACCTTGATCCCATGGGGATACACACCGGTGATTCCATCACTGTTGCGCCCGCCCAGACATTAACCGATAAAGAATATCAACGCATGCGTAATGCCGCCATAGCCGTATTACAAGAGATCGGTGTCGAAACGGGGGGAGCTAACGTACAGTTTGCAGTAAACCCCCAAAACGGGCGTCTGATTGTGATCGAAATGAATCCACGGGTTTCCCGTTCTTCAGCGTTGGCTTCCAAGGCAACCGGATTCCCCATCGCAAAAATTGCGGCAAAGCTGGCAGTGGGTTATACGCTGGATGAGCTGATGAATGATATGACCGGTGGTCGTAGTCCAGCTTCTTTCGAACCGACCATCGACTACATTGTCACTAAAATGCCACGTTTTAACTTTGAAAAATTTGTGGGTGCCAATGATCGCCTGACCACGCAAATGAAATCCGTCGGTGAAGTGATGGCCATTGGCCGCACATTTCAGGAATCACTGCAAAAGGCGCTGCGTAGCCTGGAAACAGGTACCAGCGGGTTTGATCCTAAGGTCAATCTAACGGACCCCAACGCCCTGATTGAAATTCGCCATGAATTGAAAGATGCCGGTGCCGGGCGTATCTGGTATGTTGCTGATGCATTCCGTGCCGGTATGTCACTGGATACAGTACATGCTCTGACTAACATTGATCACTGGTTTTTGGCTCAAATTGAGGAACTGATCAGTCTGGAACAGCAGGTGATTGAAAGTCGTCCTGATGGTCCAGGGGCTGATCTTTTATACCAGTTGAAACGTAAGGGTTTTTCTGATGCAAGACTGGCAAATCTTGCCAATGTTACTGAGCATGAAATGCGCCAACTACGGCATCGTTATGGCCTATATCCGGTTTATAAGCGTGTTGATACCTGCGCGGCTGAATTTTCGACTGATATGGCCTGTATGTACTCAACATATGAAGACGAATGCGAATCTTACCCCAATCATGAGCGCCTGAAAATCATGATACTGGGTAGTGGTCCCAACCGTATCGGTCAGGGTATCGAATTTGATTACTGCTGCGTGCATGCTGCTCAGGCGTTGCGTGAGGCAGGTTATGAGACCATTATCGTTAACTGTAATCCGGAAACCGTGTCCACTGACTATGATACCTCTGATCGCCTTTATTTTGAGCCAGTGACACTGGAAGATGTTCTGGAAATCGTGCGTCTTGAACAGCCTCAGGGTGTGATTGTGCAATATGGGGGGCAAACTCCCCTGAAACTGGCACAAGCATTAAGCGAGCAAGGGGTACCCTTGTTAGGAACCAGTCCGGATGCCATCGATTGTGCAGAAGATCGTCAACGTTTTCAGCAGACGGTCAGCCGTCTACACTTAAAGCAACCTCCTAATGCAACAGCAGTCACGGTTGAGCAAGCACTGGATAATCATCCCGGTTACCCATTGGTGGTACGTCCTTCTTATGTGTTAGGGGGACGTGCAATGGAAATCGTTTATGATGCAATTGATTTACGGCGTTATTTTCAGCATGCCGCCAGTGTTTCCAGTGATGCGCCAGTATTACTGGATCATTTTCTTGATGATGCCATTGAAGTTGATGTAGATGCCATTTGTGATGGTCAACATGTCTTCATTGGGGGCATTATGGAGCATATTGAACAGGCCGGTGTGCATTCAGGAGACTCTGCCTGTTCATTACCTGCTTATACCTTAAGTCAACATATTCAGGATGTTATGCGCTGGCAAACAGAGCAACTGGCCCTTGAACTGGGTGTGAAAGGGTTGATCAACGTGCAGTTTGCCGTACAGAACAATGAAGTGTATTTGATTGAAGTTAATCCTCGTGCCGCCAGGACAGTGCCTTTTGTTTCCAAAGCTACCGGCATACCTTTAGCTAAGATTGCCGCACGCGTTATGATTGGGCAATCACTGGCTGAACAGGGTATCCTCAACGAAGTAATCCCTCCTTACTACTCAGTAAAAAAAGTGGTACTACCTTTTAATAAATTTCCTGAAGTGGATCCTATTCTTGGCCCTGAGATGCGCTCTACCGGTGAAGTTATGGGCTCAGGACGTACCTTTGCGCAAGCTTTTTCCAGAGCCATGCTGGCTAGTCAGTCTGGTATGAAACAAAATGGACGGGCTTTGTTATCGGTGCGCGATGGTGATAAAGCACGTGTAGTGGATCTGGCCATCGGATTATTAAAACAGGGTTTTACATTGGATGCTACCCACGGTACTGCGGTTGTATTGGGCGAAGCAGGTATTAACCCACGGCTGGTAAATAAAGTTCATGAAGGGCGCCCGCATATCCAGGATCGTATTAAAAACGGTGAGTACAGCTATATTGTTAATACCGCCTCGGGCAGACAGGCGATCGAAGACTCAAGGCTGTTGCGCCGCAGTGCGCTGCAGTATAAAGTCCATTACGATACCACCATCAATGGTGCTTTTGCGACACTCATGGCGCTGAAAGCAGATCCTGTTGAACGCCTGTTGTCGTTACAGGAAATGCATGCATGCATTAGCATACCAACGGTTGCTTATGAAAAATGCGGCTGAGTGGCACAGCCGCCATAGTATTTTTCTCCTGCCCACACTCATAACGAGCGTTTGGTGACAGCAATGGTCTGTTTTTTTCTCTATAATCGATGCACAAAGCTGATTTTCAGGAGAACATTGTTATGACATCCTCAATATCTCCTATTCGCAAGATAGAACCTGCGCAAAACGCTGTTGGGAAAAATCCTGATAACCCCAATCGTTATTCTAATCATTTTAGAAATCAATTTATTACCGAGCAAGCTCAGCGTGTAGTCAATGATAAAGAAGGCTTATCAGATCAACGCGCCGATGGCGCAAGGACGCATCGGGAAAAGCTGCCAGAACTGTTTCACGGGACAGAGGACAAATATAAAGATGCTGAAAAAGAGGCAAATTTTAACGCATTTCTAAGTGAACGAGCCAAAACTGAACGTCACTTTCTAAAGAAACTGGAAAAAAGGATGTTCCTGGCCAGGGACAGGAACACTGAAAAAGATGCCGATTTTAAGGAATACCTAAAAGCGCTCAAGAGGAAAAAGGAAACTCAGGTAGCTCAAGAAGAACGCGCAATACAATCACAAGAGATTCTGGCTCAAGGCATGCAGATACCTAATCACCCGGTCAAGACCGAATCACTAAAGAGTGATATTTTTATTATTAACCGACTTTTGTTAAGTATCCAAAACATGATCAGTGCTGTTTTTGGCAGCTCTTCGTCGGGATCCCGTTAAATGGTAACTTAATAATGTTCGAAGCGCAGTAAACTAAAGTTGACAACAAATGACCGTCATCTTCCTGGTTGTTCTATAAGCGAGCAGTCTTTTTTGATGGTGCCGGCTGCCGGAATCGAACTGGCGACCTACTGATTACAAGTCAGTTGCTCTACCTGCTGAGCTAAGCCGGCTAAAAATATGGCGGAAGGATAGAGATTCGAACTCTAGGACAGTTACCCGTCGACGGTTTTCAAGACCGCTGCCTTAAACCACTCGGCCATCCTTCCACGGGCGCCATTATTATCCATAGATTGATGGCATGTCCAGTATTTTAATTAATAAAAAACAAATTCTTATCTGTCTTATTTCTATTCACGCCAACCAAGATTAAGACTATCTTAAACAGACTTGGT
>CAZBYB010000089.1:5662-6985 GCA_964496225.1 uncultured Yersinia sp. | reverse complement strand
GGCCCGTTTTTCCTGTATTTTCTGCCTGAACTCTGCATCCGTCTCCGGCTGCCATACCCACTGTTCTCTGCCGGGCTCCACCGGCTCTCCCAGTGTACCGACTGGTTTAAAGGGATTCTGTCCCGCAGGCTGCGGTGCAGGTGATGGGGTCAGTGGTGATGTGCCTTGCTGAACTGCGTGCTGAACTGAATTCAGACGGGCAAAATACAGCGTGTTCGGCTGTGCAACATAATTCCCTGGCGCCGGTGGTTGTCCATACCCATGAACATGGCTGCCAAAATTAGCCGGGAGAGAATTTCCATTGTAGTGAAGTATGGTGTAGTCAATATTGTACGCAACGCGAGCGTCCGGCAGCAGGAAACCGCTGCCGAAATAGTTTCCGATACTGTGCTGACCAAGGATTGTTGTAGGATCTTCACAGCGCCATACCGTGAACAGACTTGCCTGACCTGCTGCTGTTGTTGTCGACGATGACGCCCCTGATGATGGCTGACCTTGTTGTTGTAACTGAGCTTGCGCATGGCGGGCATGTTCGACAGTATCGCAATGGGCACAGGGTGGTTTAGTGCCTCCAAGGAAAACAGGGAGAGGACGCGGTGCATACGACGCGGGATAATGCTGCAGAGCCTGTTGATGCAGGGTGTCCTGTATACTCTGGATATACTCAATAATGCGCTGTTCTGCATGGACGAGTGCTCTGGTCGGATCACAGGGGGCCATTTGCAGGTTATTCCCTGTCTGCAGGGCCGCATGGATATGGGTCAATAACTTACCAGCCAGTTCTCCACTTCCCGGCGCAGTACTCTCTGCTTCACTGCGCGCACGTGCAATCAGTCTGTCAGCAAATCCATCTTTATTGTTAGCAAAATCCGATAAATACCCGGCATGCCGCCTCTGCTGTTCTTTTTGCCGGAGTCTTTCCGCATCATTAAAATTAAGGGGCTGCGATCCTGCAGGATTGACGGGGGCTGTTCCCAGATGGGTATCGATTTTATTGATACCCTGGTCCTGCAAAAAAGCAAGCAGGTTAATCCTCATATGAGCATCGTCATTGCTGTTACTGCCTATCAGTACGTTGTCACCCACCACTGCAGACTGAATTTCCGGTGTTTTCTTCTTATCAATCTCAGCCAGTTTTTGGCTTCGCTGTGGATCTGATTGGGGAACATGGGTCAGGAGATCACTGGTATGCTTACTATTTACTGCTAAAACCGCTGAACTCAGCCAGCGTAATACCTGTGTAATCCTTTCATTACCGCGGTAATGTACCTCTGTATCGAAATTGAGGTCGAGGTTGACGTCGCCATTGAATCTGTGAAGAAC
>CAZBYB010000089.1:0-5652 GCA_964496225.1 uncultured Yersinia sp. | reverse complement strand
TACCCTTCGGACTCTTGTCAGGCGTGTTATATCCTGCAGGCAGATGCGTGTCAGCGGATAAATAGAACTGACTGTTCCCTCTGGGAATATCGTAGGCAAGATGAACAGGTCTGTGGACTGTCTGACTCGCCCCCGCTGACGCACCAGACGGAGGAATATTTTGATTATTTATCATTATTTATTTACCTGTTTTTAAAAAAAAATCTTATTGATGGGGCTGGAGAATAGAGTCTGTTTTTAATCTCATAAAATAATGAGATAAAATAATCATCACCGGTTCGGTATGACTGGATGTTAGTTTTTAATCAGTTTCGTTTTATAGAATTAACATTTTTAATTAATATTTTTACATGCAACTTAACTGAATTAACTGAATTAACTGAATTAACTGAATTAACTGAATTAACTGAATTAATTTTGTTAAACAAAATTTATATGATATTCATTGTGCTTAAAAAAAAGGTGGCTATGCCAGATTCCAACGGAATTGGCCGACAATAGAAAAAATAAATGAATTATATTAAATTCAGTTATCATAATAACTATGGATGACGATCATCAGACCCTGATTGAATTGTTATAAAATGAAAGAGCGCGTATTTTATTCAAATAAAAAAATAGCGCTATCAAATAGCGCTCATTATATTTCATCGCTTTTAACTTGCTGATTTTGTTTCATGTAATAAATAATGGAGCGATGAAGCTACAAGCGCGCCTGTCGTCCCATTAACTCCCGACTCTGTGTCAGGAGGAGGTGAGTGCGATGGGGGGATTGATATGTAAAGACCTTTAAACGATTCCTTTAACAGTGCTCTGTTGGGAAACGGTGATCCAGTAGCGCTGTCTTATCTCCTCTAGCCGTGGGGCAAAGGCAGGTGTCAGCTCAGCGTCCCTAAAACCTGCCATGGTGTCAACCAGAGCCATAATATCGGTTCCTTTTAGAAAAAACGCGTTTCCCAAGGTGATATTGTTTATCCTTCCCTGCCATTGCGTTACTCGCACAAGGTTACTGTCATGCCCCGGCGCGCAGATTTCCAGATCATGGCCCTTGATGGATAAGGTGATATCATCCGGTTCCAGTCCGGGCGCCGTGAAATGCAGGCTGTGTTTACCTTCATTGTCTGTAATCATATCCTTACCATGCTCCCTGGCAAAATAATAACTGTCATCACCGCCACCTCCATATAGCCTATCGTCATGACGGCCACTGTACAGGGCATCCTCTTTTTCTCCACCGTACAGCTGGTTATCCCCCGCCGTCGCCACCAGTAAGTTGGCACCCTGCTGGCTGCCACGCAGGATAATGCCACTGCCACTTTCATCACGTATGGCCAAATTGCCATAACGGTTAGGCTCTGCAGTCAGTTCCAGTGGTTTGTTTTCATCACCACGGGCCACAGCATATAACCGCAAGGGTTCATCGCCGGTGGTATATGGCGGACGGTTTGTCAGGTAAGCGTTTCCATGGCTGTCCACATCCAGTGTATACAGGGTATCATTCTGCTGCGTACGGATAGCAATATGGCGGTTTTTCAGGTTGGAAAATCCACTTAATCGTACTGTTATCTCTGAAGTGCTGCTGCTGAGCAGCAGATCTGTTAATGTTGAGGAAAATGGATTATTTTTCCACTCCAGTCGTATGTCTAGCGCAGACCAAGGGAGTTCCATGATGTCCCTGTCGGGGGCATCACTGTAATCCAAATTGACAATGGTCACCTCTCTTGCCGTGTGGTGCTCTTCATGAATGACGTAGCGGTCCTTTCCACCCCGTCCCATCAGGGCGTCGTTACCTGCCACGCTGATAAAGGTATCACTATTATTGCCACCCTCCATGCATTCATCAAAGCGAGTGTCCTGCAAACTGAGCTGCATAAAATCCGGCAATGCCACACGATCATGAACCACCGTTATTTCTTTTCGGGTAAACAACGTTCTGCTGTTCTGTTCACCATTACTGACCAGCTCAATCTCCGGTGGTTGATGACCTGTCGCCGTCAGGCTCTGAAAATGACTGTCCAGTGCAGCATCATACTGCACACTCAGGCGTTCACTGCTGGTCAATCCGTTCGCGGATGCTGACAGCGTGAAACTGAAGCCATCGCGGGTGATAACCCGAAAGGTGTGTTGTCCTTGTGCCGCATGAGTATAAAAGTTTTGTAATATGAGCCGGGTAGCACCGGTCTCCTGCCTCGTTACAGGGTTGTTCTGGTCGTTGCTGAGGTGCATGACCAAGTTGTCGTTTTCTCTGATGGGCCTACTGAGCTGTGTAATTTTTTGCATCAAGAAGAGGGTACTCAGTGCTTTTGGGTCATGGACTTCTTGTATGAGCACTTCAACAGCGTCTTGCTTCCTGTTAGGCAATATATGATATATATCGTTACCTGCACCTCCACGTGCTTCACCTTCTGCCAGAGTGATATCGTCATTACCCTCATGGCCTTCTATTTTATCCTTTCCTCCGCAACCATTAAGCCGATTTGCCTTATGGTTACCAATCAGGAGATCATTGGTGTCTGCATGACCTTCAGCATGTTCCAGGTTTTTTAGTTTCAGTAAAGGTTGAGCCGCGTCTGAATGATGACCATCAATAAGATAGCCTTCTGTATTTGCCGAACCGAGATGGATGGTATACCCGGATGGATTTTCCCCCGGGTTAACCGATGACAAAGAAAGGGTATCTTCTCCATCATGGCCGTCAAGCAGACCTGAAATTTGTGCAGGATCATCGCGTACTGTAAATACATCGTCCTTTAAACCGCCGACAAAGTCTTTAATACCCTTATCAACAAAAAAAACAAAATGACCCCCTGACGTCTCATCAGGCGCCAAAAAAGTATCCGTTCCCTGTTCAAGCATCACCAAAGAAACTGTGTCGCGCAAACTGTGTGTATAAACCGATTCTCTGTTATTAACGGAATACAATTTATCTCCATCAATACCTGTAATTCGATGATTCATCAGTTGCGGATAACCGGGTCGGGCAGGAAAAAGATCAACAGGCGGAGCGAACTGACCATTTTTTTTTCCATGGGCAACAGCAACATGGAAATTTTCATCAATGATGGTTAAATCATCTTGTCTGTCCTGATTCCTGTCGCTGAGCAATATGCCCGAATTCTGGTCACTGCTGTGACTCTGTAGCAGGCGGGTCAGCCTGGAATCTTCTGTAAGAAGCAGAGAACTGAAGGGAGAATGCGGTTTTCCGCTATTTAATAGCGTATACACAGTGCCGGTGTCTGTGATAACAACGATATCTGTACAGCCGTCACCATTGATATCACCGGTCAGGACGCGACGGTAATTTTTATCTGCCAGCACTGTGCCTGTGGTTGAAAAAGTAAGGGAATAGTTACTATCTCCAGAAAAATCAATAATTTCAATAGATTTGGTGGTGACGAGTAATACGTCATGGTAACCGTTATTATTGATGTCTGCGAGCAGAGGTGGCAGGAGCATTGCAGGAAGCGCATGCGTATTTTTTCTGTTAATAAAAAAGGAATAATGGCCATTTTTTGCCGCTAACGTAGCTACATAATGCGTATCCGGGTCAATAAATAATATTTCTTCTTCCTCATCGCCGGCAACATTGCCAACAAGGATCCATTCCGGTAAAAAATTCACAGGAGCACTGAGTTGACTGATAACCGTTTCATCTTTATCAAGGACACGTATCAGCCTGCCATCAAAATAAGCGATTTTCCTTGCATCCTGACGGTTAGCATTCAAAAACAGTACTTTTTGTGCATAATTTCCGGTTTCTGGCATACTGGCAATTTTTTCACTGAGCGGCCTGAAAACAGACATTTTACTCGCCGCTGCGCTGGCATCAGTAACACCGCTGCTTCTGGCAATATTGTTCGTTAAGTCGAGATAATCATCTGTTTGCTGGACAACAGGTTTAGTCACATCCTTAATAAACAATTCATCTATCATTTTGTAGAATGGAATATTCTTTTTTGCCCATGCAGCCCCTTTTGAGGAGGGGATAACCGTGCCCGGCAAGACGCGTAGCGGACTGTAGTAAAGGGTGTCAATATATTCATTATTTTCAAGCAATAGAACACCACGCTGGCTGATTTGCCGGGAGATTTGATTAAAATCATAGCGGATCTGAATGTCTGCTGGCAGTGAACCAAAAAGAGATAAAAATCCGGCGCGGAAAGTATCAATGCCATTCAAATTAACCGCTTTGCTGATTTCTTCAACCTGACGAATACCATTATAAATCCAGCCTGCCAGCAACGTTGCTGCTCCTAGTGTCAGCCCTAATGGTCCGAGGATTCCTGCAAGGGTGGCGGCTGTTCCAGCAAAGGCTGCACCCGTAATGGCTCCTGCCGCAGCAGCGGTTATAACACCCGCTACGACAGTGCTTGTAATGGCGCTGGCCAGCGTTAAGCCCGCATTGACATAAAGATCGGTTCTGCGTGCACTCTCAGTTTCTGTTTTTAATTCTTCTACAATCTGATGAAAGGCGTACCAGCCTAATGCCGCTCCTGCCAGATTGAATAATGAACTCGCTGCATTTCCTGAAGCGCTAATACGCGTAATACCCGAGCATAATAGTTTTTCACCATATTTGGACAATACAACAGAAGCTGCTTTGCCCAATTTAGAGATGCCTGCAAGACGCTTTAGCATCTCCGGTGGTAATTTAAAATGCGGTGGCAACGGTTTCATCATGCTATGGGCAGGGTTATTTTTTGCCATATAGCTTTCCCATTTCCCCAACGCCACATTGACAATATCAGCGCCAAAATCAAGATTCATTTCTGCCAGAGAGACCGCATTTTGTGCTTCCAGCGCTGCGATTTTTTCTTTGCTCAATAGGCCGCTGCGTATCAGTCTGCGGTTTGCCGATATCGTACCAATACCTGCTCCCAGCCCCAGCCCCTGGACACCTCTGCCAGTGATGCCCAATACCGTATTAATCCGTGTAGCAGTCTCAATGCGCCGGTTGATATCATCACCTGTAAACCTTGAATGCATGAGGTTATCTGTAAATTCTGTCACTGTATTTTGCTGGCTATCGGTATGTTGAGGAAGCTGCCATATTTTACTGTTAATTTCCTGGACAAGCTGTACGGCGTGATGGCCTGAAAGATCCTGTAAAGCAGTACCAATGCCTGTATCCAGCAACATTTGGATGCTTTCTCTGGCACGCTTACCTGTTGTTGTTTGACCTGCTATTTCAATCGGCAAATGATCAGACTCGGGGAAAAATGTCAGAAATCCTGTCATTTCCTGAATTGTCAGTTGATGAGGGAGTTTACTTTGCTGCCAGAGTTGATTGATGTTTTTATAAAGTTGATGTGCTTTTGCTTGCAACCTTTCCCTGGCTTCAGGCATGCTTCCATTGTTTAAGCCCAAGGTTTCATTTTGGTCAGCCTCCTGCAGCAAACGTTGAATCTCGCGGCCCTTTTCTTTCTTCCCGACCTTAACCCCTTTCAGCTCGCCATCTTTGCGGTAAAAAATGAACTTTTCCGGACTGCGCCAGGTGAAGGTATTTGCGTTCCTGAATACTTTCCTGCCTGCTGCCACCTGCACAATTTCCGTGCGCGCCGACAAGGTTTCCACAGGCAAGGTACGTTCTCCCAATTCCTGTATTACTCTGCCGGCGTAACTGGCCAGAAAGTCCGTTTCATCCGTCAGGGC
>CAZBYB010000088.1:1730-7023 GCA_964496225.1 uncultured Yersinia sp. | reverse complement strand
TGCTGGCCTGTGGATTGTTAATCGTGCTTGCTGTGCTGCCTTTGGGGGCTCTTTGGCAGCATGCACCTGGCAGCAGTTGGCGCGCTATCTGGCATGACCGTTATCTTTGGCATCTGATCAGATTTACCTTCTGGCAGGCATTGCTCTCAACGCTGTTTGCGGTGTTACCCGCTATTTTACTGGCCAGAGCATTGTGGCGTTGTCGTTTTCCTGGCCGCCAGCTATTGCTACGCCTGTGTGCCATGACCATGGTTTTACCGGTACTGGTTGCCCTGTTCGGTATACTGCGTATTTACGGCCGTCAGGGGTGGATGGCACAGCTTTGTCAGTTAGTGGGTATCGATTACCCCTTTGATCCTTACGGCTTGCAGGGGGTGCTGTTGGCGCATGTTTTTTTTAATTTACCGCTGGCCAGCCGGTTACTTTTGCAGGCGTTGGAAGAAATAACCACTGAACAGCGTCAGCTGGCTGCTCAACTGGGTATGAATGACTGGCAACATTTTCGTTTCGTTGAATGGCCTTATTTATCCCGTCAGATGCTTCCTGTCAGTGCGCTGATTTTCATACTGTGTTTTACCAGTTTCGCTATCTTGTTAACACTGGGAGGTGGGCCTGCGGCCACAACGCTTGCTTTGGCAATTTGGCAAGCATTGAGTTACGAATATGATTTAGATCGTGCGGCATTGCTGTCTTTAATTCAGCTGGTTTGTTGCCTTGGATTTGTGTTATTTTGCCAGTATTTTAGCCCTGTTTTACCGCCCGCTGATACCCGCAAGGGACACTGGCGTAACCCTGCAGGTAGCCTATGGCAGCGTGTTGGTGATGGTCTGGTGGTTGGTGCCACTTTATTGTTGTTACTGCCGCCATTGCTGGCGGTTATGATGGCAGGATTTCATCAGAAATTGCCGGAAACCTTACAGCAACCTCAATTATGGCAAGCCCTGTTGACCTCACTTATTATTGCACTCACTGCGGGTCTGCTCTGTGTGATCCTGAGCATGATGCTATTGTGGAGTAGCCGGGAGTTAAAATTGCGTCAGTATTTACGCTGGGGCCAGATGTTTGAAATGAGCGGTATGTTAATTTTCGTCATGCCAGGCATCGTGTTGGCAACCGGTTTGTTCCTGTTACTGAACAAAACCGAGGATTTATCCTTAGCCGCTTGGGTATTGGTTATTCTGATCAATGCATTGATGGCCGTACCTTATGCCATGAAAATATTGAGCAATCCAATGCAGGATCTGGCTGGACGCTACACTGTGTTATGTTTATCGCTGGATATTCAGGGTTGGCATCGGTTACGCTGGATTGAATTGCGAGCGTTGCGACGCCCGTTAATGCAGGCACTGGCCTTTGGCTGTGTGTTATCAGTAGGAGATTTTGGTGTCATTGCATTATTGGGTAACGAGCACTTTATCACCTTGCCACTTTACTTGTATCAACAGATTGCTGCTTACCGCAATCATGAGGGCGCGGTGATCGCTCTGGTGTTATTGTTGTTGTGTTTTTTACTGTTTACCCTGATTGATCGCTTATCTGGCCGCCATGCTGATACTTGAAAAACTGACCTATATACATCAGAATGCGTCAGTTTGTATTGATTTGCGCATTCAGCCTGGCGAGCGTGTTGCGATCCTTGGGCCAAGTGGTGCAGGAAAAAGTACACTGCTCAGTTTGATTGCCGGTTTTCTGCTGCCCACTGCCGGTCGCATTTTGCTAAACGGCCAGGATCACAGTTTTACAGCTCCTGCCAGAAGACCCGTCTCCATATTATTTCAAGAAAACAATCTGTTTCCTCATTTGACGTTGGCGCAAAATATTGGCTTGGGTTTACATCCCGGGTTAAGACTGAGCACCGGTCAGCAACATCACTTACAGCAAATCGCCCGGCAGGTGGGGCTTGAGGACTACCTGCAGCGCTTTCCTTCCCAGATTTCCGGTGGACAGCGTCAGCGTACGGCACTGGCACGATGCCTGGTGCGCAGTCAACCGATTCTATTACTGGATGAGCCGTTTTCAGCGCTGGATCCTGCTTTGCGTAAGGAAATGTTGCATTTGCTGGAGCAGATTTGCCTGCAACGTCGTCTGGCACTGTTAATCGTGTCACACAGTTTGGCTGATGCGGTGCGGATTGCAGATCGTACTCTGTTAATCGTCAGGGGTCGTATTGATTATGATGGCCCAACTCAGGCTTTGGTTGATGGCGCTGTACCACAGGCCTCTGTACTGGGTGTAGAACCTTCAACGCTGACCCATGAAGATCTGCCAAAGCAAATGTCGGTAAACGGGCATTAAGGGTTGCTGATACAGACAGACCATACTCGCTAGTGTGCTGGTGACAGTGAGTATGCTCATCCACTTCAGGCGTGCAGGGGGTAACCAGTGACTGAAACGATCCGGGTTACGTTTCCCTTCCTGCCACCAGCGCCACAGCAGCCAGCAGGCTAGCCAGGTAAGTATCATGACCAAAAGTAGCAGCCACTTGAATTGCTGGGTATGGGCAGGGATCTCTATGGCCACGCCAGCCAGGATGCCCGGAAAAAAATAGATCGGTGGCCATGCCAGGCAGCCAATAATATCAGGTAAGGCAAATTTCAGTAGGGGGAGATTCAGCATCCCTGCCACCATGGGTACTAACGGACGCGCAGGGCCAATAAAGCGTCCGGACAGTAGTGTTACCATATGATGTGCAGACAAGGCATGTTCAATTTTGTGCAACAGTATGTGATTTTTTTGTAAAAAAGGCCAGTTGTGCAACGGCTGTTTAAAGGCACGCCCGATAAAAAAGGAACTCCAATCTCCCAGCAAACAGCCTGCAACCCCCGCGGCCCATGCGGGGTAAAAATTAATTTGACCGTTGCCGATAAGGGTGCCAATGCTTATCATGATCACCGCACCAGGTAACAAGAGACCCACCAGCGCAAGGGATTCCAGGAAGGCAACTGACATGATGGCCACAAACGTGAAGGTCATGGATGCTGTCATTAACTGTTGTAGCCAAGCTTCCATGTGTTTTATCCATGCGTTTGTAGGTATGTGGCGATTTTCAGACGTTTCAGTCAGATAAGTCAAGGCACAAATTCGTCCGTATTTTACAAGATTAATTCATTTTATGAATTGATATTAGTATCAATATTAGTTTTTAACATTATTATTACATTCCCCATAGTGGTTATCCACGGATCGCATTGAAACCATTAAAGAGATTCATCATGCTCTCTGTGTGCGATTTAAGAGGTAATTTCTAGAAGGCAGCGGGATCCAGCTGGCCCCCGAAGGCAGTGCTTTTAATGACCGGCTGGAGAGATGCTGAGAATCACTATCTGCAGAGCGATCAGGGATTCGGTATGTTAGCGGGAAAAGGTGGTGAGGATATTTATCTTGTCCCGGCAGGAGATGGCATGCCGGGACTGATTAGTCATTTTACTGCTCTTATTAACGATTGGTTTAAAAACGCCCAACTACCTGGCTACGGATTTTGGTAGAGAACTTCAAAAGAGTCTTCAGCCAACAGCCAGCGTGAGCCAACTTTTACCCAGCGTTCTTGAGTAATGACACCACCGCCTATATTCATGGACCAACTGGCAGCAATCAGCACCGTTTTGGTATCGATCTGGTCAACTTTAATCTTGCTGTAACGCAAATCACGTGCCCCTTTGGCGATGAGATCTTTCCAGAATGCACGTATGGCATCGCGCCCAGAGTAAGTACCAAAGGGTTTGGCATTCAGTACGGCATCGGTAGTATAGGTATCAGCACAGGCGTCGACATTGGAATTGTTGAACCATTCAACCCACTGGCGGCTTGCCTGCAAGGCCTCATGTAACTCAGGAATTGAGTTTACAACCGGTGCAGTTTTGGCTTGCAGCAGGGGTGTTGTACAAAGGGCACTCAGCGTTACCAGGAGGGCGGTGAGGGTATAGCGCATAGGTCATTCCTCTAATGATTAAAGTTCGGTGGAATCCAGTTTAACCTGAATCAGGTAGCTGGCTATTTTGTGGGTAAAACACGGTGCAGCATACATAGCTGACTAATAAATATTGCCATTGCATATTACAGAAATCCAGCGTTCCTGGAAGTACAATAAAAAAATGATGTCGTGCTATTTAACCTCAATGGCGGATAAAGGGCTGAATAATTCACTGTGTTTAGCAACTGCCAAGGCGTTAACTTCGTGTGTGCCTGAACAGTTTTATTAATTTTATGTTTCTAATAAATGTACAGTATTTTACTGATCTGCTTTAAAAATGATAAGTTACAGCGTATTAAGTTAAATATTTTGTTACAAACTGTTGTCTTGTTATATGAATTTCAATAATCCATTACAGATATGATGAATTTTCTCAGTGACATGTTTCTTTCTTGTTTTTTTGGAAACCGCACAGGGATATTGAACAGGAAAATGACGCAATGTATTCCTGATCCGGACCTGATGAGTGTATGAGGTCCCCTTAGTATCATCGTTCATTTTTTTGTTTGTTACTACCTCACACAAGGAGTTCATCATATGTCTCTCAAATCCAGACTTGGTGCCAGATCACACCGGACGGCTATCATGCGTACAGCAAGCAATCTGTCTTCCTGTGCTGATGCTGATAAAGATTCTCCTGTTCCTTTACGCTGGTATGCCTCAGTGGCTAAAAACAACGCAGGTAGTGAAAAAGCACCGGTGGTCAAGCTGTTATTAATGAGCATGATGTTATTACCTGCCACTGTATCGGCCGATGAAACACCTCCCATTGTGGTTGCAGACGGTGGTCCTGTAGTCTGGCAAGGTACACAGGGACGCCCTGACCAGGTTGACATTAATAATGCCAATGCCCAAGGGTTGTCACATAATCAATACGTGGATTTTCATATCAGTGAACGGGGAATACAATTAAACAACGAAACAGCGAATGCCAGTCTCATTGTGAATGAAGTCACGGGTGATAGTGTTAGTCAGCTCAATGGTGATCTGATAGTGAAAGGCAAGCCAGCAGACATCGTGGTATCCAACCACAACGGCATTGATTGCAACGGTTGTGGGTTTGTCAATACCAACCGCAATGTACTTACTACCGGGATACCCGTGTTTGAGCAGGGTAAGCTGGCTGCCCTGCAGGTCAATCAGGGAAAAATTAACATCGGTGAACAAGGTGCCATTGTGTATGACAGGCTGGGGATCAATCCGGGAAAAATCGATCTGATTGCTGCAGGGGTGACAGTGAATGGATTCATTCATGGTGGCCTCATGAGCCGACGTGAACAAGATAAGCTGGCAGAAGAAGACAGACCAGGAACCTCGGCTCTT
>CAZBYB010000088.1:0-1720 GCA_964496225.1 uncultured Yersinia sp. | reverse complement strand
TCTTGGGGGGGTACAAATTATTGCTGGCAAGCAAACAATCAGTCTGAAGCAGGCAAGTGCAGATCAGGGTATCGATTATGATGAATTGGAGCGTTCCCATAGAGTTGTCGGGGAAGATGAAAAGATCGACGTGACAGAGCTTGGAGGCATGTATGCCAGACAGATATATCTGTACGGTAATGGTGCAGGTATAGGCGTCAACAGCAACGGTTCGATACATGGAGTGGAAAATCTTGTTATCAGTACCACGGGAAATTTGACGCTGAATACACATATAAGAGCTATCGATACGATTGACATCAGCGGTGCTGACAAATTTATCAATCTTAATCAATTGGAAGCCAGCAAGGTTATCTTCAAAGATATCGGTTATTTTCGTAACGGTGATGACCTTGAAACGTTAAAACGCCCGGAGCAGCTGTCATGGATGGCATCCATGGGTTTTCAGAATATTAAGGCAAAAGATATCAATATTAGTGCACGGGAATTTCATAATCACGGAAAAATACAAGCTGACAACACACTCACATTGAATGCGCAGCAGGCTTATAATCTTTCTGGTGAATTGATAGCGAACGACCTGAAGGTTAAAGCGGCTGATTTGATTCATAAAACCCATATTTTTGATGCAGACAAACTCCCGGTAACAGAGACAGTATACAAGGCGGAGTGTTATGATGATTATTGCTGGCAGTACGAGGATAAAATTCAGGCGCCACGGAAAAAATATCAGGATATCCCCGCCCGGACAGCACGTATGTCAGGGACAGACAGGCTGCAGATCAATGTCAGCAATGACTTGAAAATAACCGGAGCAATAGTGGAATCTTCTGCCGGATCGGTGCACATTAACGCAGAAAACAGTATAAATATCAGTTCTTCTGCATGGGAGGAAAAAACAACCTCCTCACACAACCATACGCAGAAATGGCTCTTCATTCCTGTCAAGGTCTCGCAAACTAAGGAAAGCATTATTAAGCAGACCCTACTCAGAGCGAGTATTTCTGCTCACAAGGAATTAGAACTGAAAAGTCGTGGGCGGATTATGGCTAAGGGAACATCGTTGAGTGGTGACCATGTGGATATCAGTAGCAGTGCGGGAAACATCGATATAGAGTCATTTTATCTGACAAACTTCTCCACAAAAGAGAGCAGCCGTGCAGGTTTTCTAGGCATGAACAGAACAGGGACTATCACTGATACTGTTGAGGGGGTTCCCATAGATACTGAAATACTACCCAGACAGAAACTGGCACTTTCAGCTGTAAGCGGAAATATTCGTCTGGACAATGCCCATTTCTTATTACCGTTAAACCAGGATGAGAGTATCACTGGAACGAATATTGCCATCACTGCACAAAAGGTCATTAAAGTCACTCAGCCACACGTATCGGCGACAGAGACCCGCGCACAATAGGAAGGATGCCAGGGTAAATTCAGTACAGCATGTGGCACAAAATGGTGCAGTACCATCTTGTGCCACTCAGAAGAGAAACTATGCGTACAACACTGCTGGCTATTGGCGATGGTTATCTTCGCCGCTGCAAAAGGGTTAGCAGCGAGATAAAATAAGAGCTTGGGTGAGATCATTGCGTTACTTTTGGTTTAGTGAATATGGGCCCAAGCTTGGGCGACTTGATGGTTAGGAATATATGGTCACTCCCGTTTTTGCAATACCGGTGTTGAAGATATTGTTGGCTTGCCTGAATCTATCCGGCGT
>CAZBYB010000087.1:0-7101 GCA_964496225.1 uncultured Yersinia sp. | reverse complement strand
GCTCTGAAAATCAATACCAGCCTGATGTGCGGGTTACACTACCACTGGTATCTCATACCGATATACTTTAAGTCACCGTCATTGCTTAAATATTCCTGACTGATAACGAACCAGTATCGTTATTAGAAAGGATTACGTTATTTTATCTATCTCATTTAGGAAGTATTTTATAGGATGTTATATGAAAACCAGCTATTATATAGTGCTGTCACTAGTAACACTGATATCAATAATAAATTTTGAAACTCAAGCTGTTACGATAGATTATCGTCATGAAATGACAGATACAGGATCAAATAGGAAGTATTTTATAGGATGTTATATGAAAACCAGCTATTATATAGTGCTGTCACTAGTAACACTGATATCAATAATAAATTTTGAAACTCAAGCTGTTACGATAGATTATCGTCATGAAATGACAGATACAGGATCAAAAAACCACAAAGATCGTGTTTTGATTTTTCATCGCTTTGATAAAGGTTTTGGTATTTCTTCAGAGATTAAATGGAAACAAAGTGATAAAACTAAAACTACGGATCAACCCTGGCATGAATCTGTCAGTCAAGGAACAGAATTAATACCAAGTTATCGATCAAAATTTAATAAATATTTTTCTCTTGAATCTGGTATTTCACTGGAATCTACCAGTAATTTTAATAATTACAGACCTTATTTACGGAGTTATTTTAATATTACCGATAAATTGAATTTATCTTTGCGATACAGGCCCTATTATAAACGAATCAGTAATAATATCGGCACTGAAAGGAATACTCAGGAGACCGGTTATGCAATTGGTACATTTATTACATTTACTTTCACTGAAAGTATAAAATTTATTTATGAAAATGAATTCATTAAAGCGAACAGTGCAAATGTCGTTTTATTTAATAATAGAAATGATAATATGAATCATAATATTAGTATGTATTATTCCTATGGGAAAAACTGGATTCCATACATTGCAATCGCTAATATCGAAGGTAATAATAGAACTCATGATCACCGTCAAACACGATATCGTATCGGTTTACAATACGTTTTTTAACGATTGTCGATGTTTCCACCGTTTAGCCGTACTTCATTCATGATTAAAATGCAGGACGCTCCTCTCTCGGGTATCCCACGCAAGATGATGGTATTTAATTAATGCTTCTTTATTTTTAAACAGAAATTTTATCTTTGGTAGCTATTTTAATCAGCGTGAAAGCTGTGTTTTGGCTTCGTGTATAGTATAAATTTGCAGGATCGTCTCATATTGGTTAAGTTTATCGGACTCAGTCTCTATCACTTCATTTGAAGGAGCAGGTCGTTGTTCCATCAGTTGAAGCCATCAGGCTTGGCCATTTCGGTATGAATGAGTTTTAATTGACTATCACCTTTCACTTTGTGATTCGGGAATAAAAATTTTGACCAGCAAAAGCTATAATTATCATTTGACACGTTTTGTTATTAGTGCCCCCAATATTCGTTATCTACCGGCAGATAAAGGTATTGAAATCGCTTTTACGGGTCGCTCCAATGCTGGAAAATCGAGTGCTCTCAATACCCTCACCAATCAAAAAAATCTGGCCAGAACCAGCAAAACGCCGGGTCGGACACAATTGATTAATTTATTTGAAGTCACTGACGGTGTTCGTCTGGTAGATCTACCTGGCTATGGTTATGCCGAGGTTCCAGAAAATATAAAAAATCAGTGGCACCGGGCAGTAGAAGAATATTTTAAAGTACGTCAATCTCTAAAAGGATTGGTGATACTCATGGATATTCGGTACCTGCTTAAAACATTGGATCAGCAAATGCTTCAATGGGCTCTGTCCGTGAATATACCCGTACTGATATTGTTAACCAAAGCTGACAAGCTGGCTTATGGTGCCCGCAACATACAACTTCGTAAGGCACGCGAAGCGATAGCCCCTTTTGTGGGAGATGTTCAAGTAGAATATTTCTCTTCCCTGAAAAAAATAGGGGTAGATAAACTACAGGAAAAATTGAATAACTGGTTTAGTGCAATATCTACATTTTCCGTGGTACCGGCCACACTGAAAAAACAGGCCAGATAAGCAAAGACTGGTACAATGTCATGAACCGTTTTATCATTGAATTTTAAACAGATATATAAAAATCGATCAAGCACAGTCACTTATCAGGGAACATGATAGATTTTTCCGGATAAGTCATCGTGTTAATACCGACTATGTTTCATATCATTATGTATTCACATTCTTTTTTGTCAGCTGCCGGGAGAAATGCAGTCAATGAATAAAAAATTATTTTTTATTAAGATATTAACAATAATTTTTGGGTTGATAATCAATATATCAATGATAAATGCGACCACGTTACCCCTAACAATTCCCGAACAACCCTTACCCAGTCTGGCACCTATGTTGGAAAAAGTACTGCCTGGCGTGGTTAACGTTTATGTTACGGGCACACAAATGCAACAACAATATTTACCGGAAGAATTCAAATTCTTTTTTGGTCCTAATTTTCCAACGGGTAAAAAAAGTATTCGTCCATTTCAAGGCATTGGTTCTGGTGTCATCATTAACGCATCTCAAGGTTATGTACTCACCAATAATCACGTTATCAACAATGCCAATAAAATTCGAGTTCAACTTAATGATGGCCGTGAGTATGAAGCCAAATTATTGGGTCGTGATGAACAAACTGATCTTGCTTTACTACAACTTATCCATGCAAAAAATCTGACCGCTATTCCTTTAGCTAATTCTGATCACTTACGTATCGGTGATTTTGTCATTGCTGTAGGCAATCCATTCGGTTTGGGTCAAACGGCCACATCTGGCATTATTTCTGCACTGGGCAGAAGTGGGCTGAACCTTGAGGGATTAGAGAATTTTATTCAGACCGACGCCTCCATCAATCACGGTAATTCAGGTGGCGCCTTGGTTAATTTCAACGGCGAGCTGATCGGTATTAACACCGCCATTCTTGCTCCAGGTGGTGGAAACATTGGCATTGGTTTTGCCATTCCAAGTAATATGGCACAAAATCTCAGCCAGCAATTAATCGAATTTGGTGAGGTCAAACGGGGTAGCCTTGGTATTAAAGGCAGCGAAATGACTGCCGATATCGCAAAAGCCCTTAATATTGATACACGACGTGGTGCGTTTGTCAGTGAAGTGAGGCCACAATCCGCCGCTGATAAAGCGGGTATCAGAGCCGGTGACGTGCTGGTGTCTGTGGATGGTAAACCAGTAAAAAG
The DNA here is from genome assembly GCA_964496225.1 of uncultured Yersinia sp. Taxonomy (GTDB): domain Bacteria; phylum Pseudomonadota; class Gammaproteobacteria; order Enterobacterales; family Enterobacteriaceae; genus CAZROT01. The sequence continues at coordinate 3,866 of CAZBYB010000087.1, read as the reverse complement.
TTTTGCTGAATTACGTGCTAAAGTTGGCACTACTGCCCCAGGCAAAATCATCATCATCGGCTTAGTGCGCGAAGGAAAATCATTAGAACGAAAAGTGACCCTGGACGACAATAGCAGTATCACAACCAACGCTGAAACATTTTTTCCTTCCCTGGCGGGAGCCATCTTCAGCAACGGGGAGCTGAAAGACGGCAACAAAGGTGTCATGGTAGATCAGGTGGAAAAAAATTCACCTGCGGCAAAAATTGGTTTACAGAAAGGTGATGTCATTACTGCCGTTAACCGCAAAAGCATTGAGAACATTGCGCAATTACGCAAAATGGTTGAGACAAAACCGGCAGTCATGGCCATAAATATTACTCGTGGCGAAGAAAACGTCTATCTTGTATTACGCTAGCTTTTGATAAACCGGGCAACCCCTGCCCGGTTAATGAGCACAGCACATGTGATACCCCTGTATTTAGCACTGTTGCAAACAGTCTCATGTGCTGAGACTTCCCCCTATTGGGACCTCAGAGACCAACAGTCTTATTCATTAGATGCCCTTTACCTTGAGCGCTGATGAAATCGAGTGGTGTCAGACCTTTATCCCAAGGCTTGTGACTAGAATACTTAAAATATTAATATTTACCTTATTATTTATTAAATAATTAATAATTAATTGACATATTTTACATTTCTGTGCTTTCCTGACAGCTATAACACCAATTTTTGCATTTCATGCAAACAAAAAAGTGGGCCATAGCAAAATTGACAGGTAATCAAATTATGAATATGTCTTTAAAAATACTGGGGCTGGCGCTTGGCCTGTCATTAGGCTCAACCAGCATCCTTGCCGTATCGCTTGAACCCTTGGATAAAGATTTCACTCTACAAATTTTGGGTTCCGGTGGTCCGATTTCTGATGATTTACGTGCCTCATCGGGGGAAATTATTTGGTGGAAAGGCAAATCACGCATCCTGATCGATGCAGGAGGGGGCGTATTTCTGCGTTTTGGTCAGGCAGGGGCAAAACTCGAAGAACTGGATTTCATCGGCCTCACCCACTTTCACACGGACCATGTGTCTGATATACCTGCTCTGCTCAAAGGGGGGTACTTCTTTGAGCGAAAAACCCCCCTGGATATGTACGGCCCACAAGCCGGTTCGGCTTTCCCGAGCTTAACGGGCTACATGGATGCACTATTTAATAAAAATCGTGGTGCTTACGCATACTTAAACGGTTTGTATAACGGCTCTGATGGTTTGTTCCCGGTTACGCTCACGGATGTCTCACACAGCAGTGATAAACCCACTAAAGTGTACGATCGGGATGGCTTGGTAAGTTATGCGCTGGGTATTCCTCATGGTGATGTGCCCTGCCTGGCCTATCGTATTGAAAGTGAGAAGGGTGTCATTGTTATTTCTGCTGATCAAAACGGCCGCAATCCAAACTTTGTTAAATTTGCAAAAGGCGCAGATATTCTCATGATGCCTCTCGCCATTCACGAACAGGCCGATGAAGGTTCTGCTTTCATGCACGCAAAACCTTCTGTCATCGGGAAGATCGCTGCAGAGGTCAATCCCAAACTCTTGGTGCTCAATCACTGGATGGGTTTAAGTCTGAAAAATAAAGCTGAAGCACTCAAGATAGTTCAGCAGCATTATCACGGGCAGGTGATCGCCGGACGTGATCTTTCCAGCTACCCCATCAGTGCGGTTAAGGAGATAGTTAATGCACAATAAAATCACTCTCTCAATTGCGATGACATCGATGATAACACTAAGTTCAGGTATGGCTTTTGCTGAAATGCCCAGTAAGGCTTCCACTAAGCCTGCGGCTACCGAACAACATGGGGGAAAATGCGCGGCAGGTAAGTGTGGATCAGAAAAGACATTTGAAAAAAAAGAAATACAGGGTTGTCAGAACGGTAAATTGATTCGAAGCCGTGATGGAAAATGCGGCACTTCAGCATGCAAAATTGATGTACCACAGACTAAGTCACCACAAAGTAAAATCACGGATGGAGTATGCGGACAATAAACCGTACCAGCAAAGGCCTTGGTTTGCGTAGCGAGCATGTTGAATTGCTCTGCCAGCTGCCTGTACATCCGGATATTGATTTTCTTGAACTGTCACCAGAAAACTGGATGAATATGGGTGGAACGAAACGTGAACAGCTGCAAACCTTAGCAAGCCGTTACCCTATCGTTGCTCATGGGCTTAGCCTCTCTATTGGCGACTGTCAGCCGCTTAACGAAATTTTTGTGCGTCAAATTGGCAAATTTCTTGATGAATTTGGTATTGAGATCTACAGCGAGCATTTAAGTTTTTCACGTGACGATCAAGGTTATCTCTACGAATTACTGCCAGTTCCTCGTTATCAGGAGAATATTCCTTATTTAGTCAGTCGCATTCGATGGGTGCAGGATCTGCTTCAGCGCCCTATCGCGCTTGAAAATATCTCTTTCTATAAAAATTACGGAAACGAAATGCCTGAGGGTGATTTTCTTGCCGAAATTGTTGACAAAAGTGGCTGTCACCTGCTGGTTGATATCAATAATTTCTTTGTCAATGGTCAAAATCATGGTTATTGCCCGTATGATATGGTGCGCAATTTACCCGGTGAGGCTATGTGTTATTTCCATATCGCGGGTCATGTGCAAAAAAATGATGGTTTTTTGCTCGATACACATGGCAAGCCAGTGCCGCAAGAGGTTATTGATCTTGCGCGCTATACTGTCTCGATACACGGTAGCCGGCCTTTGCTTTTAGAACGTGATCACAACGTGCCTTCGTTAGGGTCATTGACTGAAGAGCTGCGCCAGATTCATGATGAAATTTTGGCAGACATTGCATCACGAGCACCCCGGAAGGAGTGCTATGCTTAATCCTCCTAATGCGATGCGAGAGAAAACTCAGCGGTTGGCCGCAGAGATTCGTCAGCCGCCTGGCGCGCAGCAGCCCGTGTGTTGTTATGCGGAATTTATCCGCGACAACATAGCCAGTGTTGTGAAAAACACATTCCCTCTTTTTTATCAGCTGGTTGGCCATGCGCAGGTTGCGCAAATCGTCAACAAATTCATGAGCGTTCACCGTGCCAGCGAGCCTGAATTTCATCAAATCGCCAGCGAATTTACTCTGTTTGCACAACTCAGTCCCTCCCTGTCTGCAGACTGGAAGGCATTGGTTGAGTACGAGTTTGCGCTATTTAGCGTCGAAATCGACAGGCAAACTGTGCCCAAAACGAGCGAATGGCAAGCCGCGATTGAAGCTCAACAACATGATTATTGTCTGCATCTGAACCCAACGCTAATACTGGTTGAAGTGCCATTTCTTGTCCATACGGCATCGGTGACGTTTTTAACGATCAGGGGAGAGAAAATTGCCTATGCGCTCTTTCGTACTGGCGGGCATCGGGTGATTTCTCAGAGGTTGAGCGAGGCAGATATTGCGATTATCCAGCTAATTCAGCAACAACCACAACATATTGCCCAAACAGCACGACAGATACATCAACATCTGGCTGGATTTGATTTCATGAAGTGGGTCCGACACTTCAGTGAGCTTGGGCTCATCACAGTTCTGCCTTCAGGAGAAATATTATGATTAAATCAGCCATATGCTGGTACGACAGCTGCATCGACAAGTGCAAACAGTTTGATTATTTGGCTTTGCTTGCTATCCGCCTCTACTTAATTCCCGTCATTTTTGTTGGTGCGAGATCCAAAATTCTTGGTTTTTCCGGTACTGTTACCTGGTTTGGAGCCCCTACCTCCGAGGGTGGATTGAACCTACCCTTGCCCGAATTATGGGCATTTTTAGCCGCTGCAGTAGAAGCAGTTGGTTTCATCTGTATTGCACTTGGGCTTTTCACCCGTATTAT
>CAZBYB010000086.1:0-7376 GCA_964496225.1 uncultured Yersinia sp. | reverse complement strand
AATCACCTTTTTTCTGATTCATTATTTTAAGTCAATTTATAGGGATGCAGCCATAACCAACAGTGTCGCAGGCACATCATCACCCTTGAAGATCCGATAGAATTTATCCATAAAAGTCAACATTGCCTGATTCAGCAAAGAGCATTAGGGTATCATACCCATTCATTGATTGATGCCTTGCGGGCACTATTACGTGAAGATCCCGATATCATTCTGTTGGGAGAACTTCGGGATACAGACAGTATCCGCATGGCATTGACCGTGGCAGAAACCGGTCATTTAGTGCTGGCAACCTTACATACCCGTACCGCCACGCAAGCAATAGATCGTCTGGTGGATGTTTTTCCAATGCAAGAAAAGCATCTTGTTCAAACACAGATAGCAGGGAATTTGCGTGCTGTGATTGCTCAAAAACTGCACGTTAAACAGGGAGGCGGTCGGATCGCCATCTTTGAAATCCTCACTAATACAGCCGCCGTCAGCAACCTGATCAGAGAAGGCAAAACATACCAGTTACCCAGTATTGTGCAAACCAGTGCCCGGGCAGGAATGCAAACCTTTGACCAAGGCCTGCAGCAACGCCGGGAACAGGGATTCCTGATCGGCCCGTGACGCATTTAATGGCAGCTAAGACACCGGGAAAACCAGCTTTCCAGAATAATCACTGCCGACATTGCATCAACACTACCCTTATCCAGTGCACGATAACCTCCGCTGTTAAACAGCCATGCACGAGCTTCAACCGTAGTCAACCGTTCGTCATGCAGAACGGTACGTACACCAAATCTGCCCTCAAGACGTCTGGCAAATTTACGCACACAGGCAGTCAGAGGTTGTTCACTGCCATCCATGTTAAGAGGTAACCCCACCACCAGTAAATCGGGCTGCCACTCCTTGAGTAAGGTTTCGATTCTTTTCCAGTCAGGCATACCGGCTTTGACTTTGAGTGAAATGAGGGAACGGGCAGTACCGGTGACTTCCTGACCAATGGCCATCCCCATGCTTTGGGTACCAAAATCAAACGCGATGATGGTACGGCGATGAACCATCAGGCATGACCCGCATGAAGTGACAAACTAAGCATATCAATACCTAATTTTCTGGCAGCCTGACTCCAGCGTCTGGCAACAGGGGTATGGAATAGGATCTGTGGATCAGCTTCGACAGTCAGCCAGATATTATTCAGCACCTCTTTTTCCAGCTGACCCTGTTGCCACCCTGCATAGCCCAATGCCAGTAATACATCAGGCGGCTGTTGTGCCGTACCTAATGTTGCCAACACATCTTTGGAGGTCGTTATCATGGTATCGGGAGATATTTGTATGCTGGAACCAAAACCCTCTTGGGGTGTATGCAAAATAAAACCACGATCATCGGCCAATGGCCCTCCGGCAAAGACTGGCTGGCCCAAGTCAATAGCAGGATCACGCGGTGTGGGTATAATCTTTAATTTATGCAAGATGCCTTCTACGGTAAATTTTTCCATGGGTTTATTAACCACCAACCCCATGGCACCGTCTTCATTATGCTCACAGATATAAATCACAGCGTGTTTGAACTGAGATTCCAGCAGCGAAGGCATGGCAATAAGAAAATGATGTTGTAGATTCATTATGTTGTGAATGCAATTACCCAGTTAAAAAAAGGTACACCGTCAAATGCTCAAAGGCAGTGTCCATAAAACCACCGTAGATGATCAGACAATGCCCATCTTGTTGGCATCCAGTACGCGCTTAAAGTTTTCCATTTCATCCCTCTACTCAAAAGAATCTACCAGATAATGAAATAATCCGTACTAATAAAAATTATGCGCCATGCAATCGTCCTGCAATAGCCTGCATCAGCTGACCTGTAATGGAAGAGTGCCCCAAAACCGCTTCAATTTCACAGACACAGGTTGGGCTGGTGACATTAATTTCTGTCAGGCGGTCTCCAATAATATCCAAGCCCACAAACAACAATCCCTTTTGTTGTAATACCGGTGCCACACTACGAGCAATGTGCCAATCACTTTCGCTAAGCGCGCGCACCTCACCACGACCACCGGCTGCAATATTACCTCTGGTTTCCCCAGATGCCGGAATACGGGCCAGACACCAAGGCACAGGTTCACCATCCACCACCAACACACGTTTATCACCGTCTTTAATGGCAGGTAAAAATTGTTGCGCCATACAAAAATGGCTGCCATTTTGCGTCAAGGTTTCCAGAATAACCGACAGATTAAGATCATCCTGCGTCACCCGAAAAATTGACCTTCCCCCCATACCATCCAGCGGTTTTAAAATAATATCCCCATGCTGCTGGTGGAATTGCCGGATAAGGTTAACATCACGGCTCACCAGAGTATCCGGTGTCAGTTCAGGAAACCAGGCGGTAAAAAGCTTTTCATTACAATCCCTCAGGCTCTGTGGTTTATTGACCACCAGAGAACCTTTCATTTCTGCTCGTTCCAGAATGGAAGTTGCATAAATAAATTCGGTATTAACGGGAGGGTCCTTGCGCATTAAAATAACGTCAAGTTCATGTAACGCAATCTGCTGCACATCACCAAAACGATACCAGCTATGCGTATCCTGCTGCACAGTCAGTAAGCGGGTACGTGCCTGCGCCTCACCCGCGCGCAGACTGAGGTCATCCATTTCCATATAATGCAGTTCCCAGCCACATCGTTGTGCTTCCAGTAACATGGCAAAGCTACTGTCTTTTTTAATATCGATGGATGAAATAGGATCCATCAGCATGCCAAGTTTTATCATGTTTCTCCTTAACCCAGATCACCGAATTTTACTTGCAGGGCCGTGATTGCGGTCAAGGCTGTTGTTTCTGTGCGTAAAATGCGCGGTCCCAGCAAGATATCAGTAAATCCATGACCGCGGGTCATGGCAATTTCATCGGAGGATAAACCCGCTTCCGGGCCAATTAACAGACGTACCCTATTATAAGACAAGTCAGGTAACATATTGATACCCTGACCGGCAGCAGGATGCAGATTCAGTTTCAAGGCATCGTCCTGCCCACTGCACCAACTGGCGATGGGTATAGCCGGGTGTATTATCGGTATCCGGTTACGGCCGCACTGTTCGCAGGCAGCAATGGTAATCTGTTGCCATTGCTGTGTTTTTTTCATCAGACGGGCATCATCAAATTTAACTCCACAACGTTCAGAAAATAAGGGAGTAATCACATTGACACCGAGCTCCACCGATTTCTGGATACTGAACTCCATTCTTTCACCACGTGAGATAACTTGCCCAAGATGCAGATGCAGTGGTGATTCACGATCTTCTATCACGGCATCAGCCAGGCGGACGCGGACCGTTTTTTTATCCAGCATAATAATACTGGCATTAAAAACCTGATTGCTACCATCAAATAATACCAGCTCCTGACCTTCTTTCATGCGCAGAACCCGGCTTACATGGTTAGCCGCCTGAGCAAATAGGACAAGTTCAGTGTGCGCTTGTAACGGCTCAGAATGATAAATGCGGGGTATACGCATGATTTAACTCTTGTATGAAAAGCACACCTTGTACCCCATTATAACAACATAAAACGTCATTTTAGTGCTCATAATACCATTATATGGTGATTAAATTTACTCATAATAATAATTTTAATGAATATATAAGCCTGACTTTTTTACTGGCAGGCTGGTGGGGTGGAGCACGGGTTAATGTTTATTTCAAACCCGCGGCATGACGTAATAATTCCGCTTTGTCAGTAGCCTCCCAAGGGAATTGTTCACGACCAAAATGACCATATGCAGCTGTCTCGCGATACATGGGCCGTAACAGATTTAACATCTTAATTAATCCCCAAGGACGCAGGTCAAAAAATTCACGTACCATCAACGTTAACGGTTCAGTGGCAATTTTACCGGTATTAAAGGTCTCAACCATAATGGAGGTCGGCTCTGCAATACCAATGGCATAAGAAATTTGGATTTCACAACGATCAGCTAAACCCGCGGCAACAATATTTTTCGCCACATAACGGGCCGCATAAGCGCCAGAACGATCAACCTTCGACGGATCCTTACCTGAAAAAGCACCACCACCATGACGTGCCTGACCACCATAACTGTCAACGATAATTTTACGCCCGGTGAGCCCACAATCGCCCATGGGGCCCCCAATCACAAAACGCCCGGTTGGATTAATAAAATATTTGGTACCGGCATGCAGCCATTCCGATGGCAAGGTAGGCTTAATGATTTCTTCCATCACGGCTTCATGTAACTCTTTTTGACTGACGTCTGGTGCATGTTGTGTGGACAACACCACCGTATCGATACCCGCGATTTTATCATCCACATATAGAAAGGTGATCTGGCTTTTGGCATCCGGACGCAACCAAGGCAAAATACCCTTTTTACGCACCTCAGACTGACGTCGAACCAAATGATGTGCATATGTGATGGGTGCCGGCATTAAACTGTCTGTTTCATTGGTGGCATAGCCAAACATTAACCCTTGGTCACCCGCTCCCTGCTCCAGGGGATCAGCTCTATCCACACCCTGATTAATATCCGCAGACTGTTTACCAATAGCACTCAGTACCGCACAGGAATGGGCGTCAAACCCCATATCGGAATTCACATAGCCAATTTCACTTAAGGTACGGCGCGTGATCTCTTCGATATCAACCCAAGCACTGGTGGTAATTTCCCCACCTACCAGTACCATGCCTGTTTTGACAAAGGTTTCACATGCCACACGGGCCTGCAAATCCTGACTCAGGATGGCATCGAGCACCGCATCTGAAATTTGATCGGCAATTTTATCTGGATGTCCTTCAGATACTGATTCAGACGTAAAAAGATATTTAGCCATTGTCTATCGTTACCTTTATTTTTTACCTTCATGCTGAGTTAAAAATGATAAAATACCGCTAATGCTATTGCAGCAAAAAACTGCAAACAGACGAATATATCGCGTTAACAGTCTATTAACGCTGTTATTCTAGACATATTAACATCCAGACGGCTACTATAGGTCAAATTTTGTCACGATGACTACTGTTTTTTTAACCTGGTCAGGATTGCACGAGCACGCCCCAAAGTACCCTTCGTCGGTGTTAAACACCTATACAGCCCCGACACCCCCCAGGAGAATACCATGAACAACACCCGAAAAATGTCAAGCACTGAGACGTATAATGTCGCCTGGTGGGGTGGCAACTATTATAGCGTTAATGAATTGGGTCACATCAGCGTGTGTCCAGATCCCAATGTACCACAGGCCCAGGTCGATCTGGCGCGGTTAGTCGCTGACATGCAAAAAGAACGGAACCAGCGTTTACCTGCCCTGTTCTGCTTCCCACAAATCCTCCAGCATCGCTTACGCTCAATTAATGCTGCATTCCAGCAGGCTCGTGAATCATTTGGTTATCAGGGTGGCTATTTTTTGGTTTATCCCATCAAGGTCAATCAGCACCGCCGGGTGATTGAATCTCTGGTGCATTCCGGTGAACCCTTAGGCTTGGAAGCAGGTTCGAAAGCCGAAATGATGGCGGTACTGGCCCATGCAGGTCTGACCCGTTCCGTCATCGTCTGTAATGGTTATAAGGATCGTGAATACATTCGTCTGGCGCTGATTGGTGAAAAACTGGGCCATAAAGTCTATATCGTCATTGAAAAAGTGTCAGAAATCAGCATGGTTTTGGAAGAAGCCACACGCATGAATGTAGTCCCACGCCTTGGTGTCCGTGCCCGTCTGGCCTCACAGGGTTCCGGAAAATGGCAGGCCAGTGGTGGAGAAAAATCGAAATTTGGCCTGTCAGCCACGCAGTTACTGCAGCTGGTTGCCACGTTGCGTGCCGCAAACCAGTTGGCAAGCCTGCAGCTGCTGCATTTTCATTTAGGCTCTCAACTGGCCAATATCCGTGATATTGCAACCGGTGTACGTGAAGCCGCACGCTTTTACGTGGAACTGCACAAACTGGGCGTGGCCATTCAATGCTTCGATGTAGGGGGTGGCTTAGGCGTGGATTATGAAGGTACCCGATCCCAGTCTGACTGTTCAGTAAATTATGGCCTGAATGAATACGCCAACAATGTCATCTGGGGCATTGGTGATGCCTGCAATGAGCAGGGGCTGCCACATCCAACGGTGATCACTGAATCCGGCCGGGCCGTTACGGCTCATCATACCGTGCTGGTTTCCAATGTGATCGGCGTTGAACGCAATGAATTCAGCGAACTCCAGGCGCCGGGCGATCACACTCCCCGAGCGCTAAGCAATCTGTGGAATACCTGGCGTGAAATGCAGGCCATGGCAAAAAATCATCGTTCCCTGCGTGAATGGTTTCATGATAGTCAGATGGATTTGCAGGATGTGCACACCCAGTATGCCCATGGCATGTTGGATCTGACACAACGAGCTTGGGCAGAGCAGCTGTATCTGAATATTTGTAACAGGATCCAGCAACAACTCGATGTCAACAGCCGTGCACACCGCCCAATCATTGATGAACTCCAGGAACGCATGGCCGATAAACTGTACGTTAATTTTTCTCTGTTTCAGTCCATGCCCGATGCTTGGGGGATCGATCAGTTATTTCCTGTTCTTCCGCTGGAAGGCTTAAACAAGCCGGCGGAACGCCGGGCGGTGCTGCTGGATATCACCTGTGATTCCGACGGAATCATTAATCGCTACATCGATGGTGATGGTATTACCACCACCTTACTGATCCCCCAGTATGATCCCCATAATCCACCCGCACTCGGCTTCTTCATGGTCGGTGCCTATCAGGAAATTTTAGGTAACATGCATAATCTGTTTGGTGATACTGCTACGGTCAATGTTTTTGTGTCCCCGGACGGAAAAGTGACCACCGAGCAAACGGACGAAGGTGATACCGTGGCTGACATGCTGCAGTATGTACAGCTGGACCCACAGGTGTTGCTGACACATTTTTGTGATCAGGTTAAACAAACGGATCTGGACCAGAACCTGCAAGCACAATTTCTGGCAGAATTTGAAGCTGGCCTGTATGGCTATACCTATCTTGAAGGTGAATAATGCCGGTTTTTTATGCTAAAAAATACCAACCTCATAATAAGGATAATGGATGATGAACATCAGTACCTTGGGTAACCAGCCAGACTACTCCCTGGTTTCCAACGCCTTTAGTTTTCTGCGCCTGCCGCTGCATTTTGAGCCCTGGCACAGCGATGCAGATTGGGTGTTAACCGGGGTACCTTTTGATATGGCCACCTCCGGCCGCGCCGGTAGCCGCCAGGGACCCGGTGCCATCCGTCGGGTTTCAACGCATCTTGCCTGGGAAGGAAAGCGCTGGCCATGGCATTTTGATCTACGCGAACGTCTAAAGGTCGTGGACTGCGGCGATCTGGTCTTTCATTTCGGTGATGC
>CAZBYB010000085.1:0-7527 GCA_964496225.1 uncultured Yersinia sp. | reverse complement strand
GGTAAGCGAACTGCTAACATAGATCCACCTCATGTCTTTTTACATGGTCATACATCAGAGTATAACAAGTATTACTTGTTATACAATACCAAAATTTGGTGAGGAAATAAGCGATAATTCAATCACAACCTCTCCTTTATTCTTCAATCCCCGTAAAAGGCACTTTACCCATGCAACTCATCTGCATCTTTCTGATGTTGTGTGCGCTCACGGGCTGCGCGCAGAAAATGCCAGTGAGATTGATCCCCTGGCTGCTCATGCCCTGTGTCCTGTAGACGAAGACAGCTATACATTAATCCCTTGATTGATCGTATGAACAGACCATCACTGACGCAGGTCACCACAGGCAGGTACAATGTATGGCAAAAACCACAGATCGTGAAGTACGTCTTGATTGTATCTCAAGGCGGAACATGCTCGTGCTGACTTTATGGCGATGGTAGATTACCTCTCTGATGAGAGTCCGGATGCAGCACAGCACGTTCTTTGATGCTACCTCAGGTTATCAGCATGATTGGATTAAAAATTAACCGAAATTACTGCGGCCGGGTACGGGATAATAATTTTTAATGAGATTAAATGTTTTTATGATTGTGATAAATACAGGCTTGTATCTAATATAATTAAGTATTATATAAATTTATATCACATCATAAATACAGATGTCTTTTTTAAGAGTGGTATCTTTATTTTCCGGGATTTTTCTCAGATAACATGCAAATTGTAGGTGAACGATATGATAACTCTGTACACGACAACGCATAATCATCCGGTTTGTATTTTAAAATGTCATGCTTTGGAGTCTGTATCATGAGTTCTCCTGATTTGTCTAAGAGTATTTATGATATTAACCTGTCGTACTTGCTGCTGGCGCAGCGATTGATTAACGAAGAAAAAGCCTCTGCCATGTTTCGTTTGGGTATTGATATAGAAATGGCAGAAGTCCTCGCGCAACTGACTTTCCCTCAACTGGTTAAATTGGCTGAAACGAATCAACTCATTTGCCGTTTTCGTTTCAGCGATCACAACAGAATTCATCACCTGACAAAAGAGTCCAGGGTAGATGATTTGCAGCAAATCCATACCGGAATTTTATTATCCAGTGATCTGCTGCATGAATTATCGCTAAAAGAAGGTAATACGTCTAAAAAAAGGGCATAACAGCATGGCTGAAAAAAGTATCGTGATGGAAGCTAAGGATATTCATCTGGCAATGGAATTGATCACCTTAGGGGCTCGTTTACAGATGCTTGAAAGTGAAACTCAACTCAGCCGTGGCCGCTTAATCAAACTTTATAAAGAACTCAGAGGCAGTCCACCGCCAAAAGGAATGTTACCTTTTTCTACTGACTGGTTTATGACGTGGGAACAGAATATTCATTCTTCGATGTTTTATAACACGTATAGCTATCTCATCAAGGCCGGTTTATGCCGCGGTGTTGAGGCAGTGATAAAAGCGTATCGTCTTTATTTAGAGCAGTGTCCACATCGACCAGGAGAGCCAGCCTTGTTAGCATTAACACGTGCATGGACACTGGTTCGTTTTGTTGATAGTGAGATGTTACAGTTGTCCGGTTGTAATTGTTGTAAAGGAACGTTTATTACTCACGCGCACCAGCCGCTGTACAATTTTGTTTGTAGTCTTTGCCAGCCTCCTTCCCGTGCAGTAAAAAAACGTAAACTTTATTCACAGTCAGCCGATATGGATCTACAGCGGTTGGATGAGTCCATTAAACAGGCAGTTTAATGCGAGCGGCCTGTAGTTTGGATAAATGCCAACAGATAGATAAAACCGGGTTGAGTTGCTACCTTAACTTTTAACTTAATGACATTTTAAGGATATCACGTGGTTGTTATTGCAGGATATATGATAGTGCTCGTCTCGATAATCGGCGGTTACCTACTGCCTGGCGGGAGTCTGGGTGCGCTTTATCAGCCGGCCGAATTTTTAATTATTGGCGGTGCAGGACTTGGTGCTTTTATTGTCGGAAATAGCTTAAAGGGAATAAAAGCAACCGGGAAGGCCCTGCCAAAATTAATGCGTGGCTCAAAATACAATAAGGCCTTATATATGGATCTCATGGCCTTGCAGTATCGTGTGTTGGCAAAATCTCGTCAACAGGGGATGCTGGCCCTTGAAAGTGATATCGACGATCCCAAAAGAAGTGAGATATTTGCCAGTTATCCGTCAATCTCTTCTGACAAGGCAATAATGGATTTTTTAACTGATTATCTTAGATTGATAGTTAGTGGAAATATGAATGCATTTGAAATTGAAGCGCTCATGGATGAAGAGATTGAAACCTTCATACAGGAGAGCGAAGGTCCTGCCAGCAGCCTCGCGGTGGCGGGTGATTCATTGCCTGCGTTTGGTATTGTGGCCGCTGTGCTGGGTGTGGTTAACGCACTGGGTGCAGCTGATCGTCCAGCTGCGGAGTTAGGTGCATTAATCGCACATGCGATGGTGGGGACTTTTCTTGGTATCTTGCTGTCTTATGGCTTCATTTCTCCCCTGGCAACCTTACTGCGTCAGCAGAGTGCTGAAACCAGTAAAATGATGGAATGTATTAAAGTGACCTTGCTGTCCAGTTTGAATGGTTATGCTCCTCAAATTGCTGTGGAATTTGGTCGCAAGACACTTTATACCACTGAACGGCCATCGTTTTTTGAACTGGAAGAACATGTACGTAGGGTGAAAGCACCCCTGTTGAGAAAAGAAGGAAGAGAATGAAGCAGGAACATCCGGTTATTCTGGTTAAAAGGAAAAAACTGCGCCATCATTCATCCATGACACATGGTTCATGGAAGATTGCCTATGCCGATTTTATGACAGCGATGATGGCCTTTTTTCTGGTAATGTGGCTGATTTCAATATCCAGTCCCCAAGTCGCAATGCAGATCGCTGATTATTTCAGGACACCCTTGAAAGTTGCATTAAACGGCGGCAAAAATATCAGTATCAGCAGTAGCGTTATTCCAGGTGGTGGTGCTGATAGCACGCAACAGGAAGGCGAAGTTAAAAAATCCCCCCGTATTGAAACTCAGGCACAACGGAAAGAAAAGATTAAATTCACTGCAGTAAAAAATAAACTGGAGTCGGTGATTAATAAGGATGAGCGCTTTAAAGAGTTACGCGATCATTTGTCGATAGATCTGACTAATGAGGGTTTACGAGTTCAGCTTATTGACAGCCAGCGTAGGCCAATGTTCCAGTTAGGTAGTGCTAAAATTGAACCTTATATGCGTGATCTGTTGCATGCTGTTGCGCCCACTCTCAATGAATTATCCAATAAAATTAGTATATCCGGGCATACCGATAATCTGACTTATGCGGGTGGAGAGCGTGGTTATAGCAATTGGGAGTTGTCCTCTGACCGGGCGAATGCGTCACGCCGTGAATTAATCGCAGGTGGATTGTCTGAAGGTAAGGTATTGCGCATTATAGGTATGGCCTCGGTGATGAGTTCAGATGCGCCAGACGGTAATCCTCAGGACCGACGTATTAGTATCCTGGTACTGAATAAAGAGACAGAAGCGGCAATTAAGCATGAAAATCTGGCCAGTAAAGCGCTGGAAACAGGAAAGACTGATAATTTGAAACCATCGCAAGGCCAACCGACTATCCCGGTGACGGTACCTGCGGTAGATAACACACCTGTTGCATCATCATTACACACCCAGCAACCTGCAGGTAGTTCAGCGGCCCCTGCACCATCTCAATCTCAGCAACCTGCTGATGGTTCAGCAGCCCCTCCTCACGTTACTGCAGTACCAATGCCAGCAAACAGTGGCTTGTAACACAGGCAACAACTGAGCAGGGATGCTCATAAGATCATTCCATCTGGTAAATAAGCAGCTAATTTCTACGTTATTCAGTCCATAAATGAATCGATTTTTTGTCATGCTGGCTAATATTTTGCTTGCCTGATTTTCTATCTGAACGGAAATATGTACCGTGTCTGAAGAGAGTGACATTGAGAAAAATGAGGCTCCCACTGCCTATAAGCTGAATAAAGCACGTGAAAAAGGGAATATCCCCCGATCACGTGAATTAACGTCAATGCTGATGTTAGCCGCCGGATTAGGGATATTCTGGATGACAGGCGAATCGATGGTACGCCAGTTTATCCTCATATTTACTGAAGGTTTCCGTTTTGATCATGGCATTGTTAGCAATGATAGACAGATGATTGTTCAGATGCTGAAATTATTAGTACATACTTTATGGGTATTATTTCCGGTTATGGTAGGGTTAACGTTGGTGGCTCTTACTGTACCTGCATTTCTGGGGGGCATCTTATTTAGCACTGAATCCATCAAATTTGATCTCTCCCGCTTGAATCCTGTCAATGGTCTTAAACGTGTGTTCTCCGGCCGGCTATTGGCTGACATGCTCAAGTCAATATTAAAAATACTCCTGGTGGGTATAGTCACTGCCCTATTTTTGTGGATATACAGAATAAGGTTGCTGCATCTGGCATCGGAATCACTGATAAGAGCCTTGGGCGAGGCCATGCAGTTAGTTGTGTTCTGCGGTTTGTTAGTCGTATTAGGTCTGATACCTATGGTGGTCTTTGATGTTTTCTATCAAATCACCAGCCATACAAAAAAATTGCGGATGTCGAAAAAAGAGATTTCTGATGAAAATAAGGAAAATGAAGGAAATCCGCTGGTAAAAGGACGTATCCGGAAGGTTCAGTTGGCACTTTCAAAAATGCGCATGATGGCTGATGTGCCAAAGGCAGATGTGATTATCACTAACCCGACCCATTATGCGGTGGCATTACAGTACATCGATAAAAAAATGAGTGCACCTAAAGTCCTTGCTAAGGGTGCAGGTGAGGTAGCTTTACGTATTCGTGAACTGGGAGCTCAGCATCGTGTTCCATTATTAGAGGCACCCTCCCTCGCGCGTGCACTGTATCGCCATAGTGAAATAGGCAAACAAATTCCTGTGACCCTGTATGCTGCTGTAGCTGAAGTGCTGGCTTGGGTTTATCAGCTCAAACGCTGGCAGCGGGAAGGAGGAGTGGTTCCAAAGAAACCTGAAAATTTACCGGTGCCAGAAGCACTGAATTTTGTTGGAGAGAATGATACTTATGGCTAATCTGGCCTCCCTGCTTCGCTTGCCTGATAGCATGAAAGAAACCTCCTGGCAGTTACTTGCCGGGCCAGTTTTGATCATCATGATCCTGTCGATGATGGTATTGCCGTTATCACCGTTTATTCTGGATCTGCTGTTTACCTTTAATATTGCACTTTCCATCATGGTATTGTTGGTTGCCATGTTTACCCGGCATACTCTCGAGTTTACTGCTTTTCCAACCATTCTGTTGTTTTCTACCTTATTGCGTTTGTCGCTGAATGTGGCATCTACCCGTATTATTTTATTGGATGGGCACCAGGGTTCGGCAGCGGCAGGACGGGTCATTGAAGCTTTTGGGCATTTTCTGGTCGGTGGTAATTACGCTATCGGTATCGTGGTATTTATTATTCTGGTGGTGATTAATTTTATGGTTATCACCAAGGGTGCGGGAAGGATTGCTGAGGTAGGTGCCCGTTTCGTTCTTGATGGTATGCCCGGCAAGCAAATGGCAATTGATGCTGATCTGAATGTGGGTTTAATTGGCGAAGAAGAAGCGAAAAAACGGCGTCTGGAAGTGACCCAGGAAGCAGATTTCTACGGCTCAATGGACGGTGCCAGTAAATTCGTGCGTGGAGATGCCGTTGCTGGCCTTGTGATCATGATACTCAACGTCGTCGGAGGCCTGTTGGTTGGGGTTTTGCAGCATAACATGTCCGTGAGCTATGCCGCCGAAAGTTATACCCTGTTGACGATTGGTGATGGCCTGGTCGCACAAATACCTGCGCTGGTTATTTCAACGGCGGCGGGTGTGATAGTCACCCGTGTCAATAGTACCGATGAAGATATTGGTCAACAGATGATAGGCCAGCTGTTTACCAGCCCCAAGGTCATGTTACTCAGTGCTGCTGTATTGGGGTTGTTAGGTTTAGTGCCTGGTATGCCCAATTTTGTCTTTCTGTTATTTACAGCGGTCCTGCTCGGTCTGGCATGGCACTTAAGAGGCACTCAAAAATTCAGGTCATTGGCAAGTATCCTGCCTACCACAAAGAACCAGCAACCGGTAGTAGAAGCAACGTGGTCTGATGTGCACCTTGAGGATACCTTGGGTATGGAAATCGGTTATCGGTTAGTCCCGATGGTCGATGTACGCCAGGATGGTGAATTGGTTGGGCGTATTCGCAGTATTCGAAAAAAATTCGCACAGGATATTGGATACTTGCCGCCCGAAATTCGTATTCGGGATAATCTGGAACTGGCTCCAGCTCATTATCGTATCTTAATGAAAGGTGTGGAAATTGCCAGGGGTGAAGCTCATCCAGGACGTTTGCTGGCGATTAATCCCGGTAATGCCAGCGGTAAACTAGCTGGTGAATTGACACAGGAACCTGCCTTTGGCTTAGCGGCGATATGGATTGAAACAGGATTGCGTGAACAGGCTCAGGTGCAAGGTTACACGGTTGTTGAGGCTAGTACAGTAATAGCAACACACTTAAACCATGTGTTGCGCCAGTTTGCCGGTGAGCTTTTTGGCCGACAGGAAGCTCAACAGCTTGTTGATCGTGTTACGCAGGATATGCCCAAGCTGACGGAGGATATGATCCCAGCAGTACTTTCGCTGACCACCTTGCATAAAGTGTTACAAAACCTGCTGAATGAACAGGTATCCATCCGTGACATGCGTACCATTATTGAAACTTTGGTGGAGCATGCCCCCAATCAAGCCGATGCCTATGAACTGACAGCCGTAGTGCGTATTGCATTGGGACGTTCTATTGCACAGCAATGGTTTCCAGGCACGGACGAGATACAGATAATGGGCCTTGATGGTGCGTTAGAAAGATTACTGCTTCAGGCGTTGCAAAGCGGAGGAGGTCTGGAGCCGGGTCTGGCAGACAAGTTACTTGAACAAACCAGACAAGCATTACAACGTCAGGATATGCTGGGAGCACCTCGTGTACTGCTGGTTAATCATGCCTTGCGTGCACTGCTGGCTCGTTTTTTGCGCCGCAGTTTGCCACAGGTAGTGGTGTTGTCCAATCTGGAAATTGATAACAATCGTCAGATTCGTATGACATCCATCATTGGCGCTGCTCAAAATGACAGGTCTGAATAATTATTTACGGTTCCCTGATGGAATCGTCGTTGACCATGCCACAATGTGGCTGACCGCCTGTGGTTTAATATATTATGATCAGATGACATATCCATTAAAGCTTCGCCAGCGGGCGCTGGCTATCTTCGTAACAGGGGGTTCTTCGCTCCCGCAGTTTAAGCCCGTTACTGCATGAAAGTCCGCCAGCTTTTTGAGCAAATCCGTATTAGTGAATGTATGGGGCTGTCCCGGGGGGGGATCATAATATCTTACATGTAAAGTGTATCCGGTTTAGCCGGGGGATCGGTATGTTGTTGCTGAGCAGGTGCATTCAGGGCTAATCCTAAAA
>CAZBYB010000084.1:0-7553 GCA_964496225.1 uncultured Yersinia sp. | reverse complement strand
CCAGGACTGGCCAGTAAGTGTTCTGGCAAAGCGCGCCTGGCCATGAATTCACGCAGCATAGGTAATATACCCCTTTGCTGCCAGTGCGAACGTAATGCGCTGAATTCCTCCACCAGCGTATCCCATGCATGCTCATCATGGTTCAGCGCGTCCAGCATGCGCGCATCCAGCCCGGACAGGCGCGTCGCCATGACACGACGTAATCGCTGTTCCTGTTCCGGTGCCAGTACTGCCTGTAACAACCAGAGTAAATCTTTTGCCTCCGGAGTTTCAAAAACGCTATCCCGATTAGAGAGATACACGGAAGGAATCAATAGACTTTTAAGCGCATTGCGAACCAGAGTCGCTTCACTGCGATTACGCACTAAAATGCTGATATCTGCTGCCTGAACTGCCCGGGTTTCTTTGTCGCTGATAAGAAAGGCCCGACCACTCTGACCTGCTGTCAACCAGTTACGTATCTCACGGGCACACTGGTGTGCCATCGTCTGTTGATATTCCTGAATACCGATATTTTCTCCCGGTGGTAGACAGAAACTCAACGCCGGTTGAGTCTGTCCATTAAGCTGAAATACCAAAGAGGCATTCTGCCGGGCTGGACTGACATCAATAAAGGGAATGCCTGCGAATAAAAAAGGATTATTCACCTGGTGAAAAAGACGGTTGATCCCCCGTACCATGGCATGGGAAGAACGCCAGTTGGTGTCAAGTGTATACTGAGCCTGTATATTGATCCGGGTGCGAACGCGGATATAGGTAAAGACGTCAGCACCGCGAAACGCGTAAATGGCCTGTTTAGGATCACCGATTAACAACAGGGCACAATCTGGCTGGCCAACATAAAGAGTCTGAAAAATACGGTACTGCTGAGGATCTGTATCCTGAAATTCATCGATCATCAAGACCGGATAATGACGGCGGATCATTTGCGGTAACAGGCTATTCTCACCTTGTAAGGCAGTATCCAGCTCCGTCAGTAAATCATTAAAACCCCGTTGGGCGCGTTGGCGTTTTTCCTGTGCTATACAAGCACGAATATCACTGACTGCGCGCACAATGATCAAGTCCCGCAGGGTCAACGGTTGTTCAATCAGGTGATCAATGGCGACAAACACCCGATGTTCCGGTGCCGCTCCGTTGGAAGATTTTTCCCGTAACACGGACTGGCAAAACCGTTCCAATGCTTTGGGTAACTGATAATCCTGCGTTTCCTGTAAAGCCCATAAGGTAATGGTTTCCAGCCAGTTTGGCAGATGTCGGGTACTGTAACTGCGTTTATCCACCCCGGATTGCGTAATGAGTGCACCCAGTTCACCCGCTACGGCCCGCCACTGTATTTTCAGGTTATCAATCAGCCCAACGATTTTATGGTGGCGACTGATAAGGGTTTCATCATCATCGGGCACCGGTACCCATACCGGCAGTTCTCCATCCAGCAGGGGCAAAATATCACGCAATAATGCCTGCGGCCCATTCCATTGCTGATGCACTGCACGGGCAACAGGCAGGGGTAATGGATAGCAATGGCGACGCCAGAAATCGGCACAGGCTCGCCGCCATAGGGGTAATTCGTCAGTCACCAGCGTTTGCTCAAACAGACTGCCGGATTCAAATGCATGGTCAGTAAGTACTTTCTGACAGAAACCATGTATGGTGTAAATGGCCGCTTCATCCATGTGACGTTCTGCAAGCAGCAGGCTTGAGATAGCTTTAGTGTTATCGGGTATGTCCGCCAGCAACGCCTGATACATAGGATCATCACTCATACCACGCACGCAGGCCATGCGTAATCCGTGAATATTATCACGAATGCGTCCCCTTAATTCCTTGGTTGCCGCATCGGTAAAGGTAAGTACCAGTATTTCTTTCACACTAAGTTGCCGGCCATACGCATTACTGCCGCCCAATCCAAGCAGCAACCGTAAATACAGGATACTGATAGTCCATGTTTTTCCCGTTCCTGCAGAAGCTTCGATCAAGCGTTCCCCTGACAGAGGTAATGTCAGGGGATCAAGTCCTTGAGGAACGGCAACGGTCATGGTACCTGCCCTTTGAGGGGTAATCTTTTTTGCAAGGTAGAGACATCGGGATACTTTTCCCCGCCCGCACCCGAGGCCAAGGTATTATTGTGGCCATAACCATTAACCTGTGATAACAGTGCCAGACCCTGTGGTTGAATAACCGCTTGCTGAAAATAGTCCGCAAGCCGGGTTGCGGTCAATTGCCTGACTTGTGCCAGCACTTTTTCATGACTGTCAAAGGCAAAATTACCGCGATCAAGATCATTTTTGAATCGTCTGGCTTCTTCATCAAGCGTCTGGGGGCGTTGTAACAACTGGTTAATCAGACCCTGTTGATATTGCGCAAAATCTTCATCTTTCATGGTACGTAAGCGTTTTTCTATCTCAGGATAAAAGGCCAGATAACGCTGATAGAGATAATCCGGATTTTTGCTGCTGCTTTGTAGCAAAAAAGTGATGCCCCATTGACGTCCCACCGATATGGGGGAAGCAAAGAGCGCATAGCCCAGCTGCTCCTGGGTTCTCAACTGCTCGAAAAACCAGGGATGGATAATTTTTCCCAGCAGATTACTGTAAGCCATTCCTTCAATTTCATTGTACCCATAAGGAATATACACGGCCGCCAGTGCAGCATCCGTACTCACGCTGGTACGCTGAATACTGGCTAACAGCCGCTGGTTAATCACTACCTCCGGCGCTGACCACCAGGTACTTTCCTCACAACCTAACTGACTTTTCAGTGAATCGGCCAGCTGGCTGGCCTGCTGCGCTGTCATGTTACCTGTCACCAAAAACTCAGCCGCCGATTTTTTTAGCAGATGATCTCTCCAAGCGGTAATATCCTGTACCCGGATAGTATCCAGCAGTTGCTGGCGTTCCTGACGTTCAGTATAAGGTACCTGGGATAGCTGTCGTACCGGCTGAATGGCCAAATCATACGCTCTGCCTTTTTCTGCTGCCTCCAGTTGATCCCGATACCAAGACTTGGCCTGTAGTAGCTGCTCCTCTGTGGGTTGAAAACCCGCATAACCGGCAACCCATGCTGTTAGAAATTGGGGTAAATGTTGGGTAAAACCATGGGCATATAACGACAATCCATGGTTATATGAAGTGGAAAATTCAATTCCCCCTGTTGCTGCCTGATAAATTAACTGATCCAGCAAGGTCCTCGCCAGATAATCGGTAAGAACAAACAAAACCTGGTTACGGGCTGAATCCCATGCATACCGGCTACGCAAGTTAATAGAAACCGAAGCTTTGGGTTCATCAGCAAAGTACCGACTGGGCATATAGAACAGGCGTAAACCCGGTTGGTCTAGCAATTGTTGTGGGCGGAGAATACTGGTATTTTCTGTTCCCGATGCACCCACCTTCACCTCTGATGCCATCAGGGAAAAATTATCCGGAATATAGGGGTTTAATGTTGGTAACGACAGTCTGATCTGCTGGCCAATCTGTTGCCATGTTGCCTGCTGTTGCCTGCTGATGCTGTTTATCTGATAAGGGGCATCAACAAAGTAGGCTGTTTTATTGTGAGGCTCTTTGGGGCTGATAAACCAGATGCGGGCATTTTGCGGGGTCATTTCAGCTAAACGTGCTGCTATGGCTGTGGCATCGTAACGATCAGCTCGATAAGGCGCATCAAGAACATGGGCAATGGGAACACGCAGCATCATATCCGCCAGACATTCAATATAATGCATATCACGCGTCATGGTAGGATAGCGAAAATCCAAATCCAGCACCTTAACCATTTCATTAAAGTAATCGGTCTTGATACCTTTGCTGCGTAACAGACTGAGATAACTAAAAATAGCCGCAACAACCCGATCCCGCTCTGCCAGCCCTTTGTCTGTCAATGTCACCCCCACTGTCAGTACACCTTCATTGCGATCGCTCATGGGATGAGTCTGTACGTGAAGGGTTTCAGCAAGACCCTGCTTTTGTAACCAGTCTGCCAGGGTGTTGTTGCTGCGATTGGTCATCAGGTAATTAATATAAGCCTCGGTCTTACTGCGAAATCGATCACTGTTATTTTCAATACGAAATTCGATAGCCAGCTGTTTCTTTGGTTGTGCTGGCACATAATGAATGAGGATCCCCTTATGCTCCGGTGTGACAACAGGTACGGTGATGGGAGGAATATGAGCCTGGCGGTTCGGAATTTTTCCGAATGTGTCTGCTGCAAGCTGTGCCAGCTGGCTGGCAGATTGATTACCGTAGAGTACGCCCACCATCAGGTTGGCAGAATAGTAACGCTGGTGAAACCGGATCAGTTCGTCCTGTAACAGGCTGGTGGGCTTATCACTCAAGGTTTCAAGATTACCACCGGCAAAAAACGCACCAGGGTGCAGGGGGTTGATTGTTTCTGCGGCAACCTGCGCCATGCGCATTTCATCTCTGGATCGTGCCAAAGTTAGCTCGGCATTAACGGCATGGCGTTCCCGATCAGCATTAGCCGGATCAAGCAGGGGTTGGGCAATGGCATCAGCCAAGCGATCAACCGCCGGGGTGAGGGCATCATTGGCCACTTCCAGGTAAAAAGCCGTACGCCAGGAAGCGGTACTGGCATTATACCTGCCACCCTGCTTGCTTAAAAATTCACCCAGACTACCCGATACCGGAAAACGCCGGGATCCCATCAGGATCATATGCTCAAGATAATGCGCCAGACCCTGCTGACTGGCAGGATTTTCAAGAGAACCAACCGGTAAAGCTAGCGCTGCCAGCGCATGTGGTGCTGATACATCAGACACCAACAATACTTTCATGCCGTTTGTTAGCCTGATAGCCTGGTACACGCGAGGATCATGGGGGCTTTTATAAATGGTTTCTGTCAGTGGTTGCCAATCAACCAGTGCCCACGTGGATGAAATAAAAAAAAACCACAAAAAAATCGTACTGATAATACCAATAACCTGCTTATACATCGTTAAGCTCTCTTAAATTATGGCGCATCACCGGTAGTAAGTAACGTTCAGTTTCCTTCAATAGGATTTTTAAATCAGCGTCATTCATGACAGGCCATACTCTTTGTATGTAGGGATCGTCCCCCTCTCCTGGCCCCCAGGCATTGTATAAGGTATGTAATAATTTAGCCTTGGCTTTAGCTTGTGTATCTTTATCCCAAAGAATTTGCCCACTGCTAACCTCATAACACTCATTTAACCACGCCCAGCCACTTTTTGTGAAAAGCCGCAATGGCTGGCACAACCCTTGCTGATAACCTTCAATCAGCACCTGAAAATACTGACAGGCGTCGTTCCTGCAAAGGGGAGCAAAACGCCAGCAGGTTCCTTTTCGGCCATACATCCTGCTCTCTCCATTGCCACCGGCCAAACAATATACTAAATGCTCCAGCCATAACAGCAATCCATCCACTGCCGTTAGTTCTGCCGGACGCCAGCGTAATAAACCATCCGCCTGAACCTGAGGGATAGAACCCTTTAACACCAGATTGTTAACGGTGATATTCAATTCGAGAGGATGAGATTCATGACGTTCATGGTTGATCCGTTGTGCCAGAGAAAGCATTTCCTGTTGTTGTTTTTGCCAGAACATTTCCCCAAAAGCGCCAAAGGGTAACCGGCCTGAGGCCCATAGTTTGCTAAAAAATCTGTCAGCATCTTCCTGTTCAACCATTGCAGATAATAATTCTGTATTAATTTGATAACAGCTGAGATTTTCCACCACGAAAGGCTCTTCATCCGGCAATGTTGTTTCTTCAGTAATGAAACTGACTCCCAGTCGTAGTTGAAAAAAGGCCCGTACCGGGTGGCGATAGAAACGCATCAGATCGTCAAGGGAAATTTCTTTTAATACTTGATGGGGCAATGGTTGGCTGAAATCAGGATAGGCCTGCCCTTTGGCCTGAGCAACAGCTAACCACTCAGCGGCATAACTTTGTTGCCGACTACCCGGGATAAAATTTTCTGCACAAAAAGGCGTTGAGGGATGCCAGCACAGTATGTGCTCTGTCACCCGCTGGGCACTGCTGTCTACATCCAGTGAAGCATCTTCAGGTAAACGGTAACTTTGCGCAATGTAATCGATAAGTTCACTGACTAAAATGGAAGGATAACGCTCACTGTTATCCTGAATCGATCGTCCTGTATAACTGATATATAAGCGATATTGTGCCGACAATATCGCCTCCAGGAAAAGATAACGATCATCATCACGACGGCTTCGGTCACCCAGCCGCCTCTGCCGTGCCATTAAATCAAAACCCAGTGGCGACACTATTGATGGGTACAAGCCATCGTTCATACCCAGCAGACAAACAATTTTAAAAGGGATGGATCGCATCGGCATCAATGTACAAAAATTAACTGCACCTGCAAGAAAACGCTGGCTGATTCTTTGACTATCAAGGCTGGTAGCTAATTCATCGCGTAATACCCCTAACGGAACGGCATCAGGATAACAGGCAGCAAGACCATAATTGATCACCTGGTGCCACTGTTGTTCCAACAACGCCAGAATCTCTGCAGTATCCTCGCTCTGTTCAAAGAAGGTATCCAGCAACTGACGGCACAGGGGTAACCATTCAACCAACGGCCTGACTTCGACCAGGTGTGCTCGCCATTGACTCAGTTGCCTTAATAACTCAACGAGTTTTCCTACCAGTTCAGCAGATAAGCCACTGGATTCATCATAAGGCAATACCCCCTGCCAGGTACCCATACGGCTATCCATTGTGTAGCCTAGCAACATACGGGTTATGCCAAACTGCCAGGTATGCTGGCCGGTTTCAGGTAGCATGAGATCACGCAGATTATCAGCATCCAGCCCCCAGCGAATACCTGATTGTTCAACCCATTGCCGCAAATGCGGTACATTCTCTTCCTGAATGCCAAACTTGCCTGCAAGTGCAGGGACTTCCAGTAGGATGAAGACTTCTTCTGCGCTAAACCGGCTTTGAGGTAAATCAAGCAAAGTGAGAAAAACCGACAATACCGGGTGTGCATACTTTATTTTTCGATCAGAAATGGTAAAAGGAAGGTATCTCTCAGCGGGCACATTACCAAATACCGCGCGAATGTAAGGTGCGTAGCTGTCGATATCCGTCACCATGACAATAATATCACGGACTGTTAATTCAGGATCTTCCATCAGGAATGCCAGTAGCTGATCATGCAGTACTTCAATTTCTCGCTGTGGGCTATGACAAACATGAAAACTGATGGAATGATCGGCAGAATCGAGCACGCGTTTATTATCACTGCGTATACATGATGCTGCGGTAGTCCCTGTAATACTGTAGTCCTTAAGTTCCAGCATATCATGCTGTATAGCCTGCAACAGGTTATCAGGTTGTATATCAACAAAAGCATGTATCTCCTGTATTTCATCCAGTTGAGATAACAGGTACAAATAATCCTTCCCCTGTTGCCCAAAGGAAGCCAGCAGAGGATTATTCAGTGCAGGCCCTTCATCCACCGCATCTGGCTCCCTGCATAAATCCTGCTCCAGAGGGTTTGAATAATGCCCTCCACGATCATAAGAGCTATCTCCCCAAAAATGACGGCA
>CAZBYB010000083.1:4085-7559 GCA_964496225.1 uncultured Yersinia sp. | reverse complement strand
CAGT
Organism: uncultured Yersinia sp.; assembly: GCA_964496225.1. Taxonomy (GTDB): domain Bacteria; phylum Pseudomonadota; class Gammaproteobacteria; order Enterobacterales; family Enterobacteriaceae; genus CAZROT01. The sequence continues at coordinate 7,555 of CAZBYB010000083.1, read as the reverse complement.
TGCTGTTAAAACCCAGTCACCAAAAACAGCTGTTAGATGCTTGGGCTGCTCAATCGCCGCTGTTGGAAAATATGAAACAAGCTTGGCATATGTGGCATCAAAGTTGTCTGGCACAAAAATTGCATCAACAACAAGCTCCAGAACGCGATTCACGTCAACAGCTTTTACAGTACCATCTTAAAGAGCTCAATGATTTTTCACCTCAAACCGGAGAATATGAGCAGATAGATAAGGAATATCGGCGCCTTGCTAATAGTAGCCAGTTGCAATCTGTCAGCAGGCAAGCACTACAATGTTTGGCTGATGATGATGAACATAATGTGCTCAGCCAATTACATGTTGCCAGACACCAGCTAGCTGAACTGGTCGGAATGGATGACAAATTAAATGCATTACTGATCATGTTGAAAGAAGCGTCCATTCAAATCAGTGAAGCCAGCGATGAATTACGCCATTACAGCGAGCAGTTGGATATGGATCCAGATAGGTTTTATGAACTGGAACAAAAATTATCTTGTCAGCTCAGTCTGGCACGTAAACATCGGGTGGTTCCGGAAGAATTACCGCGACTACACCAACAATTACGCGAGGAACAAGAATTATTATTGCAACAGGAAAAGGAGCAGGAAAGACTAAGTCAGGTAGTCAACACGCATTACCAGCAGACCATCGTTCTTGCACGTCAACTACATCAACTGCGCCAACAGTATGCCCAAGAGCTATCGACACTGATTACCGAAAGTATGCATCAGCTTGCCATGCCACATGGTAAATTCACCATTGAGGTTGTATTTGAGCCAGAGCATATCAATGCAGAAGGAGCCAGTCGCGTCGATTTTTATGTGACGACCAACCCGGGGCAGCCACTACAACCACTGGCAAAAGTTGCTTCAGGAGGAGAACTTTCTCGTATTGCACTGGCAATTCAGGTAATTACAGCCCGTAAAATGGAAACACCTGCGTTAATTTTTGATGAAATTGATGTGGGCATCAGTGGCCAAACTGCTGCTATTGTTGGGCGTTTGCTACGTCAGTTAGGGGAATCTACACAAGTCATGTGTGTCACTCATCTGCCGCAAGTTGCGGGTTGCGGGCACCACCATTTTTCTGTCAGAAAACATACTGATGGCGCACAGACAGAAATACAAATACAGCATTTAAACAAACAGGAACGCCTGCAGGAGCTTGCACGTCTTTTGAGCGGTAACCAAGTCACGAAAAATACACTGGCAAACGCAAAAGAATTACTGACAGCATGATTTTTAAAAACCTGTTTTAGGATCTACTGAAGATTTCAGTGAAATTTTGTCGAAAACCTGTACCAGAATCAATTGTCAGCCTTGTAAAAGGATGTTCAACGGTAGCGATGTCCTTTATCATCGATGCCCTGTATTTCCATTAAGGAATGAGACCATGTACTGCAAGACGCTGATAAGCATCACAGCAATAATCGTATTTGTTATGCTTACCGCATGTTCCACACTGGAAAGAATGGTGTATCGCCCTGATATTAATCAAGGCAACTGGCTTTCTCCTGGTGAGGTTTCAAGGATTCATAACGGTATGACGCAACAACAGGTTGCCTATATTCTCGGTACACCCATGATGGATGATCCATTTGGTAGCAAGACATGGTTTTATCTTTTTCGCCAGCAGTCTGGACATCAACAAGCGACTCAACAGACGGTGATACTCACTTTTAATAAAAACGATAAATTGATTAATATTAAAAATGAGTAAATCTTATTTCAGTCACTCCTACTTTATTGATACAAGGTTATTTTTTGACAAACAGGGTCTGTGTTATTCAAAGCTGTCTGGAATGGCATAAAAATAAGATTCCTTTGTGCCCGGGCTGGGGCAGGCCTGACAGCGTTATAATTTTTTCATTTCATGACAAATTTCTTGTTATTTTTCAGCTAAATGAAAAATTCATAGCAAGGTAATTAACCCAAGTCATGTAGTTATGGTTATGTTTTTCCAGTTGCACGTTGGCGACGCAGCTCTTTAGGGTCAACAATTAATGGTCGATATATTTCAATCCGATCACCTTCGTGCACGAGATCGTCCAGCCTGGCAGGACGTCCGTAAATACCAATTTTGTTACTTTTTAAATCAATATCATGACGTATCTGTGGCAAACCAGAAGCCATTATCGCCTGTTCGATAGTGCTCCCCAAAATCACAGCAACGATAATGATATATTGATGTTCAGGTAAGGCATACACCACTTCAACACTGATTTTAGACACAATAAACCTCACGGGCACGTTGTGTGAACGCTTGTACCATATTGGCCGCCAGTTCTTTGAAAATATTACCAAAGGTCAGTGCGATAAATTGATTTTTGAACTCAAAATTCAGGTACAATTCAATCTTACATGCTTGAGAGCTCAGTGGAATAAAACGCCAGACACCCATTAACTGGTGAAATGGGCCATCCACTAGCTGAATGTTTATACTTTGATTATCCTTCATGGTGTTACGGGTAATAAAGGTTTTACTGATGCCTGCTTTGGCGACCTCCAACGCAGCCATCATTTCGTTATTACTGCTATTAATTACCCGGCTACCCGTGCAGCCAGGTAAAAACAGGGGGTAAGATTGTATATCATTCACCAGTTGGTACATCTGTGCTGCACTAAAAGGAACTAATGCAGACCGACTAATTTGTGGCATAACATTTCCTGTAAAATTTCAAATTTAGCCCTGTCATTGATTCAGCATCAGACAAAACGTTACCCATTCTCAACCATAATAAACGGGTAAATGATACCCATATCTGACAGGAAAGAATTTCATTAATTATCAACAACAGTATAATGCTCAACATGATGAAAAAGAAAAAAACAGCCAAATTCGGGGCAGCGACCATTGCACAGAATAAACGCGCCCGTCATGAATATTTTATTGAAGAAGAATTTGAGGCAGGCCTTTCCCTTCAGGGTTGGGAAGTCAAGTCCCTGCGTGCGGGAAAAGTCAATATCAGCGATAGCTATGTGGTACTCAAAAAAGGTGAAGCTTGGCTTTTCGGTGCTACCATTACACCGTTGAATGTTGCTTCTTCTCATATGGTTTGTGAACCGATGCGTACGCGCAAGTTACTGCTCAATCAACGTGAGCTCAATTCCCTGTTTGGCAGGGTGAATCGTGAAGGCTATACCATAGTAGCGCTTTCTATGTACTGGAAAAATGCCTGGAGTAAAGTTAAAATTGGCGTGGCTAAGGGCAAAAAAGAACACGACAAACGGGATGATATCAAGAATCGTGAATGGCAACTGGATAAAGCGCGTATTATGAAAAACGCCCACCGTTAAGCCACTGGCATAACAGCGCCAGTTTTGATAGACTCAGGACGCTCAACGGGGCTGATTTTTGGATTCGACGGAATTCGCGAAACCCCAGGTGCATGCCGAGGTGCGGTAGGCCTCGTAAAAAAGCCGCAAAAAATAGTCGCAAACGACGAAAAC
>CAZBYB010000083.1:0-4075 GCA_964496225.1 uncultured Yersinia sp. | reverse complement strand
CTAAAAAACTGACGGTATCCTCTCTCCACAGCCTTATGCTCTTGGGACGGGGATTAAGAGAGGTCAAATCTAAAAGAGCTCGCGTGAAAGCCTTGCTTGGGGAAGAAGCGTTAAATACAATCAAGCTGGTCTGTTAGTGGCGTGTCCGTCCGCAGCTGACCGATGACGATAAAGACGGGACTAAGCATGTAGTACCAAAGGTGTAGTAATTTCGGACGGGGGTTCAAATCCCCCCAGCTCCACCAAATAAAATAATGGGTTACGATTTCACGTAACCCATTATTTTTGGCAGTAGCGACAATCATTGCAGTTGAGCAAGCTTTGCACGTTGCTTATCGCCTTCTGGCCCTTTAGCTGGCAGTGATTTTTTGTCCTGACTCGCTAAAATAATACACCAACTATCGATAGGATGCGGTTGACAGGTTCGGTTTTTCGATACTCCAATCATTGGATTTAATTATTTCCCCCATATTTTTCGCTTGGCTAGCTTTTGCCTGCATGTGTATGGCACTGTTAATAAAGTTATACTTTAGGTATGATACTGTTAACAAAGTAGTTTAAAGACCTTAAGGCAGGCAATAGCGAAGAAAGAGAAAAAAGTGATATCCAGTTTATCAAAACGCAGGGCCAGCCTTTTGTTCTCCTTTATCCTGCCGAAGAAACGTTCAATGGCAGAACGCGTTTTGTATCTTTCTCTGTCTTCTTCAGTATGCAGGCCCGGACAGACAGCACCCTGGGGACGCCTGTAGTGCCTGATGATATGGGGCTCTATTTCTCTGATAAAATCTGATTCCTTAATCGGGTAATATCTGTCTTTCATTGTATTAAGCCCGGCTTAAAACTTTCAGCTTACCTCAAATATAACTTTGTTAACAGTACCATATCTTCACACATTCTATTTATACCGAACTGAGCGCCACAGCCCGGCATTTTACTAGCGGCTGAGGAGCAGCATAGTACTCCGCAAGATCCCCGGCTTGCCAATGAAAAAAGACAGCAGTTGCACTACAGTATGTAAGCCTATGTAACCAGTTCCACCAGTAACTAATACCTTTTCTTTCATCCTGCTTTTTTAGTTCTCTGCGTAGAGAAGTTATAAAATTTTATCATTTTAAGCTGCAGGGGGAAGGACGTCACCCTTTTTGCCCGCATTGTCACGATTTTCCATGCCACTGTTGCCTGAATCCGCTTCTAAAAACACCTGTCCGGTTACGTCACCGGCACTGGATAACAGGTTGATTTACAATAATTTTATGTCGTTCATCATGCCCGTGGTATTGGCCCGCGAACACTTGGTCTCTCATAAAAGGTACGCATCAGACCAGTCTCCTGCATCCTTCATCAGGGTCTCACAGAGATATACGATGTAAGGCTTTCATTTTCAATCCCTTCTGTTACTGTATACTGCTATGTATCGGGTGCTGGTTTACCCACAAAATGCATGCATCTTAATTATATGTGGAACAACAAATGCGATCTCCATTCGTTATGGGTAACTGGAAGCTTAACGGCAGTACTCACAGAGTTGCAGCACTCATCGCTGACTTATGCAAGGAACTCAACCCACTGGCAGGTTGTCACGTTGCTATTGCACCACCGACGATTTATCTGGATCATGCAAGGCACCAACTGGCTGGCACCTCGATTTCACTAGGTGCTCAAGATGTAGGTATTAACCTTATGGGTGCTTATACCGGCGAGACTTCAGCTGAAATGCTAAAAGATATCGGGGCGCAATTCATCATTATTGGCCATTCTGAACGTCGTCATTATCATCAGGAAAGCGACACCTTTATTGCACAAAAATTTGGTGTATTAAAAAAAGTAGGGCTGATTCCCGTACTCTGTATCGGTGAAACTGCAGCAGAAAATGCCGCAGATCAAACCGAAGCCGTATGTGCCAGACAGCTCAATGCAGTACTGAATATTTATGGCGTGGATGCCTTCAGCAATGCCATCATTGCCTATGAACCTGTATGGGCTATCGGTACCGGAAAATCTGCCAGCCCCGCACAGGTACAGGCCGTTCATCAGTTCATCCGTGCCCATCTTGCTTTGCAAGATGCAACTATTGCTGATCAAGTCATCATTCAGTATGGCGGTTCAGTAAACGACAGCAACGCCGCAGAATTATTCACACAACCCGATATCGATGGTGCTTTAGTTGGTGGGGCATCCCTCAAAGCTGAGGTATTTTCTGCTATCGTTAAAGCGGCCGTAAAAGCAAAAAATAACCGTTACGCCGGTCAATAGGCTTCTTACAAAACGCGCTGCAGGAAAACAAATACCAGGCGGCGCACAGAGGCGGAATGTATACAAAATCATAGAGAGTTTGCACTGTACTAAAAACACACGGAGTCTCCCTCAGTTTTCGTAAGAAGTTTCATTAGCGGCGCTCCAGGATCTCAAAACAGTAACCGTAAGTATGCATTGCATCCGCATCATGGTATTCACTGAAGGATAAACGCCATTCATCCGGTTGATAAGCCGGGAACCAGCTATCTCCCTCCACGTCAACATCAATGTGCGTCAAATACAACCGATCAGCACGAGGAAGGAATTGCTGATAAATATTCCCACCACCGGCCACCATCACTTCATGAGCAAGCCCCGCCAACGCTAAAGCTTCATCCAACGTTGTGGCCCAGGAAACTCGGATGTCATGTGCTGGCTTGCTGCTTAAGACAATATTCAAACGATTCGGAAGGACAAAGCCAATGGATTCAAATGTCCTGCGTCCCATAATGACCGGTTTATTTAACGTATGGCGCTTAAACCATAGCAAATCAGCCGGTAGATGCCAGGGTATGGCATTTTTCATACCTATGACACGATCTGCCGCAAGGGCAGCAATCAGGCTAATCATCACTACCACACCTTGTAACAGAAATGATTGAATAACACCGCATCCTTAAAGCGATCTCGAACACACCACATAATTATATTCATTACTTGTTTGACTCAAGCTACCATCGTTCATATTGATGACAGAATTAGTTCCGCCCGATGCGCCATTGATCCAGTAAGAAGACCTCAACCAAGGCCCCCATCGGGTGCCCCATTCATTCCAGAGTTTACCATTGACAACACGGGCGCTCAGGTTACTGGCGTCAGCCATACTACTATAATTCGGTATGGTGTACGAAGATCCACTTGCCCTGCAGAAATCGGACGCGCTCGTTAAGTTTAATCGGGTACTCCCATTATTAATAAACCATGTCCCTACACGGAAATGATAATTGAGCGCAGCGCCCCCCGCAACAGGTGTGGCCGTAATGGTGATATAAGGAGTCCCTTGCGGGAAATCAGCAATAAATTTCACCATGCCAGTATTACTGACAGAAACCAAACGTTCATGGCTGCTGGTCCAAACATAAGAACTATTATCTGCAACCGCATTATTTCTCATTATCTGGAATTCAGCCCCAAGAAAACCGGTTTTTGGGAAACCTTCATTGATTTTGAAAAATGCCCGATTGACGCTCACACCAGTAATTGCTGGAGGTGTGAAATTAACAACAAGACTGGCAGTCGCTGGCCCCGAGTTTACCGTAACTGTCGTTGATACCGGTGTGATATTGATTACATCCGCTGTCGCTATACCATCGAAACTGCTGGTAACCCGAGGGGTTTTCACAGTGGCGCCTCCATCTGCCGTGATGTCAATAGCGGCATCAGGTACCGGATTACCATAAGCATCACGGGGATTTATCTGCAAAATGTTGGTATCAAAGCCATCTGAGAATGCCTCATCTACCAGAATAATTAAATTGATTGAAGTGACAGGACCCGCCACAAAAAGAGTATCCACCTTGCCGGTATTGCCGCTGTCAAGAGCCGCCGTCACTGTACTCGTTCCAGCCACTATACTGGTCAGGCTGGCTGTCAGCAGGCCATTTGCATCCGTGATGCCACTGGCTGGATTAGTGATGATGGCACTGTTCGTCGCACTAAAATTGACTTTCAGGTTAGGTACCGGGTTATCATTAGCGTCGGTGACCCGGGCCTGAACGATATTGCTGGCGCTGCCATTGGCCACCGCACCGTCTTTTGTAACCTTCAGATCACCGCTCAC
>CAZBYB010000082.1:1703-7630 GCA_964496225.1 uncultured Yersinia sp. | reverse complement strand
GAACCCGCGCATTATAAGCCCTTCAACGCTTTTCGCAACATGAAAATTTAAAAAATTTTCAATTAATTATTTTTTCTTGTCCATCAGCTGTTTCCATACAAGCTTGTCTGACAACAATATGATGATTTTCTCTATCCAGTGTTACTGGAATACCTGGTATCAATTCACCAGACAGTATTTTATGCGCTAACGGGTTTGCAATCTCTTGTTGAATGGCGCGCTTTAATGGTCGTGCACCAAAGATCGGATCAAATCCGATTTCACCCAGAAATTCCACTACATCTGCAGTCATCGTGACATTATAGCCTCCTTCTTCCAAGCGTTTGTACAATCGCTCTAACTGAATTTTCGCAATAGAAGCAATATGCGCATGCCCTAATGGGTGGAAAACTACGATTTCATCTATACGGTTAATAAATTCAGGGCGAAAATATTTACTGACAACATTCATTACAATGCTTTTCATTTCAGCATAATTCAGTTGACTAAAACGCTCCTGAATAATGTCTGAACCCAGATTAGATGTCATAATGACCACGGTATTTTGGAAATCAACAGTTTTACCCTGCCCATCGGTAAGCCTGCCATCATCAAGTACCTGCAGAAGAATGTTGAATATATCAGGGTGCGCTTTTTCAATTTCATCCAATAAAATAACTGCATAAGGGCGGCGACGTATTGCTTCAGTAAGGTATCCTCCCTCCTCATGACCAATGTAACCAGGAGGGGCACCAATCAAACGCGATACCGTATGTTTCTCCATAAATTCCGACATATCAATACGCACTATTGCATCATCACTATCAAACAGGAACCTTGCCAGGGCCTTAGATAGTTCAGTTTTGCCCACTCCAGTGGGACCAAGGAACAAAAATGATCCACCAGGACGATTGGGATCGGATAAACCAGCACGGCTACGCCGAATAGCATTCGATACCGCGCCAACAGCTTCATTCTGGCCAATGACACTTTTGTGCAAATCATTTTCCATTCGTAACAATTTATCGCGTTCACTTTCAAGCATGCAAGCTACGGGAATACCTGTCCAGCGCGCAAGTACTTCAGCAATTTCTGCATCAGTGACCTTATTACGCAACAGTTTCATGGACTTACCTTCCACCTGAGTTGCTGCACTCAGTTGTTTTTCAAGCCCTGGAATTTTGCCATATTGTAGCTCAGACATTTTTGCTAAATCGCTGTTACGACGCGCCTGTTCCAGGGAAACCCTGGCCTGTTCAAGCTGTTCTTTAATATTCTGTGTACCTATTAATGAGGCCTTTTCAGCCTTCCATTCTTCTTCCAGCTCTGAATACTCGGATTCTTTTTGTTGCAATTCCTTATTTAGCATTTCCAGGCGTTTTTTAGTGGCATCATCCGATTCTTTTTTCAATGCCTGCTGTTCCAGCTTTAACTGAATAATACGACGCTCAAGGCGATCAAGAGATTCTGGTTTAGAATCCATTTGCATACGCAGGCTTGAACCCGCCTCGTCAATAAGATCAATTGCTTTATCCGGTAATTGACGATCCGAAATATAACGATGAGAAAGCATCGCTGCAGCAACGATTGCCGGATCAGTGATCTGTACGTGGTGATGCAACTCGTAACGTTCTTTAAGACCGCGTAGAATGGCTATGGTATCTTCAACCCCAGGCTCAGCAACATATACTTTCTGAAAACGGCGTTCTAGCGCGGCATCTTTCTCTATATATTGATGATATTCATTAAGTGTCGTGGCACCAACACAATGCAATTCACCCCTGGCTAACGCCGGTTTTAACATATTACCGGCATCCATGGCACCATCACTTTTCCCTGCTCCCACCATGGTATGCAATTCGTCGATAAATAAAATAACGTTACCTTCCTGTTTCGATAAATCATTCAATACGCCTTTTAGCCGTTCTTCAAACTCACCACGGTATTTTGCTCCAGCTACCAGCGCACCCATATCCAGCGATAATACGCGTTTGTTTCTTAAACCTTCAGGTATTTCATCATTGACAATCCGCTGGGCTAGTCCTTCAACGATGGCAGTTTTACCTACTCCTGGTTCACCAATTAATACTGGATTATTTTTTGTCCTGCGTTGTAATACCTGAATGGTTCGGCGAATTTCTTCATCCCTGCCAATCACCGGATCCAGCTTCCCCTGCTCAGCCCTTTCAGTAAGATCAATGGTGTATTTTTTTAAAGCCTGACGCTGATCTTCTGCGCCCTTAGCATCCACCCTGTCACCACCACGCATTTGCATAATTGCCTTGTTGATTTTTTCAGTCGTAGCACCAAGGGTTTTCAGTAATTCTGCCAGTGAACCTGTATTTTCGAGAATAGCGACAACGAACAATTCAGAAGAAATAAATTTATCAGCACGTTTTTGTGCTAACTTGTCGCAGAGATTCAGAACCCGTATTAATTCATGAGAAGGTTGAATATCACCACCATTACCTTCAACTTGTGGCAATCGCTCTAAAGCCTGATTTATCTCTGTATGTAAGCGCGCAATATCAATACCCATAGAAGTAAGCAACGGACGAACAGTTCCTCCTTCCTCACTGAGTAATGCGCTCATTAAATGTAAGGGTTCAATAAATTGATGATCACGCCCAAGGGCTAAAGACTGGGCATCAGCAAGAGCAAGTTGGAATTTACTGGTAAAACGATCCAGACGCATAACACCTCCAAAACTCTGGTCAAAATCACTGTAGAAATTAAATGAGGCCATGCTCGCAAAATTTCAAATATTATTTTGACAAGCTTGTTGTAGATACCCGGTTATATGTCATCAAAAAATCCTAAAACAAATTCATGGATCATGTTAGCCAAATTAAACTGGCCATGCGCCCGGTAGTTCTTTTCCGTCGCCAGGAAAAAAATCGCTGATTGTCGGTTACCGTACAGTAATCACCACCATACACCTTGTTAACACCAGCAATTTGTAGTCGTAATCTGGCTAACAGGTAGATATCAGCGAAATATTTAATACCCACAGGAATAAATGCAGAAGAATAAATCGCATCCATGCTAGTAAATACAGACCTTACATCTTCATTCACTTCAAATTTTTTTGTACCTATAGCCGGGCCCAGCCAGGAAAAAATGGCAGCAGGTGGTGCAGTAAACTGTGCCAGAGTTTGTTCAAGAATCCCCGAAGATAAGCCTCGCCAACCCGCATGAACCGCAGCAACTTCATCTCCATATATTGAACAAAACAATACGGGTAAGCAATCTGCTGTCATGACAGCACAAACCTGCCCGGGAAGGTTGCTATAAACTGCGTCAGCCTGAATATCATATTGTTGCATGCCAGTAAGCCGTAAAACACGTGTACCATGAACCTGTTCAAGCCAGACTGGCATTGTTGGTAATCTGGCATATTGCATTAATAATCGGCGATTTTCTGCTACTCTTTCTGGCGCATCACCCACACGATCACTGAGATTTAATGAATCATAAGGTGGAAGGCTGATACCTTCACCGCGCGTTGTACTGCAGGCTCTGACATTTAGTGGTACTGGCCAGCAGGGAGAGATTAACATATCATTGCTAATCAATTTAACCTCTAGATGCTTCAGTATCCGCTTTAAGTGCATCAATCAAATTGACCATATCCTGAGGCAGTGTTGCACGCCACTCCATCTGTACCCCACTGATTGGATGATACAAACGTAGCATGCTGGCATGCAGCGCTTGGCGATCAAAACGATATAATGCAGTAACCAATGCATCAGAGGCTCCCTTGGGAGCATTCAGATGACCACCATAAATTAAATCTCCTACTAGTGGATGATTAATATGAGACATATGTACCCTGATTTGATGAGTACGGCCTGTTTCCAGTCGTAAACGTAAACCTGTATGGGCACGAAAATGCTCCATAATGCGATAATGAGTAACAGCTTGTTTCCCCAAGGGATTCACTGCCATATGAGTGCGTCTTGTAGCATGACGGGAAATGGGTTCTTCTATTTTTCCTCCACTTGTTATGAAGCCTGTAGCTATCGCTTCATATTCACGAGTAATTTTACGCGCTTTCAGTGCTTCTACCAATCGTATCTGCGCAGGAACTGTTCTGGCAACAACCATAAGGCCTGTCGTATTTTTATCCAAACGATGTACAATTCCTGCACGTGGAACATCAGCTATTTCTGGATAATGATACAAGAGTGCATTTAACAGGGTACCATGTGAATTACCAGCCCCAGGGTGAACAACCAAATCACGTGGTTTATTAATGACCAAGATATCGTTATCTTCATAAACAATATGTAAACTCATATTCTGGGGTATCGAGAGGGTATCCTCCTCAATATGAATATCGATGACCACTTGCTCTCCACCTAGCACTTTTTCTCTTGGTCTATTACTTAATAAGCCATTAATATGGATACGATTATCTAAGATCCATTTTTTTATAAGTGATCGTGAATAATCAGGAAACAATTCGGTCAAAGCCTGATCCAGACGTTGTCCTAATTGAGATTCAAGCACCGTTGCATTAAGTTGTACGTGTTGCGCCATAGTCGGTTTCTTGGTTAGTGGTTGGGTTTGATGGCAATGCTGCTTAAATTATAATGTGCTATTGTAATGGATTTCTGAATCTATCCATTATCGCACTGATCAATAACCATATGATGAAAAAAGGATAATAAAAGCGTCATGATGCGTATGCAATATCTGGTGGCCATTGCCATATTAAGCCTGATTTCAGGCTGTTCCAGTAAAAAAAATTTAGTTCCCGATAATCCTCCTTCTGAACTCTATGCCATTGCCCAGCAAAAATTACAGCATGGCAATTTTCAAAATGCCATTACACAACTGGAGGCATTGGACAGCCGTTACCCCTTTGGGCCCTATTCACAACAGGTGCAGCTGGATTTAATTTATGCTTACTATAAATCAGATCATTTACCACTGGCACAAGCTTCAATAGATCGTTTTATACGCCTTAATCCGACACATCCTGACATTGATTACGTGTTATATATGCATGGTTTAATCAACATGTCGATGGACGATAATACATTACAAAATTTTTTCGGCATTGATCGCTCAGACAGGGATCCTCAGTACGCTCGTGCTGCTTTCAACAACTTCAATAAAGTCATTAAAGAGCACCCTGAAAGCCAGTTTGTCATGGATTCAATCAAGCGATTAGTTTTTTTAAAAAACAGGCTGGCTAACCACGAGTTGGCTATTGCTAAATATTATACCAAACGCGAAGCTTACGTTGCAGTTGTTAACCGCGTAGAAAAAATGCTAAAAAATTATCCCGATACTCAAGCTACCCGAAATGCTCTGGTACTGATGGAAAATGCATACCAACAACTGGGTTTAAGTAATCAAGCCAATAAGGTGACTGAACTGATTGCAATTAATTCAGATATAATCAATGAATAGCAAAATAATTAATTAAACATACCAGCCTGAATTTTGTATCAGGCTAGCGATAAAAAGTAGCCTGCCTTCGGCAGGGTTGAACGCACCCTAACTTGTGGTACCGGTGTCAAAGGTATCCGGTAGTTTACCGTCATCTGGAGCATGAACACTTTATCCGCACCTTCCCAAGGCCGGCCGTCGGATCCTTGCTACCATAGCAAGTCTTCAATTAAAAAACCTTCTGCCCGCTTGCGTCGCAGTTTATATAACCTGATACCGCTATTATTTTTTGCAAAATGCAACAATAAATCATAACTCAATATCGTATTTTTATCGGAAAACACGCTATGCTAGAGTAATCTTAGCTGAAAAGATGAGGTAACTTAATATGACAATCATTAACATTACCAGCAAACACATAGATATTACTCCAGCAATACGCCAGCATGTTCAAGATCGATTGGGCAAACTCGATAAATGGCAAACACCACTAATTAATCCCCATGTCGTTTTGTCCCGGGGTCCCCACGGATTTATTGCAGATGCCA
>CAZBYB010000082.1:0-1693 GCA_964496225.1 uncultured Yersinia sp. | reverse complement strand
GCACGGCTCACGGTCGCTTGGTTGCCAGTGCGCAACATAATGATATGTATACTGCAATTAATGAGTTATTTCCAAAACTTGAAAGACAGTTAAATAAAATTCAGCATAAAGGCGAATCGCGACGTACTACCTCCAGTATAAAGGAACCGCATTTCGCCATCTCAGAACAGGAATAAAAAGTGTTAAATCACAGCCAGCTAGTTAAGTCGGATATCTATCGTTTTTGCCAACACTGAAATAAACAAGATGTCAAGCCATCTGGAAATATGATGGTTTGACGTTTTTAGGATAACGTTCATCAGAACTCTTGCAAAATTTGCTGCAAGCAAAAAGGATGTAGCGTGTCATTGAGCGAAAAGTGGAGATATGCATAAGTCACAGGGGAGGTTTGAAACATCTAACAACGCACGAATTTCCACAAAGGTCTATAAAGTGTGAGTTGCCAATAAATTTTATAATACCTTGGATGCAGGCCAAAATCAGGGTAGGTTGACACGATTATCCAACAAAACAGACTTTTTGAAGGTCATTCGCTCTGTTTATGAGATTTTAAGAAGACAAACGCATAACTGCAGCACACTTAAACGTACGTGAAAGTTGAGTGCTTAAATTGATTAAGTTGACCAAGTAACCCGGGTTTTAATAGAGAGCTCTACGAATATTTAAGTTCACTGTTTCTTAAGTAATACCATCATGCGTACCCATAAAATTTACCATCATCCTCAACCGAAGAAGATGCTAATAAACTGGTATCTAATCTTAATCCATACCTATTTATAGTTTTTATCACGTTACCAGGCAGATTACGTTCAGTTAACAGCAATCTAAATTTATGAATAAGTTGATGGTAGTTGTTATCAGAAATACCTTTATAATTTTCATACCATACCACTTTTATGATATCCTGCTTACGGTTAATATCATTAAGCAAGCACATAATAAGTCTCTTCTGTTTTTCATTAACATTAATTGTTATTTTTCTGTCATGAAAATGGATCTTATTCATACAACAATCAACAGAGATTGCTGTACCGTAGTGAACAACATCTTCACCGTTAATATCTATGAACTTATTGTCGGTTACTACAGATACGGTATTAACATACATAAGGGTGACTCCAAAAAAGTAACAGGTAAAATAAGGATAAAAATCAACCAGTACCATTAATATTTATGTTAATAATATGTAAATTTAATAATAAAATCAAATAAAACATAATTAAATTATATTAAATATACTATATGTTAGTGTGACAAATAAAAGAATCATGAGTTCATAAAAAATAGTCATAAAAAACAATATGTTGATAAAAAATATAGCAATCATGGCACAAAAAAAAAGAAAAAATCCTATCATTAATGTTATAAAATATGTACCCATAGACACTGGAATAGTATCCCTCAGCACAGGTCATATAAATCGGGTTATGTCACAGTCATCCTTAAGTCATAAGTATCATAACTGACTGATTTATTATGAATTGATTTAAAAAAAGCAAGTACCGGTGTGCCTTACTGCCCACATAAAACCATTGTTCGTCAACCTCACAAATCAGCTCAATATATTTTTCATAAGCCACCACACGGCTGGTTACCTGTCCGGGTGAGAGATTTTTAACGTCCGGATGACGGTATTGATACCGACTTTCAGCACACGAACGGTGTCTCTGACACCAGAGCCATTTATGGCCAT
>CAZBYB010000081.1:0-7651 GCA_964496225.1 uncultured Yersinia sp. | reverse complement strand
TACAGGGTGAACATTTTTATACCGTTCAAATAAGCACGTTTAACATGGTTGAGGTTACCATTAGCAGTCTGGCTGTATAATTGATCCAAGGTATATTTTATGGGCTGATATCGTCAAGGAAATTTAATGCCTGAAAGATCCAGATAATGATAATAGGATATTGATTTCATTAATACTGCATTCATCATGAGTATTGCCAAAAATAGCATTTACCTCGTACATGATTGTTAATATTCTGATGCTTAAAGTAAATTATAAACTCATTGATGGGCTGATTATGCATTCGTTCTTATCATTTTTATGATATAATATTAGAGTATATGTGATCCAGGGCAAGAGGTTTTAATGTTCTTGTTTAATTAACTGAAGTGGTTTTATGAAAAAAAGCCTTAATGTCATATCTTCTTTGTTCCTGAATTTATCTTATGGTGTTAGGTTATTTTTCTTGTTGTTATCCAGCATGGTGATGGTTTTGCCATCATCTCACGCAGCAAATAGTGAAATCCCCAGCCGCAATAATGTCCAAAACCGATTAGAGTTACTGGATAAACAAAAAAATCTGACTCCCGTGGATCAACTCTCTCAGCAGGATCTCATACAGACACTGGAATTTTTAGATGCCATCGAAGGGATAAAGCAGGAGAGCAACCAACTTAAACAGCAACTGGCCCAAGCGCCCGCAAAATTACATAGAGCAGCTGATGATCTGGATGCATTAAATGCATCCGATATTACGTTAAATCGTGAATTTTTTGCAGATCTGCCATTAAAACAACTTGAAACTCGCCTTAGTCAAACATTGGATGAATTACAATCGGCACAGGAAGATTTGGCCAATTATAGCAGTCAGTTAGTTTTACTTCAGACTCAACCGGAACGTATGCAAAGTCTTATGTATAAGGCATCTTGGCGTATTCAGTTGATTCGTAATCAGCTTAATGGGTTGGTAACAAATAAAGAAGCGTTGAGGCTAACGCAACAGTACGCGTTATTCACTGAACAAGCATATCTAAATGCTCAGTTGGAATTGCAACGTAAAAATCTGGAAGCGAATACGACCTTGCAGGACTTGTTACAAAAACAAAAGGATTATACCAAAGCGCATATCGATCATTTAGGGCAATATGTTCATTTGTTACAAGAAATTATAAGTAGTAAACGTTTAACTCTTTCGGAAACAAAAGCTAACAAAGTGCACGCATCCGCATCCGAAGATCTTATTGATATTCAAAACGATCCGTTAATCAGCAACGAATTGGCTATTAATCTGCGGCTCAGCCAACGATTGGTCAATAATACCAAGGAAGGTAATGCTCTGGTTCAACAAAATATTAAAATAAAAAACTTGCTTGATCGTGCATTGCAATCAGAACTCAGTTTAAAAGAGCAAATTGCGGTACTGAAGGGGAGTTTATTGTTATCCCGGATCCTTTATCAACAGCAACTCGACCTGCCTGCCACTACGTTGATTATGGATATGGATATAGCGACACAAATTGCTGATTTGCGTCTGGAACAGTTTGACGTGAATAAGAAACGTGATCAATTATCCCAAGGTGGTGAATATCTTCAGACGAAGATAAGTAATAGCAAGAAAGAAGTCACTGATACGGTTAAAAATGAATTAAATCAAATTATTAATATCCGCAGAACGTTATTGGATGAATTGAACAAACAGCTTGGCCATCAATTGGCGTTAGCGATCAATTTACAGATTAATCAGCAACAACTCGTGAGTGTCAATGCGTCCTTAAAACATACGCTGACACAGCAGATTTTTTGGGTAAGCAGTAATAAGCCTATGGATTGGACATGGTGGAAAATGTTACCCCATGCCATACAAGGTGAAATTGGCAAGATGCGCCTGAATTTTTATCGAGGTGATCCATTAAATGGATTATTGGCATCATTAGCATTTTTCGTGCCTGGGTTGATAGTGATTGGAATAATCTGCTGGCGTTACAAACTTATCGACAGCTATCTTGAAAAATTAACGCGCGGCGTTGGGCAGTTAAAACACGATAGTCAATTACACACACCGCAGGCAATTTTATTGACGTTGTTAAAAGTATTGCCGGGTGTACTGATTATTTTGGGTATAGGTTACTGGTGCTTATGTTGTGACATCGAGATAAGTGATTTTTTATGGATTCTGTCTCAGCGTCTGGCACTGTTGTGGCTGGTATTTAATCTTACTTACCGCATGTTATCACCCAATGGTATTACCAGAAGGCACTTTGGTATTGATGCTGCCCGCTGTGCACGTTATCGCAGGCAAGTCTTGCGTTTGGCGATCGCTTTATTACCAATGATATTCTGGTTCACCTTGAGCGAGAAAACTCCGTTATTGTTAGTTGATGATGTCATGGGTCAGGTGGTGGTTCTTTTTGCGTTGATCCTGCTTCTGATATTTATTTTTCCTTTTTGCCATGAAAGCTGGTATGAAAAAAACAGCCATGCCGTCAGGTTGATCGTTGTCACTGCAATTACCATGACACCCTTGATTTTACTTGGTTTGATGGTTGCAGGTTATTTTTACACGACATTACAATTGGCAGGTCGTTGGATTAATAGTATTTATTTATTATTCTTGTGGAGTCTTGTTTATCTAACCGCTATCCGTGGTCTTGATGTTGCAGCGCATCGTCTGGCATATCGTCGGGCAGTATCCCGCAGATTGAACCTGGCAAAAGAAGGTACAGAAGGCAGCGAGCCTGTTGACGAGCCGCCACTGGCACTGGAGAGAATTAATCAGCAATCGTTACGGCTGACCACCATGGTACTCTTTTTATTATTCACCACTGGCTTTTATTGGATATGGTCAGATTTGATAACGGTTATTTCATACTTTGATAGCATTTCTCTGTGGCATTCCAACAGCAACATTGCAGGAAGTGATGTATTAAATCCAGTTACACTCAGTAATCTATTATTTGCTGTATTGGCACTGATTATCACTTATATCATGACACGCAACTTGCCGGGATTGTTAGAAGTACTTGTATTATCGCGCTTGCAGTTACGACAGGGAACATCCTATGCGATTACCACTACGTTAACCTACCTGATTACTGTGGTTGGGGTCGTGACTGTCCTGAGCTCTCTTGGTGTTTCTTGGGATAAATTGCAGTGGTTGGCGGCGGCATTATCTGTGGGTTTAGGTTTTGGCTTACAGGAAATTTTTGCTAATTTTGTTTCTGGTTTAATTATTCTCTTTGAAAGACCAGTACGTATTGGCGATACAATTACAATTGGTGCTTTTTCCGGTGATGTGAGTAGAATCCGTATCCGTGCTACCACGATTACGGATTTTGATCGCAAGGAAGTGATTATTCCGAATAAAGCTTTTGTGACTGAACGGCTAATTAATTGGTCGTTGTCAGATACTGTGACCCGTATCCTGATTCAGGTGAATGTAGCCTATGACTCTGATCTTCATATGGTGAAAAAAATACTATTGCAGGCCGCCCATGACAACCCAAGAGTGATGGCCGATCCTGAACCTCAGGTATTTTTCATGAGTTTTGGAACCAGTGCTCTTCATCATGAATTGCGTGTGTACGTACGTGTGCTTTCGGATCGAAGTTACACGGTAGATGAGTTGAACCGGCGCATTCATCAATTATGCAATGAGCATCATATCAAGGTTGCTTTTAATCAGCTTGAAGTATATTTACACAATACCGGGCAGGATGTTGAGGTACAGGAAATCAAGAAATCATTGATCTCATAGCACTATTAGCCATAGATCAAAATTCTTCATTCCGGGTTGTGGGTTCATTAGCCACCTGCGTGAAATTCATTTTAATGCCTCATACTGGTTTAATGACAAGTGTCAGGATTTCAGTTAGTCGCTGTAAGGCCAGTGATTTAATGTAGGTTTTGCGAGTTTTTTCTGATAATCCTGTTTGACTATTTCCAGTGCGGCCAGTGCCATTTCTGGTGTGATTGCGTTGCATTCCAGTAGATAAATAAGATCTACAGCAAGCTGAAACTCTGGTGGAGCATTATCCACGGACATAGGGGGCAACATTAATTCTTAACGTAGTAAATGAGTCTTGTTCGCATGATATTATACTGGATCCCATGAGTGCAGCAGACTCAAGCCAGTTTATGGAAAAGCTGCTGCGAAACTCCACCAGTATAACGTTATGAATAGATAAAGCGACCATGATAGTAGGAGATATTTAATGACTTTTCCTTAAAAAACGACAACGTACTTACAGGAATGGTAATTTTTAATGTCAGTTCCAGTGCGGTGGTGATAGCTACGAGAAACACTATTTATTTTTGTTAATTTATTGCCTTTTTTTGTCATTTTGAATAAAGTTGGCTGTTTTTATAATCGGGTGTTTTATTGGTCAATTGGCAATATTTAGAGAGGAGTCTTGGTAAGAAATTTTGTCAGGCATATATCAGGCATAAGCATAAATGATGAAAGCTCCGACGGTTACTATTCAAACGGGGGTTGCGTATACACAGCAGCTTCAATTAATTAAAGAAAGTATTAAAACCATTCCCGATTACCCTAAATCTGGCATATTGTTTCGTGATATTACCAGTCTGACAGGGAATTCGCTGGCCTATGCTACAAGTATTGAACTGTTAGCAGCGCACTATGTGGATAAAGGTATAACTAAAGTTATAGGTACTGAAGCACGTGGTTTTTTGTTTGGTGCCCCAGTTGCATTAGCGCTTGGGGTTGGTTTTGTCCCAGTACGCAAAATGGGGAAACTTCCGCGTAAAACGATCAGTGAAACTTATCAGTTAGAATACGGTAGCGATAAACTCGAAATTCATACTGATAGTATCAGTTCCGGTGATAATGTATTGGTAGTAGATGATTTATTAGCAACGGGTGGTACTGTTGAAGCAACGGTAAAGCTGATTCGTCGTTTGGATGGTATTGTTAAAAATGCTGCTTTTGTTGTTGAGTTATCCGAATTGGGTGGCAAACAATGTCTTGCCAGACTCGGGCTCAATTGTTTCAGCTTGGTATCCTGTGCAGATTAGTAACGGTGCTCTGAGTGGCTGAGCTGTGTGAGCATGACATATTAAAGTTGTTTGATTTATTTTCTGGTATTCATGAATTATCATGCTCTTGCCCGTAAGTGGCGCCCCCAAACATTTATTGATGTTGTTGGTCAGGAACATGTTCTGACAGCATTAGCTAATGGCCTAGCGCTTGGGCGTGTCCATCATGCTTATCTTTTTTCTGGTACCAGAGGGGTCGGTAAAACAACTATTGCCCGTTTGCTGGCAAAGGGCCTTAATTGTGAAGCTGAGATTACGTCAACGCCCTGTGGACATTGTGCCAATTGTCGTGAAATAGAACAGGGCCGTTTTGTTGATCTGATTGAAATTGATGCTGCTTCGCGCACTAAAGTGGAAGATACGCGTGAGTTGCTGGATAATGTGCAATATGCGCCTGCGCGTGGGCGTTTTAAAATTTATTTAATCGATGAAGTTCATATGCTTTCGCGGCACAGCTTTAATGCTTTGCTGAAAACGCTTGAGGAGCCGCCGGCTCATGTCAAGTTTCTTCTGGCAACCACTGAGCCACAAAAACTACCCGTCACGATTCTTTCCCGTTGCTTACAATTTTATCTTAAGGCACTGAGTGCAGAACAGATACAAACACAGCTTGATAATGTACTGGAGGCAGAGCATATCAGTCGCGATGTACGTGCTTTGCAGCTTTTAGCACGTGCTGCTGATGGTAGTATGCGTGATGCATTAAGTCTGACGGATCAAGCTATAGCGCTGGGGCATGGTCAGGTTACTGCGATGACGGTAAGCCAGATGTTAGGCATGTTGGATGATGAACAATCATTGGCAATTGTTGAAACATTAATCCATGCTGATGGAATAAAATTGATGACTCTGGTTGAGCACATTGCTGTACGTGGGGAAGACTGGGATAATTTATTGGTGGAAATTTTAGGGTTATTACATCAGATAGCCATGTTACAACTATTGCCATCAATGCCAGATAATCAGAATACTATCATTGGGCCGCGTTTGCGTGACTTGGCACGGGTAGTACCCCCGGCGGATCTCCAGCTGTACTATCAAACATTGTTAATGGGAAGAAAAGATCTGGCTTATGCCCCAAATCGGCGTATGGGTGTTGAAATGACTTTGCTACGGGCATTGGCGTTTCACCCAAAGCCAGTGCCTTTTAAACCTGAAATTGAATCTGAAATTAGGCTACCGGATTATGATGAGGGGCTTTCTACACCCGTACCCGCTATTTGCACAGAATCGGTTGTGCCGGTAGCGGTATTACCAATAGACAACCAATCCGCCCCTGTTATTTCTTCAGATACGGTTTTACCTGATATTACGAGCAGAGTGTTACAGGCAAGAGCGCAGTTATTGCGACAAAAAGCAGTCGACAGCACAAAGAAAAATAAGCAGCCAGCCTCTGACAGTACCAGGACAATGGGGTCAGTAAGCTCAAAATTTTCACGATGGCCTATAGAATCCGCTCAACAGCCTCAACCTCTTACGAAAGTGATTGAAGACAAGCAGTTGGAACAAACCCTTGGGGTAGAAACAGGTAAAAAAGAAGCTTATCGCTGGCAAGCGCAACATCAGGAGGCAGTGGCCGAACTGACGACAACGCCCAAAGAGTTACGTTCGGTATTGCAGCATGAAAAAACACCGGAGTTATTGGCTAAGCTGGCCGAAGAAGCCATAAGGAGAGATCCTTGGGCGGCTGAAATTGCTCAGTTACCGATTCCGGGATTAGTACAACAGCTGGCGCTCAATTCATTTAAGCAGCAGATTGAACCTAATAATGTTTATCTTCACTTGCGTTCAGCTCAGCGCTATTTAAATACACCATCAGCACACAAAACCCTGACGGATGCATTAAGTGAATTGTACGGTGATCCAATTAAACTGAGTGTTGTCGAGGATGACGATAGCGCCCAAAAAACGCCATTGGAATGGCGGCAGGTTATTTATGAAGAAAGGCTGGCACAGGCACACCAGTCTATTGTTGTAGATGATAACATTAAAACTCTGCGTCTGTTTTTTGATGCTGATCTGGATGAAGACAGTATCAGACCGATTTAACTGCGCTAGCAAGTGAGTGGCGTATATTATGTGGTTCATTCTTACTTATAAAGAGAGATAACTATGTTTGGTAAAGGTGGTTTGGGCGATTTGATGAAAAAAGCCCAGCAAATGCAGGATAAAATGAAGCAAGCTCAGGAAGAAATTGCAAAATTAACGGTTACTGGTGAATCTGGCGCGGGTTTAGTAAAAATACTGATTAATGGTGCTCATAAGTGCAGCCGTGTTGAAATTGATCCGAGTTTACTGGTTGTCGATGACAAAGAAATGCTGGAAGATTTGATTGCTGCAGCATTAAACGATGCCGTTCGCCGTATTGATGAAATTCAAAAAGAAAAAATGGGTGCTGTTTCTAACGGTATGCCATTGCCTCCTGGTTTTAAGATGCCTTTCTGATGCAAACCAGTCCGCTCCTTGAGTCATTAATGGAAGCATTACGCTGTCTGCCAGGGGTGGGGCCAAAATCAGCACAGCGGATGGCATTTTATCTGTTACAGCGTAATCGTCAGGGTGGCATGGAGTTAGCCCAAGCGCTGATGCGTGCGATGTCTAATGTGGGTCATTGTGT
>CAZBYB010000080.1:0-7785 GCA_964496225.1 uncultured Yersinia sp. | reverse complement strand
GGCATGGCGGGTGGTGGCATACCTTGGTCAAAAGCACTGAATATGCCGGCGGCATAGACCACTTTCCCACCCACCATAGTCAATAATGCTGTGGTATCGGCAATATCAGACTCAGCACAGGCAAAGAAATCACGATCGGGGACCACCAGATCGGCCAGTTGCCCAACTTCGATTCTTCCTTTTTTACCTTCTTCATTAGAAAACCAGGTGACATTTTCTGTCCACATACGCAGCGCGGTTTCACGATCCAGGCAATTGTGCCTTGGATAAAGCTGCATGCCACCAACCGTTTTGCCGGTGATCAACCAGGTAAGGGAAACCCAAGGGTTGTAGGATGCCACTCGGGTCGCATCAGTTCCGGCCGACACTTTGACACCCCGGTCCAGCATGCGCTTTATCGGCGGTGTGGCTTGCGCCACACCCGCGCCATAACGCTCAACGAAATATTCACCCTGCCAGGCCATGCGATGCTGTACTGCAATGCCACCGCCCAAGGCTGCGACCCGATCGATGGATGCTTCAGAAATGGTTTCTGCGTGATCGAAAAACCAGTTCAAACCCGTCAGGGGGATATCCTGATGAACACGTTCAAAAACGTCGAGTGCCCGTGAAATAGTTTCATCGTAAGTGGCGTGCAAACGCCATGGCCAGCGATTTTGAGCCAGAATACGGACCACTTCTTCAAGATCATGTTCCATATCAGGGGCCAGATCAGGCCGTGGCTGGCGAAAATCTTCGAAATCTGCTGCCGAAAAGACCAGCATTTCACCGGCACCATTGTGGCGAAAATAATCAGTGCCCTGTTTGTAGGTAGACGTCGCTGTCCAGTTAAGATAATCCTGCTTTTCCTGCCCGGGCTTTTGCGTAAATAAATTATAGGCGATCCGAATGGTTAATTGTTTTTCCGCTTCCAGTTGCTGGATCACCTGATAATCTTCGGGATAATTTTGAAAACCACCTCCGGCATCAATTGCACCCGTGACGCCAAGCCGGTTGAGTTCACGCATGAAGTGACGTGTTGAATTCAATTGGTATTCAAAAGGGAGCTTGGGGCCCTGTGCCAGAGTTGCATATAAAATGGTGGCATTCGGTTTTGCCAGTAGCAATCCGGTTGGATTACCGGCACTATCACGGATAATTTGTCCTCCCGGCGGCTCAGGGGTATCTTTATTATAGCCTACTACCTTGAGTGCTGCCCTGTTGAGCAGGGCGCGATCGTAGAGATGCAAAATAAACACCGGGGTATCAGGGGCAATGGCATTGAGTTCATCAATGGTCGGTAAACGTTTCTCAACAAATTGATGTTCAGTAAAGCCACCCACTATGCGTACCCATTGCGGTGGTGGTGTTATCTGTACCTGATATTTCAACATCGATAACGCATCAGTCAGGCTGCGCACCCCATCCCAACGCAGTTCCATATTAAAATGCAACCCACCACGTATAATATGCAAATGGTTATCAATCAAGCCGGGTAATACGCGTTTACCCATTAAATCGATCACTTTGGTGCCGGCCCCGGCCAGCGATAAAATTTCCTTTTCGCTGCCCACATGCGTAAATCGACCCTCCTTGATGGCGACTGCATGGGCCGTAGGATTACGTTTATCAAGCGTGGTAAAAATACCGTGAAATAGAATAACATCCGGGTCTTGTGCACTGTTCATCAGGTTGTTTCCCCTGTGGTGGTTGCCATTGCGTTAGCACTACTGTGGGATGAAAAAATAGGGTCATTAGCCTGTTCGGTCAGAACCATGACTTGAGACTAAGCTTAATGAAAGCGGGGATTTTTTCGCCCAGTAACATACCGGACAAACCAACTAATGCAATCACGGGTGGTGCGGGTGAGCGTATGTTGAGAGCCGCATACAGGACACCCACCAGTATTCCCACAATCAGAGACAGAAGGTAAAGCTTCATTGCACGTTCTCTCCAGTTTCAGACAATATGTGCTGTTTGATGTTTCAATACCTGAGTCTAGTTATTTATAGTTTATAAAAATGCTTGGAAAGGGTATTTAAGATAAAAAAATAAGATGGCTTGTGATTTATCTTCATACTTCTATCTCATCCAGGACATGTCGGTACTCAACATTAGTAGTGATAGCGGCACTGCATGATAATAATGACGTCATCGGCCAGTGCCATTTTGTCGAGTAATTAACACCGGTTTATGATCGTCATGGACCCTATCCAGGACGCCGGCCAGCTGATTGCGGAATAGATAATCAGGTTACCCGTAACAAATAAGGTTCCTTGTGCCCACCTTACGCATGAATGAATCCGCATTAACTGTAAAAAAACGCGCTATTTTTCCTTTACATCAATAATAAAGTAGAGAAGCGCGGGCAAACTATGATAGAAAGATGCCTTTTTTATTCTGCCTGATGGATCTGCCTTAACCGTTATTCTGTTCAACACGTAAACGTCAACTTACCTTAGGAATACCATGAAAAAATATTATCAGTTATTAACTGGGCTTATGTGTATTGCGGTTCTTACCGGTTGTGTGCGCACCTCACCAGTACTGAATGTGCAGACTCCCGTTCCCTGGCATCACACCAGCGTGCAGGTAAAAAATGCTATCTTCGAAGCGGGCCAGCAGCAGAACTGGATCATGAGGTTGGATACGCCGGGCATCATCGATGCTCATCTAATGACACGCGATCACAGGGCAGACATCCGCATCCAGTATTCCGAGAAGGAATACAGAATTAATTACGTCAGTAGCCAGAACTTAAGGGCTGATAACGGTAGAATTCATCGTAACTATAATCGCTGGATCCGCAAGCTCGATCATGCCATTCAGGAAAATCTGCAAACAAAGCTATCCATCAACCCGGTAAAATAAATTGTCCACTTCAGGGCAATCTATTGCGTGCTAACGATGACCGTAATCACTCTGTTAAAAGGGTGATTTTTCCGCCCGGTTTAGCACGGGTCGTCTAAAATTTTCTTATGCCTTATCCCCTCGTTGAGCGGACAGAGATCATTGCATGAATTTTTCATTTAACATCGTCGATTGGCAGGCAGTGGCCCCTGGACTGACCAGTGTGGATGAATGGCGACAGTGGGCACAACAACCAGCACATATTGATGCCAATGCGCCGCTGGCACACTGTCAGCTGCCTGTAATGACCCGGCGTAGAATGAGTCAAGGAAGTTGTCATGCGGTGGAATGTGGTCTGGCATTATTACATCGTCAGCAGGTGGATGCGCTGGTTTTTGGCAGTCGCCATGGTGAACTTGAAAACAATTTTCACATGCTGCGTGCACTGGCGCAGAAAGAAAGCCTCTCGCCTACTGATTTTGTTATGTCAGTGCATAATGCCGCGGCGGCCAGTCTGACCATCATCGCCAAGACACCACTGGTTTCTACTTCCCTGTCGGCGGGTGTTGATACCTTCCAGCAAGGGCTATGTGAAGTCAGTGCCTTGCAGGCAAGTGGGTACCAAAGAGTATTATTGGTGGATTTTGACGGCACCATTCCTGCTTTTTATCAGCCGTATCTGCCAGCTATAATGCCCTGTTATCCTCATGCGGTGGCCTTGCTGCTGGATACTGATAAAGTGCTACACTGTCAGGCTCGGCCGATAACAACACAGGCTGAGTCAATACTGCCGCAAAGTCTGCAATTTTTACATGGCTGGCTGGCAGGACGCCGTACTTTTCAGGTAACAGGCGAACGTTTGAGTTGGCACTGGTGTCGTTGATGGCTGCAACAATACTGACAACAATGGCATTAAGATTAAACTGGCTGTGGCGTTTGCTGATGACCAGCTGTTGTTTTTTATTATTCGGCCTGGGAGGATGGTTGCTGTCATTAGTATGGTTTAATGCATTGCTGGTCATACAGCCCAATGAACACCGCAGGCGTTATATGGCACGCCGCAGTATTTCTGCCAGCTTTCGCTTTTTCCTGCGCATGGCACAGCACGCTGGCGTACTGAATTATCATATTGAAGGTGCCGGCATGCTCAGTGAAGACCGGGGTTGTTTGATTGTAGCCAACCATCCAACGCTGCTGGACTATGTGTTGCTGGCCTCAGTGATGCCGAACATGGATTGTCTGGTGAAGACAACATTGCTACGCAATCCTTTTATCAATGGTGTAATACGTGCCGTCGGCTATTTACAAAACAGCCAGACAGATACCCTGATACCGGATATTCACCAGCGCCTGAATGCAGGTGACAATATTTTGATTTTCCCGGAAGGAACCCGCAGCCGCCCGGGAGAACCCTTAAGGCTGCAACGGGGCGCAGCCAACATTGCCCTGCGTTGTGGTTGTGATATCCGTGTGGTGCGCATTAACTGTAACCCGGCGACATTAACCAAACACAGCCGTTGGTTTCAGATTTCATCGCAAAAACCGATGTTTCACGTCAGAGTATGCGAGCGCATCACCAATAAAAACGTTATGACTAACAAACATCAAGGGCAGGCACTGGCAGCACGTCAGCTGACCCGGTATTTAACACAGTTATTAACACCAGAAAATGGCTAATCTGTTGGAAGCAAATCTATGGAAAAGTTATACCTTGACATTAAAAATATGATTATCAACACGCTGAATCTGGAAGAGATTGATGCGGCCGATATCGAGACTCATGAGCCCCTGTTTGACACTGGTCTGGGGCTTGATTCTATCGATGCCCTGGAGCTCGGGCTGGCTGTGAAAAATCGCTACGGTCTGGTGCTGTCGGCAGAAAATGAGGAAATGCGTCAGCATTTTTACTCAGTGGCTACCCTGGCAGCATTTATTCAGTCCCATGGCACAATACACAATGTCTGAAATTAATGACAAGTGAGTCTCTTATGAATGAACAAACGACTTATCAGGAAATTGCTGAACTGCTTGTGAATCTGTTCGAACTTTCTCCCGAGCGTATCCACGCTGAAGCACGGCTGTATGAAGACCTGGAACTGGACAGCATAGATGCCGTGGACATGGTGGTACATTTGCAGAAAAAAATCGGGCATAAGATCAATCCTGAACAGTTCAAAATGGTACACACAGTACAAGATGTGGTCAATGTTGTGGAAAAACTGCGCCAGAACCCGTGATCATCTATTAAGGACACCATGAAATCAGTCAACCGACGCTTGTCCCACGGCATCAGTGCGCTACTGATGTTATTATGGCCTTTTGTCATCTGGTTGGGGTTCGTTTATCAACAAAATCGCTGGCTGCCAGTCCTGCTGATACTGTTTTTTCTGTTACGCCTGTGGGTACTGAAAGGACAGTCAGGAGAACAACACAGGATGAGCAAAATGCTGGCTTGTACCGGTGTTGCCCTGTGCCTTGCCAGCGCCCTATTCCACAAGTACCAACTGCTACTTTATTACCCGGTGCTGGTCAACGGAGTATTATTACTGCTGTTTGGTCGTTCCCTTTTTTTTGGTATGCCGCTGGTGGAACAACTGGCGCGCTGGCGCGATCCACAGTTGCCACCAGAGGCGGTTACTTATACTCGTAATCTGACCCGAATCTGGTGCCTGTTTTTTATTGTTAACGGCACTGTTGCACTGGCAACCTGTCTGTATGCTGATATGCACCTGTGGGTATTGTGGAATGGTATGGTGAGTTATCTACTCATCGCCCTGTTAATCGGTCTGGAATGGCTGGTGAGATCGCGAGTGATAAAAAAAGATGAGTGAAACAAAGGCCCTGCCGTTGGCACAATGGTTGGACAAAAAGCGCGCACCTCAGACGCTGGTTGCCAGGGAGGGCCAACGACGTCACCTGCTGGATGAGATGCGCCAGCAGGTGGCCTTACTTTGTGGTCAACTATTGGTAAGACCACAACAACGCTGGGCGTTGTGTTTTGATGACAGCTACGGGTTTACAGTAGCACTGCTGGCGCTGTTACACAGTGCCAAAACTCCGGTTATCCCTGGTCACTGCCGTGCACCCTTATTACAGGAACAGCAAAATCAGTTTGATGCCCTGTTGACCGATCTCCCTCTGAAGCTTGACTGTCCGCGTATCCAGCTGGATCAGGGTATCCTGGTGCAAGACACAGAAGCCGTGCTGGCCGCCACTTTGCCGCCCCTCCCTGATAATTCGGTTGTGGTTCTGTTTACATCTGGCTCTACCGGCCTACCGCGCGCAATTATCAAATCACTGGCCAGCCTTGAGCAGGAAATAGATTGGCTGGCAGCATTGTGGGGCCAACGTCTGGCAGGCTGCCACCTGCTTTCCTCAGTCACTCATCAGCACCTTTATGGTCTGACCTTTCGCATCCTGTTACCGATAGCGCTTGGCCTGTCTTTTGCCTGCCGTCTGACACATTTTCCTGAACAACTGGCCGCTCAAGATGAACGATGTTGCTATGCTTTTATCAGCAGCCCGGCATTTTTACGCCGTCTGGATCCCGGTTTAAAAAAATTACCCTGCGCATGGGTAGTATCAGCAGGGGGTCCGCTGCCATGGGCGACGACCTGTCAGGCCAGGCAGTATTTTGGCGTCATACTGGATGAAATTTATGGCAGTACCGAAACCGGCGTGCTGGCCTGGCGCAGCTGTCATAGTGACCATGAACCCTGGCAGCCATTTGCAGATGTTTGTTTTAGTGAAGATATCAACGTTGAAGATCCAAGTATCAAAACCCACCTGGCATCAACAGCACCTGGGTTATCTAACAGGTCTGATGAAGAAAAAATTTGGCGGGTTCAGTCGCCACTCCTCCCGGAGAAAAGCGGACTGGTACTGGATGATCGGCTGGATTTTTCTCCCGGTGGCGGGTGTTTTCATTTGTGTGGACGTCGTGACCGCATCGTAAAAATTGAAGAAAAACGCTTTTCCCTCAGCGAAATTGAACGTCGCCTGCAGGCACTTATCGGTGTGGCAGATGCTGTGGTCATCCCGGTATCCCGTGCCGGGCGTCTGTATACCGGCGCGATACTGGTACTGGATACGCGGGGTAACACCCTGCTGAACCAGCAAGGTATCCGATCGCTGACACGTCAGTGGCGACAGTGGCTGCAGCAGTGGCTGGAGCCAGTTGCTGTGCCGCGCTACTGGCGCGTCGTTGATAGCATTACTCTAAATACGCAAGGTAAACGTGATTACCTTAAGCTACAGGAACTGTTTCATGCAGCCCGTTGAACTTTCCCATAGTCAAACCGGAGAGCACAGTGCCACGGTGATCCTGTTCCTTGAGTCCTCGTTGTTCTGGTTTCGTGGCCATTTTGCGCACCAGCCACTGTTGCCCGGTGTGGCACAAGTGGACTGGGCTATAAACTACGGCCGTGCACTGCTGGTACCTGATCATTTTTTTATCGGGATTGAATCGGTCAAGTTTCAGCGTCCATTACTGCCCGGTGTGACGGTAAAACTGCAGTTACAGTGGCTGGCAACACATCAGCTGTTGGCTTTCCAGTTTTTGTTGTGTACAAAATCCAGCGAGTCTGTTGCCAGCCAGGGGAAGATCCGGTTATGTCGATAACAGAAAATGCTTTTTCTCCCTGTGTGCTGATCCCCTGCTACAATCACGGGACCATGATGACCTCGGTACTCAAACGGCTCATGCCGTTAGGTTTGCCTTGTTTTATCGTTGACGATGGCAGCGATACGGTGACGCAACAGCAGTTGATTGGGTTGGCGGCGGCACATTCACAGATCACCCTGCTGCGCCTTGCACAAAATACCGGTAAAGGCCACGCGGTGATAAGCGGCCTGCAAGCAGCTGCGCTGGGTGGGTTCAGTCACGCATTGCAGCTGGATGCTGACGGGCAGCATCAGATCGAAGATGCGCCGCGCCTGCTGGCTGCGGCCTGTCAG
>CAZBYB010000079.1:259-7848 GCA_964496225.1 uncultured Yersinia sp. | reverse complement strand
TTAGCGATGTTCTTTTCAGTACGTGCGCCCTGCCATCAGGTGGTTGTCAATAACTGTCCCTTAAATAAGTGCAACAAGGTTTTTATTGTCAGTACCACAATAATGAGATTGAGTAATGCCAGAATCAGGTAAGCGATTAACCAGAGTGGGGCTGTATCCTGTATCCATGCGTATTTCAGTGCGGCATTGCTTAAGGCAGCAACAGGGAAACCGATAGCCCACCATGTGGACGTAAAAGGAATACCTCGGCGAAATATCTTAAACACCAGCATAATGAACAGAAAGAGGCCGGCATAAAACAACATGCCTGCAAATCGGTCCATAGTATCAGAGGCACTGGTATAGACTAAAAAACCGACTTCAAATGGAGCGACAAGGATCATCAGAGAGGGAATCATTTTTTTGATCAGAGGATCCTGATGAATCAAACGTGACATGACCATGACCATAAAAATCAGGGCTAAAAATGTTCCTGTGGCGGTGGAAAAAAGACTTAATTCTGCTGCCCAAGGCATGGACATAGGTGCGCCTGTTGCTGATATATTCAGTGAGCCTACACTGGGTATAAAAAGGGCAGGAACAACATGCTGTGGTTCCTGGTTGCCACGTTTGAGTTGTAAAACAATGTACAGGCCCAGTGCGAGTGTCAACAGACTCCCTGTCGTCCAGAGATATTCACTGGTGGTCTGGTAATAAGGATTTATAATTGCAGACAAAAGCAGCATGGCGATGGGAATGGTTCCAAAAAAATTTCTGGTCACCGGATGTCTGAATTCGGTAAAAACGGATTGTGGATATTTTATCAGTTTAACCAAGTATGCCAAACTCAGGATAACGAAGACCATAGCGGCAATCGCACCAATCGTGTTAGCGATAGCAATAGGAGTACCCTGATACTGGTGCATAAGATGCCAGGAAAGACTCAACCCCGCAAGTCCCATAACCGATCCAAACAGGTTTACAGGTAGATGCTGAACAGAGGATCTACAGGCTTTTTCTTGCATGATTTTATGAGCTTTGGTGGGTTGCATTCTATTGTATTCAACTTATTAGATTATTATTAATATTTGAGAACCTATCCACTCCATCAGTGTGGGGCGCCAGCATTCCCAAACGCATGGTTAATTTTAAGTATCAGTGATAACAATATAGCAGAGATTAAATTTTTATTATGATATCAGGCGGCTATTAAAATGAAGTGGCATTATTTTCCATTGTATTTAAAACAGGCTAATCACTTTTGTGTTCATCTGATGGCATCCGGTTGCATAGGTTAACGTAATAATACCTGCTGCCATGATGTTGGTCAGTCTTGGGTTGAGATCTTGCAGTCTTGCCCGTTCGTGGAGTGGTGTCATATTGCTTGGTTGATAGTTCCTGTTAACTTGGCTACAAAGATGTAGATGTGTCATAGTTGGGCTAGATACTGAATCATAGCACTAAAGTTTTTGTGTTACATGCCGACAACTGTGCTTGCAGTTGTATCTGTTTTATGATGCCTGAGTTATTACGTGGTAAATTCACAGTGAGGAATAGCAAGTGTTTAATACAAAAAATAAAAATAGAAATAAAAAGCTATTACAGGATTTGAAGAAAAATGAGATAAATCTTATGGTTAGCGATTCAAAAAATCAATTTACCGGTAGAATTCTGGATGTTTTAGCAGACGGCGATCGGTTTTTATTCGATCTGATTCATGAGAAAGAAAGGCATGTACCTGCTCCCGGGCCAGATGAGTTGATTTTTTTTGGTGAACTATATGGACAACATATTGAATTTAAATGCAAAAATATCGAGGAAACTATAGTGGAATCGCTACCTGCTTTTATCTCTAAGGTACCTGATCATATTTCTATTACTCAACGTCGTGAAAATTATCGGGTTAAATTTCCTGAATCATCAGATTATTTTTGTCGTGGCAAATTAGCGAATAATAGTAATTTCCAATTTCGGGTAGCCGACATTTCAGTCGGTGGTATAGGCCTTTATATCGATAATGCCGTTGTTTTTCCGATAAAGAAAAGTGAAATTATTCGCGGTGCTGTGGTTAACTTTAACGAATTTGGTGAGTTTTTCTTTGATTTACAATACATCCAAACCATACAAAGAAAGGTATTTAATAAAAATGGAACAATGACTTCAAAATGGATGTTGAGTTTTCAGTTTGAAGATTTAGAAAAAATAAAAGAAAAAGAGCTGGCGAGACTGGTTATGGAGTTACAACAGGATCAGGCCGCCAAATCAGGAAAATTCAAAATGTCAATGTAATATGATTCTATTAATAACATAAAGCAATGACAGGCCCGAAGCTGGTTGTGGAGTATCGTTTTGTTTATAGTGAGTGACGAGTAAATACCCTGAATATGGCATGCCTGTTTATTTATTGTCTGTTAAAAGAATAAATGCCATTTAAACCTGATTATGCCTAACACGTTGATTTTTTTTTACCTTAATTTATAATAGAATACGTTCTTTCATGGCATCAACGTGGCTGATTACCCCTATCGTTTTACCGCAGCGTTACGTTTTTCCAGCGCGTTGCGCGCCATTTCCCATTTTTCACCATGGCATCAATTTTTGTATTCAATTCTGTCAGTTCGCAGCCCGCGGTTTTCCTGTACCAACCGCATTGATGCTACTTATGTTGACGTGCATTCAACTATATTGTTGTGGGTAAGTTTTTTGTTCTCATTACCGGTAGCTAAAAATTCCACTCCATCGATTTCTGACTTGTTGGAGTTTTATTGCAGGATGCAGGTTTGAATCACATCGATGTGGCATGGAGGAATTTTATAAATAACAGTGTTGTAATGTGATCTAGCATAAATTTTTATTATTATATTTATAATATAAATACTAAATATAATTTAAAATCATAAATATTTTATTATAGCCTGTTCACCATAACATTTTAGCCATTTTATGAAATGGAGGCATATATGACCGCCGATCAAATTGAGTCTGCTTCCTGGCATGGTGCCAAAACAGATCCTGGCAGTGATGATATTACTTATGGTGACTATTTAAAGCTGGGTCAGATCCTTTCTGCGCAGTATCCCCTTTCGTTAAATCACAGTGAAATGCTGTTCATTATTCAGCATCAAACCAGCGAACTTTGGATAAAATTGGTACTGTATGAGCTACATGCGGTCTGTCAGCAGATACGTAATGATGAACTGTTACCCGCATTAAAAATATTTTCACGCATTGCCCGTATTATGGAACAGTTAATCCAGGCTTGGGATGTTCTGGCTACCATGACATCATTGGAATACTTGGCAATTCGGCCGTATTTAGGTACTGCCTCCGGTTTTCAATCGTATCAGTATCGCGAACTGGAGTTTATTCTGGGGAATAAAAATGTAGCGCTGTTGCATATGCATAGCAAAGTACCTCAGAATTACGCGAAACTTGAAGCAGTACTGATGATGCCTTCTGTTTATGATGAAGCTATTTTGTGCATGGCCAGAAACGGCCTCACCATTGATGCCAGTCGCCTGCAACAGGACTGGCGTCAGCCAATCCAGGCCAACACGTCGGTGCAACAAGCCTGGCTACAGGTTTATCAGGCACCAGAAAAGTACCGGTTATTATATGAATTAGCAGAAAGTTTGGTGGAACTGGAATCCGCTTTTCGTATCTGGCGTTATCGCCATGTTATGACAGTAGAGCGCATTATCGGTTTTAAAATTGGCACGGGTGGGACTATGGGGGTAAATTACCTGCGTAAGATGCTTGATGTGGTGTTATTTCCGGAATTGTTTGCCCTGCGGACCATGCTGTAACAACCCATGAGCCTGATCGCCAACGGGCAGCAGATATTAAAGAAGTTTTAAACGTCGCTAATGTTTTGTGGAGCATTGTTTTTTTTCGGTATTCCAGGTTTTTTTCAGGCAGTGACTTTGATTTTTGGATCAAAGCAGGCTTTTCGTTATCTATTTTATAGAAATTCCTACCTGTTGTTGTTACATTCTACCTGACAATATTCTGCGTCAGAATCTATTAAAAAGTAATTATCTTCTAAAAAAGCAGGGTACTGCTACAGCTTTATGCCATTTATATTAAAACAGGAAGATAACAGGAGTTGATTATTATTTTTTTAAATAGGGAAATTATATTATGAATTCTCATGTATTATCCTTCAGGGATATCCTGGCATTGGGATTCATGACGTTTGCCATGTTTATCGGTGCAGGTAATATTATTTTCCCTCCTATGGTGGGATTACAATCGGGTGAGCATGTTTGGCAGGCAGCTATCGGATTTTTAATGACTGCCGTTGGGTTACCGGTGATCACTCTGGTGGCCTTAGCACGAGCAGGAGGGGGTATCGATGCCTTGAGCTCTCCCATTGGCCGCCATGCAGGGTTAATACTGGCGGTAGTCTGCTATCTGGCTGTCGGGCCATTGTTTGCTATACCCAGAGCAGCAACTGTTTCTTTTGAAGCAGGAATCGCCCCCTTAACAGAGGGTGGTGCTTTGCCGCTGTTCATTTATAGTCTGGTTTATTTTGTACTGGTGGTGAGTATTTCTCTGTACCCCAACCATTTATTGCATACCATAGGCCATTTTTTAGCACCACTGAAAATCATTTCATTAGGAGTTTTAGGTATTGCTGCCGTACTCTGGCCCGTCGGTTCATTAATTAATGCCACAGAAGTTTATAAAGAAATGCCGTTTTCCACTGGTTTTGTCAGTGGCTACCTGACGATGGATACGCTGGGTGCCATGGTATTCGGTATCATTATTGTTAATGCAGTGCGCACTCGTGGCATTATCTCCTCTCATCTTTTGACACGCTATACTATATGGGCTGGCTTAATTGCCGGTATCGGTTTGACATTAGTTTATTTGAGTTTATTTAAACTGGGATCCAACAGTGGATCATTAGTTCCTGATGCGCAAAATGGGGCCATGATTCTCCATGCTTATGTTCAGTATACGTTTGGTAACATGGGCAGTTTTCTTCTGGCTATCTTGATTTTTATTGCCTGCATGGTTACGGCTGTGGGTCTGACCTGTGCCTGCGCTGAATTTTTTAGCAAGCATTTACCGCTTTCTTATCGTACTATGGTATTAGTGCTGGCTTTTTTCTCTATGTTGGTATCCAATTCAGGCCTGAGCCATCTGATTCAAATTTCGATTCCTGTCCTCACTGCCATCTACCCTCCCTGTATTGTACTGGTTATGCTCAGTTTCACGGTTCATTGGTGGAATAATGCCACGCGAATTTTTGCACCTGTCATGTTAGTGAGTCTATTATTTGGCATACTGGACGGTGTTAAAATATCGAGTTTTGCTAATCAATTACCTGCTAGAGTTGTGAATTTACCTCTTATGAATCAGGGGCTTGCGTGGTTATTACCTTCATTGCTGATTATGATAATCGCTGGATTGTATGATCGCTGCTATCCTCATCGTAAGGCAGTAATTGAACGGTAATAATACGCGCTTATTTTCCTCAGTGATGTTTTGTTGTCTGGCAAAAAGGAAGCATTAAGCATGGAACTATCAAACACGCTAAAACGCGGATTGAGCGTGCGGCACATCCGTTTTATGGCATTAGGTTCTGCTATAGGTACCGGGTTGTTCTATGGATCGGCAGATGCTATTAAAATGGCAGGGCCGGCTGTATTGCTGGCTTATTTGATAGGCGGTGTGGTGGCGTTTATTATCATGCGTGCTTTGGGTGAAATGTCGGTGAATAATCCACAGGTTGGCTCTTTCTCGCGTTATGCCCATGATTATCTTGGTCCTATGGCAGGTTATATTACGGGATGGACGTACTGTCTTGAAATGCTCATCGTTGTTGCTGCTGATGTGACAGCCTTTAGCATTTATATGGGCGTCTGGTTCCCGACGGTACCACACTGGATTTGGGTATTAAATGTCGTATTGATTATCGGTGCTGTTAATCTCATGCACGTCAAGGTCTTCGGCGAACTGGAGTTCTGGCTCTCACTCTTCAAAATTATCACTATTATTGTCATGATTATCGCGGGGATTGGCATAATTTTCTGGGGAATTGGTCATGGTGGCCAGCCAACGGGTATTCACAATCTCTGGTCCCATGGGGGGTTTTTTAGCCATGGTATTGTCGGTATGTTCCTGTCATTACAGCTGGTTATGTTTGCCTATGGCGGTATAGAAATCATTGGCATTACTGCGAGTGAAGCACAGGATCCTAAAAAGTCGATTCCTCAGGCAATCAACTCGGTACCTTGGCGTATTCTGGTGTTTTACATTGGTACGTTATTTGTCATTATGTCCATTTATCCATGGAATGAAGTGGGGACTAACGGTAGCCCGTTCGTACTGACTTTTCAGCATATGGGTATCACTGTGGCTGCGGGCATTTTGAATTTTGTGGTCATTACAGCATCATTGTCAGCAATTAACAGCGATCTATTTGGTGCTGGCAGAATGTTACAGGGAATGGCGCAGCAAGGGCATGCACCAAAAATATTTCAAGTACTGTCTAAACAAGGTGTGCCCTGGATTACGGTCGTGTTAATGGTAATTACCATGCTGATCACTGCCGGCATCAAATATATTATACCGGAAAACCTGTTTCTGATTATTGCTTCACTGGCAACGTTTGCCACTGTTTGGGTGTGGATAATGATCTTGTGCTCCCAGATTGCCTTCCGTCGTCAATTAAGTCACGAACAAGTCAAAAGGCTCGATTTTCCATTGCGGGGGGGCGTATTGACCTCGGTAATCGCGATTATTTTTCTGCTTTTTATTATTGTGTTGATCGGTTATTTCCCGGCAACACGCGTCTCTTTGTATGCTGGGCTAATATGGATGTTATTATTACTGATGGGTTATTACGTGAAAATATACTATTCAGAAAAGCGACAATGTTCTACTTGATCACCCTGTGAGCATTATAATTTCTGTTCAGGATCTCGTTGATCGACGGTTAGATGAGGCGAAGGGTTATAATGTTTTTCTTAAGTCAAGTGGCCAGCTCCTTGTCGTGCTGAGGTGAGAGAAAGAGTAATGCTATGATGGCACCTGTCAGGCACATGAACATATCCCATTGTGTATCCCAGATATCGCCCTGAGTACCCAGAAAGTCCTGAGCCGCTTCACCGATTACCTGCGCTGTTAGCCATTCAAGTAATTCGTAACAGGCGCTGAAAGCAAGGCAGAGTGAAATTACAAAAAGAGTAAGCCAGCCATTATGGCTGATAACCTTTTTACGGATGAGGATTTCCCGTGCCAGGATAGCAGGCTCTAAACCCTGCATAAAATGACCAAGGCGATCGTAATGATTGCGCTGCAAGTCAAGCCAATCCTGTATCCAAAAACCCAGTGGTACTTCGGCATAGGTATAATGGCCACCTGTAATAAGGATAATGGCATGCAAGAAAATCAGACGCCAGAGTAACAGAGTCAGTGGAAAATATTTTTCTGACCACAGGAGCAAAGGGGCTGCAATAAAAACCGGGGCGGTTTCCATAAACCAGGTAAATCCGTCATGCGGATGTATGGCTGAGAGCAACAACAACAGCATGGCAACAGCGGCTAGTATAACAGGCTCCCGCCGTTTCAGGTTCATCATGGTTATGGCAAGGCCTCTG
>CAZBYB010000079.1:0-249 GCA_964496225.1 uncultured Yersinia sp. | reverse complement strand
ATAAGCAAGATATGAAAAAAACCAGCCAAAATCAATTGACTGGTTCTGCTATTTATCAGGCACTCATTATTTTTAAGTTATCAGAGTCCGGAGGCATTTTCAGACAGGTATTTAGCGACACCTTCTGGTGAGGCACCCATGCCAGCCTTGCCTTTTTGCCATTGAGCCGGGCATACTTCACCATGTTGTTCGTGAAATTGTAGTGCATCAACCATGCGGATCATTTCATCAATGTTACGGCCCAGTGGC
>CAZBYB010000078.1:7612-7980 GCA_964496225.1 uncultured Yersinia sp. | reverse complement strand
CCGGCGCATAATGCTGGCTATGCCCCCACCAGAACGCTCTGCCGTCTGTTTGAAAGTAATATTTTCTTTCTTATGGATAGCCAGTGCCTGCTGGCGAAATTTTAATGGATATGTCATCTCATTATGATACGGCACTGTTAACAAAGTTATATTTGAGGTAAGCTGAAAGTTTTAAGCCGGGCTTAATACAATGAAAGACAGACATTACCCGATTAAGGAATCAGACTTTATCAGAGACATTCAGCCTCATATTGCCAGACATTATAAACGTCCGGGACGGCCTGAAAGCATCAGTCATTATCAGTTTTTTTCTGCGGTTCTGTACCTGTTAAGAACGGGTATATCCTGGCGTGACATTCCTGCTTTTT
>CAZBYB010000078.1:0-7602 GCA_964496225.1 uncultured Yersinia sp. | reverse complement strand
AGCAGGAAAATCAGCATGGACTGCACAGGGGTGGACAGTACAACGATTATAGTGCACCGTCACGGGTCAGGCCCTTTAACAAAAGGGGAATACAGTCAACCGGCAGAGGGCGCAGGGGAATGAGTACTAAAATTCATGTGGGACTTTCAGGTGACCGTCTCATCAGTGCCTGTCTGTCTGCAGGA
Organism: uncultured Yersinia sp.; assembly: GCA_964496225.1. Taxonomy (GTDB): domain Bacteria; phylum Pseudomonadota; class Gammaproteobacteria; order Enterobacterales; family Enterobacteriaceae; genus CAZROT01. Next base: position 7,417 of record CAZBYB010000078.1, on the reverse strand, counting down.
AAGCGCACGGATATGAAAGTATTTACTGAACTGTACGGGACAGGAAACTGGCAGGACGTAAAATACGTTTTCTCTTTCTTTGCTATCGCCTGCCTTCAGATCTTTAAATTACTTTGTTAACAATGCCATGTCATCTCATTATGATATATCAAACTATAGGAGGATATCTCGCCTGTAAAAATGCCCGGTAAAGCTCTTTTGTACAATGAGTCATCCCTGTTTCCATTGCCATTTCATGCCCTGACAGACTTTTTAGCATTTTTCAGCTGAGGGCGAACTCGTATAGAGATTTTCCAGCATACCTACGTTGCACCATTTCGAAAAATGCTGGTGTGTATTTTTCAATCACGGGCCAGACAGTCTCAGATAAATCATAATGACGGTGAGCAGGAAAAGACACATCACAGGCGTTACGGGTGTAACTGATTTGAAAGATTTTGTAGCACTTCTGGTGCAGCAAATCAGCGATTTTTTCTTCATCATCGCAATACACGATAACGCATCATGATGGAATTGAAGAAAAAAATACGGGATATGAGATAGCAATGTCTGCTGTCATATCATGTTTTATTTCAGTGTATTGGGATCTTTAGCATCCAGAGCAGGAAAGATCATCGTCAATGATCTTGGGTAAAAGTGATATTGTTTTGGCAGAATGGCAGGCATGAGCATGACCTGATTTCTATTTTGTGTCTCCGGCCTTTGGCTGTCAAAAGGCCCGTTTAAGCTAACAGGATCGAAATTATAAAGGAATAATTACAAATTCATGAATAAGAGCCAGGGAAACGGTTTCTAATTTTGCGATTTAACATTTCTCCTGTTTTGGAATCAAAGTAGCGGCTTGGCCAAATTTCTGAAGGGTGAATATCAAGGTGTTCTGCAATTAACCATTCACCTTTTGGCCATGGTCGGGAAAGGGCATTCGCTAATGTTGATGAACTGAGTCCTGCTTTTCTGGATACAGCAGCCAGGGTTGTTCCTTTTTTACGTAGAGCAGCAATAACGTCTGCGGGGTGCCAGTCAGATTTCCTAAAAATCATCACTAATTCCTTTTTTTGATGGGATGTTGTCCAGTTAATGGTATAACTAACGGATTGCAGTAATAATATTGCGAACGAGAAACAATTATTTAGAAATAATATATCATTAAATATGCAAGATAATTTCAGTTTTTTTCTAAAAAATTCTGTTTTGTGTCTTGAAGCAAGATTGGGATGAAAGGCTATGAAAAAAGAGTGGTTTTCTGCAAAGGAACTCGTAGGTGTTGCGGGTTTACCCTCATCAACACAAGGAGTAAATCTAATGGCCAGACGCGATGGATGGGAGCAACGCCGTCGGCGTGGAGTTCAAGGGAAGGCTCTTGAATATCATATCAATAGTTTACCTGACATTGTGCTGGATGCCTTATCCTTAAAGGAAGATTCGGCGGAATATGCTGCCAAGCGGCAGGATCCGTTAGTGGTATGGATTGAAGCATATTATCAATTAACAGAGATAGAAAGGAATAAAGTTACTGCGTTTATTCTACGTGAAGGTGTCGCAAATATGATGATTCGTTTGAACGTTATTTAGTGTGTTTAAAAACGGAAATACTTGTTATTAAATTTTTTATTTTTTCTAAAAAATACGTTCTACCGCCAAATGCGCTAATCCTTCAAGGGCGAGCCTGTAAGGTGTTTCAGGAAATATTTGTAATGCGGAAATGGCCTTATTGGTTTCTTCTTCAGCCCGCCTGCGAGTGTACTTGAAAGAACCACATTCCTGCATGATTTCTAGTACATGTTTAAGTAAATGTCGACCACTGCCTTCTGCAATAATCTGGCGAATCATATTGGTTTGATCAGGTGTGCCATTTTTCATTGCATGCACTAACGGTAGAGTTGGCTTTCCTTCATTAAGGTCATCACCGATGTTCTTGCCTAACGTATTGTCTTTTGAGTTATAATCAAGTACATCATCAATAAGTTGGAAAGCTGTCCCTAAATGGCGGCCATAATCTCGTAGAGCCCATTCCTGTTCTTCGCTTGCATTAGCCACAATGGCAGAAGACTGTGATGCAGCTTCGAATAAACGTGCAGTTTTACTGTAGATAATACGCATATAGTTTTCTTCAGTAATATCAGGATTATTAAGATTCATTAATTGCAATACTTCGCCTTCGGCTATCACATTAGTTGCTTCAGACATCAGTTCAAGTACACGCAGAGATTTCAAACTTGTCATCATTTGAAAAGAACGAGTATAGATGAAATCACCAACCAAAACGCTGGCAGAGTTGCCAAAAGTCGCATTAGCTGTGGCTTTGCCACGCCGCAGCTCAGATTGATCTACGACATCATCATGCAGTAAAGTCGCGGTGTGGATACATTCGATCAGTGCAGCAATAGTAATATGCTGATGGCCTTGATAATTCAGAGCCTTAGCTGTAAGCAAGACAATCATCGGACGAATACGTTTTCCACCACTATTAATAATATGAGCACCTAATTGATTAACAAGCGATACATTAGAGTGCAATCGGTCCAGGATAGTTGTATTTACAGCAATCATATCTTGTGTGGTTAATTCGATAATTTTTTCTAAATTCATCGTGTTATATTTAAATGTATTTTTGTGAATTAAGCTACAACCCCTCAGTTTCATGGTATGAAGCCGCCCGGATGGCACGATTGTACTTGAAAATAAATGAGAGGGAATAAACTAATTCTTTTTTATGGCGGGATTATGTGCTTGTCATCTACTGTTTTTTTGCGTAAGATCCGCGCCCTGTTATTGTGTTTATAGCGTACTTCTGAAAGTGTGTCATAACATATGGAGTGCGAAGAAGGCGAGGTTTTTTATGTACGCTGTTTTCCAAAGTGGTGGCAAACAACACAGGGTCAGTGAAGGCCAGACTGTTCGTTTGGAAAAACTTGTTATCTCTCCAGGTGAAACTATTGAATTCGATCAAGTGCTTATGATAGCAAATGGTGAAGAAATCAAAATTGGCTTCCCTCTGATCGAAGGTGGCAAGATTAAAGCGGAAGTTATTGCCCATGGTCGTGGTGAAAAAATTAAGGTCGTTAAGTTTCGTCGTCGTAAACATTACCGCAAGCAACAAGGCCATCGTCAATGGTTTACTGACGTTATAATCACTGGCATTAATGTGTAAGCGTTAGGGGAGCGGATAAGATGGCACATAAAAAAGCAGGCGGTTCAACGCGAAATGGTCGCGATTCTGAAAGTAAACGTTTAGGTGTCAAGCGCTTTGGTGGCGAAACGGTTCTGGCAGGTAGTATTATTGTCCGTCAGCGTGGTACTAAGTTCCATGCAGGTGTTAATATGGGTTGTGGTAGGGATCATACTCTGTTTGCTTTAATTGATGGCAAAGTTAAGTTCACCGTTCAGGGCTTGAAGAAACGTAAATTCATCAGTATTGAAGCGGTTTAGATTTATTTAAGAGCATTAGGAATATTACGCCCCGCAATAGCAAGTTGCGGGGCTTTTTTGTTAGCTTAAAATTAACCATGTATATGATTAATGGTATAATGCGCATAAAAAAGCTCTTTGATTGATAAAATTGCAGACATGGATTTTGTATGCATTTTTTTGCTATCTTCCTTATTTATCATCAAGTAACGTTTATTAACGTACAGCCTAAATGAATCAGTTAACCAAGAATCGTAACGGAATTGTTTCTAGTGCCTGCTGCAAAATCCTGCTTATCTTATGGCCATTTGATGAAAAACAAGCGAAAAAATGGAATTTACTTCCAGTCAAATGCGCTTGTTTTTGACGAAATCTCACCGAGGTTTCGCAGATCCTGCATAGATTCTTATGGAGAAAATAAATGAAATTTGTGGATGAGGCTACAATTCTGGTTGCGGCTGGTGACGGTGGCAACGGATGTGTGAGTTTCCGTCGTGAAAAATATATTCCCAATGGTGGCCCTGATGGGGGTGATGGGGGTGATGGGGGTGATGTCTATCTGCTGGCAGATGAAAATTTGAATACGTTGATTGATTATCGTGTTGAAAAACTTTTCCGTGCTGGTAGGGGTTTAAATGGTCAAAGCGGTAATTGTACCGGGAAGCGTGGTACAGATATTATCATTAAGGTCCCGGTAGGCACGCGAATTCTGAACCAGGAAACGGGTGAAATTTTAGGTGATATGATCTGCCACCAACAGCGTTTGCTGGTTGCAAGGGGGGGATTTCACGGTTTAGGTAATACGCGCTTCAAATCTTCAGTGAATCGGGCACCTCGTCAAAGCTCTACAGGAACAGCGGGCGAGGAACGGGCTCTTCGTTTGGAATTATTACTGCTGGCAGATGTTGGCATGTTAGGTTTGCCTAACGCGGGCAAGTCAACTTTTATTCGTGCAGTTTCAGCCGCTAAACCAAAAGTAGCGGATTATCCCTTTACCACGCTGATACCAAGCCTTGGTGTAGTCAGGATGGATAATGAGCAGAGTTTTGTTATAGCAGATATCCCTGGTTTGATTGCAGGCGCTGCGACTGGTGCCGGACTGGGTATCCGTTTTTTAAAGCATCTGGAGCGCTGTCGCGTATTATTGCATTTGATTGATATCCTGCCTGTTGACCAATCTGATCCAACGGAAAACGCTAGAATCATTATTAATGAGTTGCAGCAGTACAGCGCATCCCTGACGGCCAAACCTCGTTGGTTGGTGTTTAATAAAATGGATCTGATCGGCGAGGATGAAGCACAAAAACGCGCCAAGGCTATTGTGACAGCATTAGGATGGACAGATAAGTTTTACGTTATTTCTGGAGCCAGCCGTGAAGGTATTAATGTCTTGTGTTGGGATATTATGCGTTTCCTGAACCACCAACCACGAATGGAAGCAATTGAGGCTGTTATTACGGAAAAAATTGAGTTTATCTGGGATGACGATCGGCATAGTGAGCCATTATCTGAAAACTGATGGCAGATAATGGCTAGTGCAGTATCTGCTGTGTCTTGGTAATGTTATGCGCTACTTATTAGACTTTTTGCAAAATGCTACTGCGAGAGAGCCCATTACGTTGTCAGTACGCTTTAAACCTCTATGTAACTTGGTGTATATCTTGGTTCTGCGCACCAAGGGTGCCATGCTTTCGTTTACAACCTATCTTATTGGCCCAAAATAAAGTTGAGAAGGTTATTATCTTATTGCACGGTCGCAATAAATACAGCCAGATTATATACTCTTTCAATGCCTTCGTCTTTGTAGAATTTTTAGCCGTTACTATGACCAGTGATATATAGCGACAGGAACATTGATGTTAAACTTGAAAAAGAGTGGCATATTATGTTTGGTTATCAGGGGATAAAATGGGTGTTGATAGGGCACTTTGATTTTTGATCCCGTTTTTTGTACAAAGCGGGTTAATGGTATTTATTTTCATGAAAATACTCAGGATGCCAGTTGTTTTGTATTGGATAGATGTAAAAAGGTATTGAATTGATGAAACAGATTCCAATGACAGTACGGGGGGCTGAAAAATTGCGCGAAGAGCTAGATTACTTAAAAACTGTCCGACGCCCCAGGATTATTGCTGATATTGCACAGGCTCGTGAACACGGTGATTTAAAGGAAAACGCGGAATATCATGCGGCACGTGAACAACAAGGGTTTTGTGAGGGGCGTATTCAAGAAATAGAAGCAAAGCTTTCTAATGCTCATATCATTGATATTAATACAATATGTAATAATGGGACGGTTATTTTTGGTGCGACAGTCACTATTGTGAACGTGGATACTCAAGAAGAGCAAAGATATCGTATAGTTGGTGATGATGAAGCTAATTTAAAGCAAAATCTTATCTCTGTTAATTCTCCAATAGCGCGTGGTTTGGTGGGTAAAAAAACAGATGATATCGCCGTCATCAATACACCGGGCGGAGAAGTGGAATATGAGATTATTCGTATCGAATATTTATAATACTTTCTGAGCTACACAGTGCTGATGGGGTACTTGATAGAAAAAAGCTCAAGATGATAGCGTGAATATTTTTTAAATGAAATGATATTTATTTTGTCAACGGATATTTGGTTTATTTCAGCCAATACTACTTTGGTTAGCGCATTATGACTTATGATTAAAGAGGCGCTTGCGGATATGCCTGTATTTTTCAGGTACTGTTTTTAGAAGCCTGTCTTTTTTACTTAAGTTGGGATTGAAAAGGATATATTTTACCGCCATTTGTAGTGTATGACCCAAATGCCTGAACTGGACAATACACGCTTAAGTTATTTATTGATATATGGTTAAGTAAAATAATAAAAATGGCTTATAAGAAGCGTTCTGGCAGTTCCGGTCGTTGGTTACAGGAACACCTTAGTGATAAATATGTGCTCGAGGCACGAAAAAAAGGATTACGTTCACGCGCTTGGTTTAAGCTGAATGAAATACAGCAGAGCGATAAGCTTTTTAAACAAGGTATGACAGTGGTGGACTTGGGTGCCTCCCCTGGTGGTTGGTCACAATATGTTGTGACCCAGGTTGGTCATACAGGGCGTGTTATCGCCTGTGATCTTTTGCCGATGGATCCTATCAAAGGTGTTGATTTTCTTCAGGGTGATTTTTGTGATGAATGGGTTTTGAAGACGTTATTTGAAATGGTAGAGGGGAATAAAGTGCAGGTAGTGATATCTGATATGGCTCCTAATATGAGTGGAACCCCGGCTATTGATATACCAAGATCAATGTATCTTGTTGAGTTAGCTTTGGATTTATGCCGTGAGCTCCTATCGCCAGGTGGGAGTTTTCTGGTAAAAATATTTCAGGGTGATGGTTTTGATATTTGTTTGCAAGAAATTCGTTCCCTGTTTACAAAAGTTAAAATTCGTAAACCAGATGCCTCTCGTAATCGATCACGAGAGGTATATATCGTAGCGACAGGGTGGAAACTGTAATAGCCTGCTGCTATTTGTTAACTGTAGTTGTGATATGAGGTTAATTCCTTGAGTGACATGGCGAAAAACCTGATTCTTTGGTTAATCATCGCGGTTGTATTGATGTCTGTATTCCAAAGTCTGGGTCCCAGTGATTCTAATGGACGTAGGGTAGATTATTCTACCTTCATGTCTGACGTAACCCAGGAACAGGTCCGTGAAGTCCGTATTAATGGGCGTGAAATTAACGTCAGTAAGAAGGACAGTAGCAAATATATAACTTGGATCCCTGTTAATGATCCTAAGTTATTGGATACTTTATTGACCAAAAATGTAAAAATTATCGGTGAACCACCAGAAGAACCCAGTCTGCTGGCTTCCATTTTTATTTCCTGGTTTCCCATGTTGTTATTAATTGGTGTCTGGATTTTCTTTATGCGTCAGATGCAGGGAGGGGGTGGAAAAGGGGCGATGTCCTTTGGCAAAAGTAAAGCACGTATGCTGACTGAAGATCAGATAAAAACGTCTTTTGCTGATG
>CAZBYB010000077.1:5204-8646 GCA_964496225.1 uncultured Yersinia sp. | reverse complement strand
AAAGGCGGTACACAACATTTAGGTTTACCGGTGTTTAATACCGTGCGTGATGCGGTTGATGCGACGAATGCGACGGCGTCTGTGATTTATGTTCCCGCCCAGTTTTGTAAAGATTCCATTTTGGAGGCTATTGATGCGGGTATTAAATTGATTATTTGTATTACTGAAGGCATACCGATTCTGGATATGCTGACGATAAAAGTGAAACTCGAACAGACAGCGACTCGCATGATTGGTCCTAATTGCCCGGGGGTGATCACACCCGGAGAATGTAAGATAGGTATTATGCCCGGACATATTCACCTGCCAGGCAAAGTGGGTATTGTTTCCCGCTCGGGGACATTGACCTATGAAGCGGTCAAGCAAACGACGGATAATGGTCTGGGTCAATCCAGTTGTGTGGGTATTGGTGGTGATCCTATCCCGGGTTCCGGTTTCATCGATATTCTAACGTTGTTTCAAGAAGACGAACAAACCGAAGCGATTGTGATGATTGGTGAAATTGGTGGTACGGCGGAAGAAGAAGCTGCCGACTGGATTAAACATCATGTCACTAAACCTGTCATAGGTTATATTGCTGGTATGACGGCACCCAAAGGTAAACGTATGGGGCATGCGGGTGCCATTATCGCGGGTGGTAAGGGGGGGGCGGAGGATAAATTTGCTGCGCTGCAGGCAGCAGGCGTAAAAACCGTACCCAGTCTGGCAGAAATTGGTGATGCTGTGAAAGCACAATTGTCATTGCAGACAAACATGACCGTACCATTCTAATCGAGTACAGGAAAGGAGCGTATCCCATTTATGTCGTTATTTTCGGCGCCTGGTGAGCGCTCTGTGCATTGTCATCTACCTTCAGGGAGGAGGTTGGGGCTGTCATGTTTTCCTGCTTTACAACAGCGTGCGCTGAATTAATAAACTGTTCAGTGGCATTATGGCGCAAGAATTTACTGTCTATTTTGAGCTGTTGCACAAGATGCTGTGTGGATACTTTGTTATAAATTTCTTGTACATGAGGATGGTTATCGCACAATTGTTTTAATTCATCAGCGGTTAATATCTTTTTCTTCTTTCCAGCATCAGTTAATAGTGCCCGTTTGATATCAGCATTGTCATCGCCATGACGCAACAGGAAAAGTTTCTCTGTCATTTCTTGATGTATCTTGTTAAGCGTCTCAGTGGAAGGTTGCAGGCCAAGATTGTCCATATTCTTTCTTACTCGAGCATTAAGATCTTTCTGTAAACTCTCCACGCTGTCACTGGAAAAAAATTCAAGCGGATAGTCTTTTTCCAACAGTGCATTCATCTGATTCAAGTCACTGTCCAACAATGAAGTACTCCGGGAAAGGCGCCCGATCAGTTTGTTTCCACGACTTTCTACTTCCTTACGTAGGGATTCAGGCTCGATGCTGATTTTACCTTTCCTGGCGTCCTTCAGAACCTGGTTAATCAACGAGTGCAGCTTGCTTTCCGCCACCATCATCTGGTAGTGGTTCATGAGCCTGGCATCATCCTGAATCGTTTTTGTCACGCCACCGATATTAGCACGGTTGGTGGTGCTGGCTATTTTTTGACGTGCACTTTCTGAGGCCGCCTTTCCTGAAAAAGTGTCATCCTGCCCTTGAGAGATAGCATTACGGATGGAGCCTGCGGTACTGGCAGTAAAACCAATAATTGCCAGGGGTATACCAACAACAGCGCCCACGCCGCTCAGTGAAGTAATACTGCCCGCGAGCGATACACTGTTACCCACTGCGCTGATTGAGTTACCTACCATTAATTTATTGTTATAGGATATTTTTTTTTCCATCACGGCTTGTGCATGCTGAATATCTCGGGATTCCACAGACTGTTGCTGTTGTTTGTTTATTTTTTCAAAAGCTTCCAGCGTAGTTTGATTGGCTTTTAGCGGTTGATTGCGTTGTCTGGCGGCAATCACATGTGTGACATCACGGCCAATTGCTGCAACCTGTACGGGTATTAATATGACTCCTGCGGCGGCGGTCAGTGCAGTACTGGCTACTTGTGCCGCAGCAGACGTGCCATGCACTCCCAGTGGTATAGTTTTTGCGACCCCTAAAACCGCCGTCCGTACTGTCCCGATAGCTACACTAATAGCATTGACTAGACTGGCATTGCGTTCAGTTTTTGCCGCAGGGAGACGCATATGACTTTGTTTATATTGCTGTATCTTATCCAGGAGTTGCTGGGAAGCCCCTGTCGATTGCAATGCTGCTAATGATTTATCGAAAACAGGCTTAATTTTTTCAATTGTATCGTCATCGTATCCCTCTTTTTTAAGTTGTTCACAAATGTCTGCGCGTCGTTGCTTTAGTTCATCTCCCAATTGCTTAACGGTATCGATCTGCTTATGGGAATCAGATGCAGCAACTGCCGCATCGATACCTGGCAGTAGCCTGACTATAGACAGTACAGTTTGGCCTATTACAGTAAATAACCGTTGTGCTGCCAGCGTGAATTTATCCTTGAAATAAACATGACTTTTTTCATCACTATTACGTACAGATAATATGCTGCCTGATAAGTTTTTCTGCTGGTCCCCTGATACACGTAGCGATGATACTGCCGTGTTATTATTGATAATCTGGGTGCTATTACCCCGATTTCTACTACCAATGTCTGAAGGGGGAATCATTTAAAACCTCAGCGTATGGTGTAACGGATAAATTTTTTTATGATAAAAAGCACCCTAATTAGGATGCCAATCATTATTATAGTAAATAAGATGCAGAGAACAAATTTGATGGGTTAAAAAACCTTCCTTATGATGATAAGGGAAGGTTAAATAAGTTATGCGGTTGGATTGCTGAGTAACTACTGAATGAATTAGCGCTATTTATGTTGTCAGCGCATGTTAACTTTTAATTCCGCTTTGTTAAAACGATCTGTAATGGTTTGTGAAGGCGGTCGTCCTATCAGGCTTACCAGGATAATTGCCACACTGGCAAACAGAAAACTGGGGACAATTTCGTACAAATCGAGCCAGCCATAGTGTTTCCAGATAATCACGGTGACTGCGCCTGTTGACATGCCGGCCAAAGCACCATTACGTGTCATACGCGACCAGACAACGGAAATAAGGACTACCGGACCAAATGCAGCACCAAAACCTGCCCAAGCATAACTGACCAGTTCCAATACTCTGTTTTCAGGATTGGCCGCCAGTGAAATGGCGATCAATGCGACCAGCAATACCATCAAACGGGCAACCCACACCAGTTCTCTGTGGCTGGCAGATTGACGGAAAAAAGTTTTATATAAATCTTCCGAAAGGGCACTGGAAGACACCAACAACTGACAGCTCAGTGTACTCATTATTGCAGCAAAAATTGGCCCTAAAGCCACACTACATGCACCCGTTAATGTTGCTAAGTCAAGCATAATATCGGGCTGATATTTTTCAGAGATATAGGATAAGGCATCA
>CAZBYB010000077.1:0-5194 GCA_964496225.1 uncultured Yersinia sp. | reverse complement strand
GAAAGTAATATCCCCGCCAGCCATGGATTGAACAGCAATCTGGTAAGTTCGATGAAGACTTGTTCAGGGTTAAGTGCAACGCTGGCTGCTTGTTCGGGATGATTTGCAAAATACGCAATGCCAAAAAAACCCACAGCAATGGTGCTACCCATGCACAGGAACATCCAAGTTATGCTAATACGCCGTGCACGGTGGATTGTTTGATGAGAATCGGCAGCCATAAAGCGGGCCAGAATATGCGGTTGACCAAAATAGCCTAATCCCCAACCAAGGAGTGAGAGGATGGCAATGGTATCCAATTCTTTAAACATATCAATATTGCCGGGATTCCTTGTTTTAATCAGCATCATGGCAGTGTCAATACCCCCCACTGCCAGAATGACAACGACCATGGTCAGGATCAGGGCAAAAATCATCAATATCGCCTGTATTGTATCCGTCCAACTGACGGCTAAAAAGCCGCCGATAAAAGTATAAGCAATCGTGGCAGCAGCTCCTGCCCACAGGGCAGTGGTGTAATCCATGGCAAAGGTGTTTTCAAACAGGCGCGCTCCAGCGACAATACCTGAAGCGCAATAGATGGTGAAAAAGAACAGGATAAGTACCGCTGCGATCATTCGCAGCAGACCACTTTTGTCTTCAAAGCGGCTGGTAAAGTAGTCAGGTAATGTCAGTGCGTTATTATTTATCTCAGTATGTACACGCAAGCGACCTGCAATCAGTTTCCAGTTTAGCCAGGCACCCATAATCAGACCTACGGCAATCCAGCTGTTTGAAATACCACAAAGGAAGATAGCACCAGGTAATCCCATTAACAACCAGCCACTCATATCCGAAGCACCAGCGGATAACGCAGTGACCACACTGCCCAATGTTCGACCACCCAGAATATAATCATCAAAGCTATGCGTTGCCCGGTAAGCGATCAAACCGATTAAGAGCATGCCCACGATATAAATTAAAAAGGTCACCAGCATCGGTGTATTTATTGTCATGCAACCTCTCCATAGTTTTTTCAATATTATGAACAGCTTTTATGAATAAGCACGTTAATGCACATGTCATTGTAATGGGTTCTGCAAAACACCGGATCCGGTGCTATCCACTGATAACGTTTTACGGTGAGTAACGTGCAGCCATCATCCTGGTGGATATATGATACGAATCAGCTAACAATGGGCTGAATAAAAAGTTTGTATAAAACTCATCGTTTATCACGTTTCTCATGGATACTAATGTAGTATATATAGCTCGTTGTCATTAAAAAATACAACAATAGGTTTTTTTTAAAATTAAAACATATAACTGATTGAAGTAAGTTGTTATTTTAAAATACTTTGTACTAATAATCATATTATAGCAAGCAGGTTTACTGCAAATAAAAAGTGAATATTTGTTGCTATATAGGACTTTGTAGCCATTAATCATGCGAAATAGATAAAAATACTAAAATACCATGGACAGTGCTGCCGTGGGCGTATTGAATTGATACGGAGTACCTAATTATTAAAACACCTGCTACCAAACCGGCAGGCACCGCGTTTTGTCAATTAACCGGTTTAAAAAACCCAACTGAATTCACAATTCATTCAGCTGCTATCTTGGTCCAGGTTGTACTAAGTTGCAATATATCGGATATTGATGCGTAAACTAAAAGCTTATTTTAAAGGAACCAACTGGATGGGCAGTACAACCATGGGTGTGAAACTTGATGAAGCAACACGCAATCGTATCAAGAATGCAGCACAACATATTGATCGCACATCACATTGGCTGATCAAGCAGGCGATATTTAATTTTCTTGAACAACTGGAAAGTCATATGACCCCAGAAAACATAACCAGCTACTGCGAGATTCCTGTTCCAGAACAGTCTGATGTTCACAGCAGTCTTACTGTACCCTCAGTTAACCATCAACCTTTCCTCGAGTTTGCCGAACAGATTCTACCACAATCCATCACGCGTGCAGCAGTGACTGCTGCCTGGTGCTGCCCAGAAACAGAAGCTATCCCTGTTTTATTGGAGCAGGTATGTTTTCATCCAGAACTGACCAAATCAATAGAATCGCTGGCTTATGGCATTGCCAGGAAATTGCGTAATAAGAAGGGAGCCAATAGCCGAAGCAGAATGGTACAGGATTTGCTGCAGGAGTTTTCTTTGTCTTCTCAGGAAGGGATTGCACTGATGTGTCTTGCAGAAGCATTGCTACGCATTCCAGACAAAGCAACCCGGGATGCACTGATTCGTGATAAAATCAGGCATGGTAATTGGCATGCTCATCTAGGACGTAGTCCATCCCTGTTTGTGAATGCGGCCACCTGGGGCTTACTGTTCACGGGTCGTTTGGTTGCAACTCATAATGAAGTAAACCTTTCTAATATTCTCAACCGTGTTATTACCAAGAGCGGTGAACCCTTGATCCGCAAAGCGGTGGATATGGCCATGCGTCTGATGGGTGAACAGTTTGTTGCAGGAGAAACCATTGCACAAGCACTGGTTAATGCTGTCAAGCTGGAAAATAAGGGATTCTGTTATTCCTATGACATGTTGGGCGAGGCCGCGCTGACTGAACAGGATGCCGGGAATTATCTGGATTCTTATCAACAAGCCATTCATGCCATTGGCAAGGCTGCCAATAGACGTGGGATCTATGAAGGTCCGGGAATTTCAATCAAGTTATCAGCCCTGCATCCGCGTTATGGTAGAGCGCAATATGAACGGGTGATGGCAGAACTTTATCCGAGATTGTTAACCTTAACCTTACTGGCGCATCAGTATGATATTGGAATTAATATTGACGCGGAAGAGGCCGATCGTCTGGAAATTTCTCTTGATCTATTGGAAAAACTCTGCCTTGAACCACAACTTGATGGCTGGAATGGTATCGGCTTTGTCGTGCAGGCTTACCAGAAGCGTTGTCCTTTTACTATTGACGCTGTCATTGATGTGGCGCGACGCACCCGTCGTCGCATTATGATTCGTCTGGTGAAAGGCGCCTACTGGGACAGTGAAATTAAACGTGCTCAAGTTGAGGGTTTAGAGGATTATCCCGTTTATACACGTAAAGTTTATACGGATATTTCTTATCTGGCCTGCGCCCGTAAGCTATTGTCAGTACCCAAGCTGGTCTACCCACAATTTGCCACTCATAATGCGCATACGCTGGCAGCCATTTATCATCTGGCCGGACAAAATTATTACCCTGGCCAGTATGAGTTTCAATGTTTACATGGTATGGGTGAACCGCTTTATGAACAGGTTATCGGTAAGATTACGTCGGGCAAGCTCAACCGCCCTTGTCGCATTTATGCCCCAGTGGGGACTCATGAAACTCTGCTGGCTTACCTTGTGCGTCGTTTACTGGAAAATGGAGCTAATAGCTCTTTTGTCAATCGCATCAATGATAGCACAGTGTCCATAGATGAATTGATCGCTGATCCCGTAAGTATCGTCAAAACTCTGGCAAAAACGGAAGGCCAGGTGGGATTATCACATCCACAAATTCCGCTGCCACGGGATATTTATGGTCAGGAACGTGTCAATTCCTGTGGTCTGAATTTGTCTAATGAACATCATCTGGCGTTGCTTTCCCGTACGTTACTGCACAGTGCGACACAACTTTGGCAGGCTGAACCCATGATTGATGCGGCACGTGATGATGGTATGGCACAGCCTGTGCTTAACCCGGCCAGATTACACGATGTGGTAGGTTATGTCAGGCAAGCCACTGAAAATGAAGTAAACCGGGCACTGGATGCAGCCTTAAGCCATGGTCCTGCCTGGTTTGCCACCCCCCCTGAGCAACGGGCCGCCATTTTAAGCTGTGCAGCAGCATTGATGGAAAATCAAATGCAGTCTCTGATTGGTCTCCTGACCAGAGAAGCCGGTAAGACATTTAATAATGCCATCGCTGAAATACGTGAAGCGATAGATTTTCTGCACTATTATGCAGCCCAGGTACGGCATGATTTTTCTAACAGCAGCCATCGTCCTTTGGGGCCGGTGGTTTGCATCAGTCCATGGAATTTTCCACTGGCTATTTTCATCGGACAGGTGGCCGCAGCCCTGGCAGCAGGCAATAGTGTGTTAGCTAAGCCTGCAGAACAGACACCCTTGATAGCAGCCCAGGCAGTACGTATTTTACAGGAGGCAGGTATTCCCTCAGGCGTGCTTCAATTATTACCAGGTGAGGGAGAAACTGTGGGTGTACAGCTGGTAAAGGATCCCAGGGTACAGGCGGTAATGTTTACTGGATCCACCGATGTTGCCGCCAGCATACAGTGCGACATTGCAGGTCGTCTGAACCTACAGGGCCACCCTGTCCCGTTGATCGCTGAAACAGGTGGCCTGAATGCCATGATTGTTGATTCTTCAGCACTGACTGAGCAAGTCGTGATGGATGTTATTACCTCGGCTTTTGACAGTGCAGGTCAACGTTGTTCTGCCCTGCGTATCCTTTGCGTGCAGGAAGAGGTTGCCGAACAGACACTGCTGATGTTACGTGGTGCTATGGCGCAGTACCGAATGGGTAGCCCGGAGCGTCTGTCTACCGATATGGGTCCTGTGATCGACAATGCAGCCAGGACAGCGATTGAGCAGCATATTGCCAGTATGCAGGCAAAAGGACGTCATGTCTGGCAGGCAGTCTGGCATCATGCACTGGATGAAAGAGACTGGCAGAATGGTCATTTTATTCAACCTACATTGATTGAATTGGAAAGCATTAATGAATTGGATAAGGAAGTTTTTGGCCCTGTATTGCATGTGGTGCGTTTTCAACGCAAAGACTTGAGCATTCTTCTTGATCAAATCAATGCTTCTGGTTATGGATTAACCTTAGGTATCCACACCCGCATTGATGAAACTATTTCTCAGATCACAGAAAAAGCAAAAGTGGGTAACCTGTATGTGAATCGTAATATGGTGGGGGCGGTGGTTGGTGTACAGCCTTTTGGTGGAGAAGGTTTGTCGGGTACAGGCCCCAAGGCTGGAGGGCCGCTCTATCTGTATCATTTACTTTCCAGCTGCCTGGATGATGCGGTTATACGAACTTTATCGCGTCATGGTGGTGAATACTTACAAAAAAGTATCCCGGCCAGGGAAGCATTACAGGCAGGGTATCGATTATTATTGTCATGGGCTTATGAGCAGAAAAACAATGAGCTAGCTACACTGGCAAAACGTTATGCTGAGT
>CAZBYB010000076.1:5749-9088 GCA_964496225.1 uncultured Yersinia sp. | reverse complement strand
TTCCCTTAACGCATTTGATAACGAATCTGTTCTTTGCTTTAATAATAACACGTCTACGGCACTGGCAATACGGTTATTACAGTTTGAAGAAACCATTACCGCCGTGGCACAGGAAGGGATGCCGCATCTTATGTGTCAGTATCTGTACGATCTGGCGGGCCTGTTTTCCAGCTTTTATGAGCATTGCCCGATACTGAATGCTGAAAATGAACAGGTGCGTCACAGCCGTCTTAAACTTGCACTACTGACTGCGAAAACCTTACAACAGGGCCTTGAGACGTTAGGTATTCAGACGGTTGAACGGATGTAATCTGTAGGGGGATCGCGCTGACTGGGCTTGGATCTGGCAACACTTTTGAGTATAACAGCTTATCCAACCCTTCGTCAGACCGCCTGGTGGATTGTCTGACAAAAGGCTGGATAAGCTGTAATGTTATGCCCTGCGTGGGTGGTTTAGTCTACCCTGTATGGCCCTACGGCGTGCTCTATAGCTACTTTAACGTCGGTATCAGCCATAATGTGTTGAACTGTTTCTTTAGAGAATTTCTCCATACCGTCTATACTTCTCATATTAACTTTAGATTCAAATGCATTTAAGTGCTTGAAATACAATATGTTTTCTTCTGGTCCTGTAGTACAGAATGCTTCGTCCAGTATTTTGCTGAGCATGATAGAAACAGTATTTTCCCCCAATTTTTCTTTTATATTTGCTATATAACCTGAATTTGTATCATTGATCATGCCTGTTAACTGGTTGTGCAGTGTTGTTTTTTGATATTGGTAACCATAATCCGCGCTTTTTAAAAAATACTTTTCCGGCTGACTTTTTTGCAATGTTGTGAATATCGTCTTTTCGGATAAGGACATCATTTCCCTTGTAGCTAGCTTAATTTGTTTATCCAAAGTGATTCTGGCTTCATCACGAGTGGGATTACGTGGTTTTTCAATTTGCTGTGCTTCGACAGGATTCTGTGCATCAACAGGACGCTGGGACTGCAGAAATGTGTCAGTCATGGTTCTTACATCCCGCTCGGTCAGCGGCTTGGTTTGATTCCGTAATTCATTTACGACATTCTGCAGTTCTTTATTATGTGTTTCCCCTTCTTTTGCAAGGAATGACATGAGATGATTTAACATTTCACGATTATTCACGCGGGTTTTTTCTATATACTGGGTAACAACAGAGGTATCTTTCAGTAAGGGTACGTTGCTCAGGCACTGCAATACCTTCCCCTTAAAAGACATCGTGGCGGTCTGAAGGTCAGTTATCGCGCCGGTATTGCCATTTTCCCGCTCAATTTTGATTGGCGCATCTAAGTTATACTTAGCGGTCGTATTGTAAGTTGTATTTATCATGCTATTCTCCTGCCCTGTGGGCGATTATGTATCATTAAATTAACTGCAGATTTCTGCATGCTGTCTTTGTCTGCCGTGCGTTCATCCAGGCGCTGCATCAGGCTTTCCTGCCAGTCAGTAAAGCTTTCCAACAACTGATACAGTGTGGCTCTGCTGACATTTCCCAGGGAAATATGGCGCAGGTAAAGTACGGTGTTATTCTGTGGGTCAAATGTCAGTGCACCCAAACCCTGCTCTGCCAGCGATTGATTCAGTGACAGAAGATACTGAAAAAAATCACTATCAGGCTGCCAGAATTCACCCAGCATACCGTACAGCACCCAGCTGTCTTCTGACTGCCGTATGGAAATCATGAGATTTTCATCCAGTACCAGCAGACATTGATCATGCTCATCAAATGTCAGCTTCAGTCCCAGATCTTCACCCAGTTCACTGAGTAGAGAAAGGGAGAGGAAATTAGAAAAATTCTGCATAAATATTTTCTCGCTATTTTTTATATCTGTGACCAGATATGTAAATTTATTTTAATTTCATAATTTGTGCTGCTGTATAAATACTATGACACAGAAATAAAAACTGCTGTCAAATAACGACCATGGTAGTATTATAATAATTTAATTTACTGTAATAACTCACTTTTTATCACTGTATTTTTGATGGATAATATGGAAATACTCGGGTAATGGTAATATTTTTAGGATATTTAGTAAGAGGATTTTATATCTGAATTCTGGAAAAAAAGGGAACGAGGAAATATCAATGATTTGATCACTGTAATGCTTGATGGATAATATGGCAGCACACCGGGAATACTTCAGGAATATTTGATAAGATTGTTTCAGGAAATAATCCCGGGTATTTCTTCATACCGCCCGACGATAAAAATCACGTATTTTAAAACCCAGCAAAGCCAGTAGGGCAAAATAAGACCCACAGCCGGCCAGCACCAGCAACAGCAGGCGCAGCAAACGAGCACTCATACCACCCTGATCCCAAGGGGGCATTAAGCACATCATTCCTAATAACACCAGTGACATAAAGATCACGGCGCCCACTACCTTGCTTAAAAAAATAGTCCAACCGGGTTGAGGATGAAAAATGTGCTGTTTGCGTAACTGCCAGTACAACAAACTGGCGTTCAAACAAGCTGCCAGACCAATTGACAATGCCAGACCTGCGTGTTGCAGCGGCCCGATAAAAACTACATTCATTATCTGTGTCGTGATCAGCGTCATCAGCGCGATTTTGACGGGTGTTTTAATATTCTGACGGGAATAAAAGCCGGGAGCCAATACTTTAACGATAATCAGCCCCATCAGGCCAACGGAATAGGCCACCAAAGCGCGTTGTGTCATCATGGCATCAAAAGCACTAAACTGGCCATACTGAAACAGTGAAATCGTCAGCGGTTTGGCCAGCACACCCAATGCAACAGTACCGGGCAGTGCCAGTAGAAAACACAAACGTAATCCCCAATCCATGAGTCTGGAATATTCATCATGATGGCCTCGGGAAAAACTTTTAGCCAGTGAAGGTAATAAAATGGTCCCCAGGGCAGCACCCAGCACCCCGGAAGGAAATTCCATTAAACGATCCGCATAATACATCCATGACACGGATCCAGACATGAGAAAGGAAGCAAAAATACCGTTAATGATCAGAGAGATTTGGCTAACAGAGACCCCAAATATTGCCGGTACCATCATTTTGGTCACCCGCCATACTCCCTCATCCAGTGGACGTAACTTCGGCCAGACCAACATGCCTATTTTTTTCAGATGGGGTAACTGATAACTCAATTGTAACAGTCCACCGACCAGTACGGCAAAGGCCAGTGCCAGAATGGGGGGATTACAGTAAGGCGCCATAAACAAGGCGAAACCAACCATACTGATATTCAGTAATACCGGAGTAAATGCAGGTACAGCGAAACGATTCCAGGTATTGAGAATAGCACCCACCAGCGACGACAGTGAGATGAAC
>CAZBYB010000076.1:0-5739 GCA_964496225.1 uncultured Yersinia sp. | reverse complement strand
GATTACAAGCCAGTGATCATAGAATGAAATATAAGTGATGACAGCGAGATAAACAGAATATAGGGAAAGGTAATGCGTAACAGGGATGAGGTAAGCAGAAATTTATCGGGAATATCAGTAAAGCCGGGAGCCGTAGCATAAATAACCCAGGGTGCCACCAGCATACCCAGCAGGGTAATTACCGCCAGTATCAGAGTCAATACGCCAGCAATGCTGGCAATAAACTGGCGTGTATCATCTGCACTATACTGGCTTTTATATTCCGCTAATATTGGCACAAAAGCCTGAGAAAATGCCCCTTCGGCAAAAATACGTCTCAGGAGATTGGGGAGTTTAAAGGCCACAAAAAAGGCATCAGTGGCCATACCGGCACCAAAGGTGCGTGCAATAATAGCATCCCGTACAAAGCCTAACAGGCGTGAGAGCAGGGTCATGGCACTGACAGTACCCAAGGATTTAAACAGATTCATCCTGTTTTTTTCATCATGTTATGAGATCTCTTGTAAAACTGCGGGTCATTAACGGATCAATAAATGCCTTATTTGAGATCGTGTGTGTGCAGGTCAGATTGATTGATCAGGGGCTACCCAGTTTTTATCTGTCAAAGCCGTCAGGATGTGGTCGCACCATCGACCATTAATTTGCAGATAATCCCGGGCATAACCTTCACGCTCGAAGCCGAGGCGCGTCAGCAAATTACCACTGCGATAATTATGTGGCATATAGTTAGCCATAATACGATGCAGTAGCACATTGCATTGAATATAATCTATTGTTGACTGTAAAGCTTCATACATTAAACCCTGTCCCTGCCATTTCTTACCCAAAGAATACCCCAGATAACAGGCAGAAAATGCGCCATGCACGATATGGCTAAAACTCACTCTGCCATAGATCTCGGTTTCATCAGGAGGCAGTAATACAAAGTAGTATGCTGTTCTCGATTTTTGTAATTTAGCCATGCCGGCCATTTTTTTCTTCCAGCCCGCCGGAGAATAATCATCCGGATCCCTTGTGGGTTCCCAAGGTTTAAGAAATTCACGATTACTTCGGTAATACTCAGCTAAACGATAAACATCCTGATTATTGATCGAACGCACTACCATTCGGCGCGTAGTCAAGTGTATCGGAGACGGACTATGATACCCAAACATCTTGCCCCCTGTGCAAAAAAATTAAACAATCACCTTCATGACATCAATGCAATATTAGCGCTGTGATAAATTTGTAAGGCGCTGGTCTGTATCCGGCGTGAAATGAGAAATGATGATAAAGTTTTATAGAACAAATAATGCATAAAAGAGATTTGCATAAGATTTTTTTAGAAACGAGCTAACTAAAACCTGAAAAATTTCTGAACAGTCAGAGGCCTAATGCAAGAATGTTATAAAAGACGGTTGACGCTGTCATTTCTTTTGCTCACAATGGCGCCGTTAAGTATGATGCTGTTTGTTAATAACAGGGTGAGATGTCCGAGTGGCTGAAGGAGCACGCCTGGAAAGTGTGTATATGTGAAAACGTATCGAGGGTTCGAATCCCTCTCTCACCGCCACCTGAATTGTACTGTTTATCATAACGTCCACACTCCTGCCGATATTAATGACGGAAGCTTGAGAAGCCGGCATGCAGAGATCATTAACCGGTTTCAGGCACCGTGTTCTGGCGTAGCAGGTTAGTCTGGCATATCGTAGTGCGGGAGTTTTCCGGTGCATAACCTTCTGGATAATATACCCCATCAGGCAGATGAAGAGCTGTTCACCCTGCTGTTGACACGGCCAGGTCTGCGGTTGGAGCGCATTGTTTCAACTGGGCAGTCCACACCCGAGGATAGCCCTTTTGATCAGGATAGCGATGAATGGGTGTTACTGATAGCAGGGGCTGCGGGTTTGTGGATGGAAGGCATAGGTGAACGGGATCTTAAGCCGGGTGACTGGCTTTTGATTCCTGCTCATTGCGCCCATCGCGTCACCTGGACGTCGAAAAATGAACCCATTGTGAGCACCCGCGGCTGATGTGACTTAAGCTGCCAGTCAGCGTTGGTGCTCAAGCCAGGCTTTTGCCCGTTCACCCACAAAGCGACGGCCGGGATTATAACCTGCTATCCATTCGTCTACGGGGAACAACTCGAACAGGCCAATTCTGATGAGAGTAGGTACGGACAGTTCGAGTTCACGTTCTATGGCACCACGCTCCCCCTGATTATAGAGCATGATGTTATACAGCATGGTGGCTACTGTTCCGGTTTGTACCCTGCTTCCATCCTTGAGCTTAACGGCAGGAAGACTTTCACCCGGCGCCAGGATCTTTTGATTAATCGTATTTAATTGTTCAGTGTGTGCAGGTATTTTGTCTGACATGGCGGGATCTTCCATTGTAGTAAGATTGTGGATATCTGGTGCGTTGGTATTGAGTTTAACGGCCTTTAAGGTGTTAAAGAGTTGCTCACGGTCCTCATCACTCAAGTGATGCTGATTGACGATGCGGATAAATTGGCGATGCCGCCTGTCATCCATAACGGTGCCGTCAGTCAGTACTGCGTGTAATGTCACCAGGAGTTTATCACCCAGTGTGGCTATTTTTGAACGCAGATCATCAAGATGATGGGGTTGCTGGTGCAGCTGAGGCTTGATAAGCCAGTCAGCCCGATAACGGTACTGAATAGCTTTGGCCGCATTCATCTGAGCGGTAATAAAAGGCTTGACTGATGCGGCATCCAGCCCAAGAGCCTTTGCTCTGCTGACCGACCTTGCCAGTACCCGGTTTTCCTGGGCGATATCCTCAATGACCAGGTGGTTGACAGCCTTAAATCTGGCCACCGCCTGCATACAGGAAAGACGTTGATTAATGAGTAATGACAGGCTTTCGAAGTTGTCAGTATCTGTAGCCGACGTTGTCATTTCGGATTGATGAGTGCCGGTACAGGCGCTGAGAGCGGAAATCATAATAGTGACAGTCAAAAAAGCAGCAAAATATTTGCGCATTCTTCCAGGATATCCTGTTTTTTTAAGGGCTATGCTAACATGCATGATCTTTGTCAGGCAAAGGTCTACCTGAAGTTTGTCAAAGCGTCTGTAAAGGAGAAAGCTTCCGAACCGACCAAACCAGGCAAGCACTGAAGACTGCGTGGGAATGGGTCGGTGTCTGCGTGTTGACAAAAAATTTAGCTATGCTGTGGCTCTTCCCCTGATACATGATCCGACGCCAGGAATACATACATGGCGGGCACAACAAACAGGGTAAACAAAGTTCCGATGGACAGCCCGGTGAAGATCACCAACCCCATAGCATAACGTCCGGCGGCACCGGCTCCGGATGCCAGCACCAGCGGTATAACACCCAGTACCATGGCAGCAGTTGTCATCAGTATGGGTCTTAAACGTACCACCGCGGCATTTTTAATCGCTTCCCGTTTGCTCTGACCGGTTTTGCGTAATTCGTTAGCGACTTCCACGATAAGAATACCGTGCTTACTGATTAATCCCATCAGGGTGACCAGCCCCACTTCGGTATAGATATTCAGCGAAGAAAATCCCAAGAAAATAAATATCATGGCACCAAATAATGCCAGCGGTACCGATACCAGAATCACAACAGGATCGCGAAAACTTTCAAATAAGGCAGACAGTGTCAGGAAGACAATAATGACAGCAAACAACATGGTGACCAGAAAACCACCGGATTCCTGCATGTATTGACGCGACTGCCCGGAATAATCGGCGTTATAACCCATAGGAGCTATTTGCCTGACGGTATCACGTAAAAAGCCGAGTGCCTCATCTTGAGATACACTTGATACACCGGAAAGCGTGGCAGAGTTCATCTGCTGAAAACGGGTAATGGATTGCGGTACCACATCGTATTGGAGCTGGGCGATGGTACTGACGGGCAGCAGGTTGTTATTGGGTGTTTTGATATAATAGTCCAGAATTTGTTCAGGATTCAGACGGTCTGTTTGCTGGACCTGAGGAATGACCTTGTAGGAACGTCCGTCAATGGAAAAGTAATTGACGTAACCGCCACCAAGAGCAGCACTGAGTGCCGTGCCGACATCCTGTTGAGTCATACCCAGGGTGGTTATCCTGTCGCGGTTCAGTACCAGGGTGGCCTGTGGTTGGTCGATCTTAAGATCTGTATCGATGAAAAAAAATTTACCGGACGTTTCCGCTTTTTTTAACACCTCTTCTACAATGTGATTGAGATTTTCGAACGGCTCAGTCGTGGTAATGACAAACTGGATCGGAAGACCGGACGTACCGGGTAAGGGGGGGAATTGAAATGCCGCGACACGGGCACCGGCGATTTTGTTCCATTGTGCCTGCAGATCCTGCTGAATCTCGTGTGCGCTGCGGCTACGCTGATCCCATGGCTTGAGCAATATGCCGCCTATACCGGTGTTAATGGTGGGTACACCGGTGATTTGAAACATTTGTTCATATTCCGGCATGCGTTTCCCTGCCTGAAATATCTGATCAGCATAGGCTTGCATTTGGTCTGCAGTGGCTGTTGTCGCACCGACCACATGCGCTAATACGATACCTTCATCCTCTTCTGGCGCCAGTTCAGATTGCGCCATTTTAAACATCACTATCAACAGTGTAATCAGTATGGCACCCATGACGATGAGGACGGGCCACGTCTGTAACAGGTTGTGCAGTATACGCTGATATCCGTCATGAACTTTGGCAAAGGTGGCATCAATAGCACGTACCAGAGGGCTACTTTCCTGATTGTGATTAAAAAAACGTGAACACATCATGGGCGATAACGTCAGTGCCACGACGCCTGATACTGTCACCGCGGCCGCCAGCGTGAAGGCAAATTCCGTAAAGAGTGCGCCCGTTAGCCCTCCCTGAAAGCCAATAGGCACGTACACGGCAACCAGCACCACTGTCATGGCCAGAATGGGGCTGCCAAGTTCACGGGCAGCAGTCAGTGCCGCATCGAAGGGAGACATGCCTGCTTTCATGTGCCGGTCGACATTTTCGACGACGATAATAGCATCATCCACCACAAGGCCAATGGCCAGTACTAACGCCAGCAGAGTCAGTAGATTGATGGAATAGCCCAGCATCAGCATGATAAAAAAGGTGCCCACCAGGGATAACGGCATGGCAATAACGGGTACCAGCACAGCTCGCAGGCTGCCGAGGAAAAGGAAAATAACCAGTGTGACTATCAGCAGTGCTTCCACGAGCGTTTTAACGACCTCGGAAATGGAGGTATTAATGAAGTCGGTGGAATCGTAGACTATCTGACCGGTCAGACCACTGGGTAGTTGTGCTTGAAGGTCCGGGAAGATAGCACGTACCCGGCTGGCAACATCAAGAATATTGGCATCTGGCGCGACCTTAATGCCGATGAAGATAGAGCGTACACCGCTGAAGGCCACATTGAAATCATAATTTTCTGACCCCAAAGTGACTGTTGCCACGTCCTCCAGCCGCACAATGGCATCTCCCTGTTGCTTGACGGCTAGGGGGATCGTTACCATCTGACCTTTACTGTTGCCCAAGGCTGTCAGGAAATTATTATTGGTAAGGGCAGCTCTGACATCGGCAGCGGTAATACCTTGTGCCGCCATTTTGTTTGAATCCAGCCAGGCTCTCAGGGCAAAGTTACGTGCACCCAGTAACTCAGCGGTCTGGACACCATCGATGGAATCCAGTTTGGGTTTGATCACCCGTATCAAATAATCGGTAATATTATTGCCTGCCAGTGTGTCACTGTAAAAACCCAGAT
>CAZBYB010000075.1:8566-9425 GCA_964496225.1 uncultured Yersinia sp. | reverse complement strand
CATTGTCGGTTCTTTCTTCGAGAAATACTGCTCGGCCAGCGGATCGGTGTTGGGTGTTGCAAGAACCACCATTGGTAGCAGGCCGATAAACAAAAAGGAAATTAGCATCTTTTTCATGGCTGGCCCCCAGACTTAAAACAACTGAGACCAGTTGTAATCTTTGATGAAAATGTAGTGCGGGTTCCAGAACATTTGCTGATCCTTCAATTCCGCATCCTGATCCTGATAGATGGTGACAAGTGCACGCATCATATACGGGGTACCCTTGGGTGTGCCGTCGCGTTCACGGATTGTTTCCAGCCAATCCACCTGCCACGAGTTTTGTGACTGCTGCAACACTGATTTAAGTTCGACGTTCACTGTCTCGTTCGCAGCACGGTTGTACGGATTGACTTCTTTTGACCCGTTCAGATATTCGTTAGCTTTGAGCGTGGCCGGATCGTCCGGCGAAAGATATGCGTAGGCATGCCATATTGCCTTACCTTGCAGCTCAGAATCGGGCGTGACCGTACGAATATTGGTGATGAATTCACCCACAGCCGTCCGGTAGTCGTCCACCTTGGCATCAGGAATGTGGTCAGCGCGCGTCATCGAAATCGTGTTGCCGCTCGCGTCTTTTTGATACACCAGGGGGATGAATTTTGACTGGCTACCAATGTAAATAATGCCGCCGACTGCGCCGAGGGCGATAAACAGACACAGAAGACCACCAAAAAAACCGATGGTGCCATACTCCATCATACTACCAACATGGCTATTCCAGGAACGGCGAGCATTCACATAGGGGTTCGTCGTGTCCGGTTTGGGCATTTTTTTGTAAATATTCCGTCTCCTGAGATATGGCCACGATCAACAGCTT
>CAZBYB010000075.1:7423-8556 GCA_964496225.1 uncultured Yersinia sp. | reverse complement strand
TTGGGCATTTTTTTGCCGAACGCGCTTTGCAGGTTTATTTTCATGCAGCAACTCCGTAGTCGTTCAGATTCAAGCCCTTGATGCGTAGCCACTCATGCACCCAGGCATCACCATGGGACGCTTCGAGCTTTCTGATCGTGGCAATAGATTCCTTATCGGTAGAACCAATGAAGGCGAGAGCAAGCGGGCCAAGCGCGAGCTGGTACAGACGACGCCCCTTTTCGGAAACGTAGTAGTAATCGCGCTTTGGAACAGCGCCGGAAATAATCTCGATTTGGCGTTTATTGAGGCCAAGACGACCATAAATTTCGGCAGTTTTTTCCTCGCGCGCGTTTGGATTGGCAAGAAAAATCCGGCAGGCCGTCGATTCCGTGATGATATCGAGAATGCCGGACTTTGCTGCCTCAGAAATACTCTGCGTTGCCATTAACACGGAACAATTCTTTTTAGCCATCGAGCGCAGCCATTCTTCGATTTTGCCGCGGAATACTGAGTGAGCCAGCATCAACCAGGCCTCATCGAGAATCAGCAAAGTGGGCCGTGCATCTTCCTCGCCCAGTGATTCTTCGATCCGCATGAACAGGTACAACAGGACCGGTAACATAAATTTTTCGCCAAGGGCCATCAACTGCTCAATTTCGAATGTCATGAAATCGGCCAGGTCAAGACCGTCTTCTTCGGCATCGAGCAAATGTCCCATATTGCCGTCTACGGTATACGGTTTGAGGGCTTCGCGGATTATTTCGTCCTGTACGGTGATAGTGAACTCAGACAGCGTACGCGACTCACTTTTGTGCATGCTCAGGATTGCCTCGGCAATCGCATTGCGCTGCGCAGGAGTTGTAATCACGCCGTTCAACGCAAGGATTGTATCGATCCATTCCATCGCCCACGCGCGCCGCGTGCGGGTATCCAGCCTTGAGAGCGGCGCAAAGGCCAGCTTGTCAGCATTTGATGCGATGGTGAAATGCCGGCCACGAGCGCCTTTACAGGTAGGATACATTGACAGGCCCTTGTCAAATGCGTAGATGCGAGCACCGAGATAGCGCCGCCACTGGAACGCGATCAATCCCAGTTTGGTCGATTTACCCGTGCGGGTCGGACCGAAGATAATACCATGACCGAGATCGCGG
>CAZBYB010000075.1:0-7413 GCA_964496225.1 uncultured Yersinia sp. | reverse complement strand
AATTGCCGCTTGTCACGCCATGCAGGAGTGGTGGAGCGTTTGGCGGAAATAGCGGCGACGGTGCACGATTTTCGCCCGTCCAAATGGTACTGGTCGGCAGCAGATCAGCCAGGTTCATCGTATTCAGCAGCGGCCGGCGCACATTTTCGACACCATGCCCTGGCAACGAACCAAGGTAAGCGTCCATTGTATTGATCGTCTCCACGCGTGCCGTGAACGCCAGGGCATTGATCGCCTTTTCGAGTCGGCGGGCAGACCGTTCGACTTCATCGCGGCTCTCGCTCATTAGCACGATCACGCTGGTGTAATAGCCCTGTGAAACCATGCCGCTGTTTGTTTCCGCGATGGCCGCCGACGCATCAGCTACCATTGAAATCGCATCTTCATCCACATGGCCGCTGTTTGTATTGAACACCTGATCCAGGAAGCCACGAATTTTCTGCTTCCATTTTTTGCGGAATTTTTCGAGCTGGAAGATGGCCTCGTGGTGATCAAGAAAAATGAACCGTGACGACCAGCGGTATTCGATAGGTAGCTCTGCCAGAGTTGACAGGATGCCTGGATGGGATTCCAAAGGAAAGCCTTCAATAGCGACAACCTGGATGAAATGCCACCAATGAGTGAATCAATATACATCGGATTGCTTGGAAGCTGCACAGGATGATTCAAACCGGTTACGCAGAATTGCAGCCACTGCAATTGCTGATCATGCGTCATGGTTGAACCGTTTTCCTCTACCATTTTTACACCATGCAAGCGTTCGATCTCGACGGCTGCAGAAAGCCGGCCTTCAAGATTGGCTACCTCACGCTTGAAGTGCTCGATAAGGTGAGCTGTGCGGACCTTATGATTGGGCTTGTCGGCATCATCATTGAACATTAATTCCACGAATTTGCGTTCGACCAGCATCGGCGGGAACCACGTCACAGTGACGATGAAGAAACCTTCATACAACGTGCCTAAATTTTCGAACAACCGGCGACGTTCCTCGTCAATCGCCGCAGATACCGGATCAGGAAAGTGCGAAAGGCTCGGATCGCTGTAACACGGAGCAGGCCGACGCACCGCATCGACGTGAAGCATCCAGCCGTTGCCAAGTGGCGCAATCGCCTGATTGATACGGAACGAGATAAGCTCACGTTCCGCTTCGGTAGCACTTGCATTATCGGTTCCACGATAGAACCAGGATGTCATGAATGAGCCGTTTTTGCCGACAATCACGCCGTCATCAACGACAGCAGCATAATTGAGTAGATCAGCCAAACCTGCGTCCCTGGAACGATGCTTTTTCAGCTTCAGATTGGCATTTGCGCGCTGTATGAGCGAAAACAAAATGATCAGTAGCACAGCACCAGGCACCGCGATGGCGATAGTGATTACCTGGATCATTTGTATTGCTTCCCCTGGATGGCAGTATTATTACGGAACGGCGTCGCACGAGGCGGGTAATAAGGTTTGTACCGCCTGTTGCACAGGTAGATGGAACGCATTTTTGGATCTGCCTTTGCCATCTTTCTGAAAACCCAGAGAGAGGAGAACCATACAGCAATACCGACCCCAGCTGCGAACCAGTCTTGTGCTACGAATACGAGGATGGCGGCCAGCAAACCTGTGAACATCACCAGCTCACGATCCCCACCCATGAACAGGTTATCTCGATTTCCTGCCCTGCGAATGGGGATAGTGCGCAGGGCCATGATCAGACAAACCTCGGTTGCATACGGTCGGCTACTGCGTGAATAAACGCCGTGATTTCAGCGCCCTGTCCCGTGATCGCGGACAATGTATTTTGTGCAGTAATAATGAAGCTCAGGACGAGAATCAGGAAAATGATCGTGCGAAGGAAGCTATTGAGGTCACCACCAAAGATGAGTGTCGCACCCGCACCGACGATACCGACGATAGAGATGGTAAATGCCCACGGACCGGTCACTGACTGACGAAGTTTAGTGAACCAATCATCAGAGGGGAGACCTCCCCCACTCGTGTTTGAAGCCAGCACCGGGTGTGCAACGATGAACAGAAGCATTATGATGCCAAGAATGAGTAACACGCAATTGCTGATGTTGAAGCGAGGCAAAGCGAATTGCATTTGAAATTCTCCTTATAACTTGTGTGTGATATAGCTGCCATTCTCGTACCCATCGATTTCTATAATCCCGTGTACACGGCGGCCGGTCTTGGTTCTGGCGATGTGGACAATCACATGAACCGCCTCGCCAATCAGTGGTTCAATTTCGTTAGGAGCAGAGCTATTACGGGTAACCAGCCCCTTTAAACGGATAAGGGCAGCGTGTTCGTCGTTGGCATGCAAAGTGGCGGCACCTCCTTCATGCCCGGTATTCCAGCAATCCAGCATGTCCAGGGCTTCCGGTCCGCGAACTTCGCCAACAATAATGCGATCCGGGCGCATCCTAAGGATTGTCCTCAGCAGTAATGTCATTGTGATTTCAAGCGTGGTATGGTACTCAACTTTGTTTGCAGCGGCGCATTGGAGTTCGCTGGTGTCCTGGAGAATGGCGAAACGCTCGCCGGGATCGCAGACTACCATTTCATGCAGAACCGCATTGACAAGCGTGGTTTTGCCTGAACCGGTTCCACCAATCACGAGAATGTTCTTGTGTGCTTTAACGGCTGTCTTGATCACATCCACCTGCGCCTGCGTCATGATTCCGGCCTCAATGTACTGATCAAGCGTAAAGATAGCGATCGCCTTCTTACGGATGGCAAAAGTTGGGGCTTCAACGACAGGGGGAAGTTGGCCGGCGAAGCGCGAGCCATCAACAGGCAACTCGCCTTCAAACAGAGGATTCAGACGCGTCACGGTTTTACCGTGATAGCCGGCCAGAGTCTTAACGACCGCATCGGCGCGCTGCGGGGACATAGTGCCTATCTGGCACATCCTTTCGCCCAGTCGCTCCTGCCAAAGGATGCCGTCCGGGTTTAACAGAATCTCGATCGTTTTAGGGTCGTTCAACGCCCCCATGACTACTGTACCTAAATCACGGCGCAGCTTCTCAATAGCGCGCGCATTTACCGACGCGTGGTTTTCTTCGTCCTCCATCGTTTGCCTTCGGAGTGATGTCATTTAATGACAAATTAATTACAAATTAATTACAATAAAAACAATATACTGAAACAGAAAAGCGTGCAACAACAAACGATATAGTAAGCCGTCCATCTAATGGTTTTTAATACAAGGATAGGGATTGAACAACCCAAAAACTAACAGGAATGCTGCAGAAGGGATGAATCAGGTAACGTTAAACAAACCTGGACCGTCTGTTTTTCAGTCAAACAGCCAGGAGAAAAACCATTTAATATCAGTAAGAAATGTATACCGTGCTGTTAACCAGAACGTTACCTTCTGTTGGTGCTACCGTTGTACTCTGTAAGTACTCAACAGCCATGGGGTAGTTAAACGCACCGTTAGTAAGCGTGATGGCTGCCGCTGCAGCATTATTAGGTGTCACAGGATTAAGACTGATACCATCTATCATGCGTAGTGCGATACCCGTTGCAGGATTAGTGCTAGCAGCATTCTTAAATGCATCGGATATTTGAACACTTTCCGCAGTTCCATGAAACACCACTTGAATATTGTCGTTGTAAACAGCATTTTCACAGCCACTGATATTCAGGCTGAAAGATGTGCGACCTGCTGCTGAACGCAGGCCCGTAAAGGAACTTACCGGAACAATGGGCAGCGTTACCGTAGTCCCTGATGTACTTTGCCCGGATAGCGTAAAAGTACAGGTTCCACCAGACACAGAACCATTGAATGTCACATTACCTAACGGATAGTCAGTTGCCTGGCCCTGCCCGGATACCAATATGGCGGATGTGATAACAGCCAGAAGGCTTTTTTTCATAAAATGTATCCTCTATTTTCTTTCAGTACCTGTATTTGATGTATTTTATAACCCCAGTTTATTTGGCCATGGCTGTTGTTGATGTTTAACATTATCATAAGACAAGGAGTTAAGCTGATGTCATCGATTATAGATAATGAATGTCATTCATTTGATTTTTTAATAACTATTAAGCTCATCCCTGACTGTCACTCCCAAAAATCACTTAACCATGCAGGAGAAAAAAGATGAAATTATGTTGTCTATTGTTACTGATGATCCCGCTAATTGCTGTGGCAAATGCTGATAACATCACCACAGAAAAACAACGACCCGATAATTTTGTGGATATAAAAAAATTTATTCCTGACATACAAACAGATATGCGTTATTTTTCCGAACATAATTTTGTCGGGCGAAAAATCAATGGCTATCTGGCGCCGGTGTGTCTGCTGACCATACCGGCAGCTCAGGCTTTGAAGACAGTATCAGAACAGTTACTACCGATGGGACTGACACTGAAGGTCTATGACTGCTACCGTCCACAAACTGCCGTCGATGATTTTGCCAGTTGGGCTACTGAAATCAACAATACGACCATGCGTACTGAATTCTATCCGTTGGTCGACAAAAGCAAACTTTTCAGCGAAGGCTATATTGCCTACAAATCCGGGCACAGCCGTGGTAGCACCCTTGATTTAACTATTGTTCCCGTTAATAGCAAAATTCCAGGCTATGATAAAAAAATGCAGCAGGTTAACTGTACAGCACCGCAATCACAAAGATTCCCTGATAACAGTCTGGACACTGGCACGGGGTATGACTGTTTTAGCCCGGTCTCTCATCCTGGCTATCAAAATATACCCGCACAATCCAGAGCTAACAGATTGCTATTACAGTCTTTGATGATTCATGCCGGCTTCAAACCCCTTGATACAGAGTGGTGGCATTTTACTCTGGCTGATGAACCTTACCCGAATACGTATTTCGATTTTCCGGTTAAAGACTGACTGGAATAATCGTGGAAGAAAAGCCGAGCCCCGCTCCCGTGGTGCCGATAATATCCGCGTGCTGTTTCTGCCATTCATTTAAAGGGATATTTTGCGCCTGGTGTTTTTCACTCAGGCCAATAAACAACCCTTTTGCTAAATCAATGTACCCGGTGGGATCGTAACTGACAGATTGTGGCAGCAGATGTTCTATGTCTCTGACATCAGTCCTAGCATTGCGTTAAAGGCTGGTTTTTTTAATCAGCCGGTGTTTGAGTCTGTCCAGTTCAGGTGCCAGCCTGCGTCGCAAAAAATAACGACCGGCTGTTCCGAGCGCGGTAAAAAAAAGCCGGCCTGTCCATAATACGGCGTTTGAATCAAACGCCAAACGGCGACCATAAAAATAATAGAGGACGAACATACTGACGGGCGACAGTATGCCAGATAACAAACAAAGCAGTGAAAAAAAATTAAGCATCGCTGCCCCACAGGTGCTTTCTGGTGTTCGTCTTTTTTCATAAACAAGAGGAACGATAATGTCAGCCCCGCCAGTAACGCGAGCAGTAATCTGTGCTCCTGCAGGCAGGAGAAAAACGCGATAGCGTTATCACTGATTGCAGATAGTTTCTGCATCAGCTGATTGCTCACTTTGTTCTCTATGTAATTTTTGAGGTAAGCTGAAAGTTTTAGGCCGGGCTTAATGAAATGAAAGACAAACATTATCCGATTCAGGAATCAGATTTTATCAGAGATATTCAGCCTCATATTGTCAGACATTACAAACGCCCCGGACGACCTGAAGGCATCAGTCATTATCAGTTTTTTTCTGCGGTGCTGTACCTGTTAAGAACGGGTATATCCTGGCGTGACATTCCTGCTTTTTACGGTAACTGGCACACGATTTACACCCGATTTAAGCGCTGGAGTGAGAATGGATTGTTCTGGAAGCTGCTTTACCAGCTGCAGCAGGGCAGGAAAATAACCATTGACTGCACATGGGTGGACAGCACAACAATTATGCTGCATCGTCACGGGTCAGGCCCTTTAAAAAAAAGGGAGGCAGTCGACCGGGAAGAGACGTAAGGGACTGATGACATATCCATTAAAATTTCGCCAGCAGGCACTGGCTATCCGTAAGAGAAAAAATCTTACCTTTAAGCAGACGGCAGAGCGTTTTGGTGTGGGTATAGCCAGCGT
This sequence comes from uncultured Yersinia sp., assembly GCA_964496225.1. Lineage (GTDB taxonomy): Bacteria > Pseudomonadota > Gammaproteobacteria > Enterobacterales > Enterobacteriaceae > CAZROT01. Next base: position 1,376 of record CAZBYB010000075.1, on the reverse strand, counting down.
TATGCGCTGGGCTAAAAATCTACAACCCGTAACAAAACGCTATAAACCGGCGACAAAAATCAATATAGATGCCCTGGCACAGGATGATGTTGCCGCATACCCGGATGCCTTTCTCTATGAGCGTGCTGCCCGTATGGGAGTCAGCCGTTCAGGTATTGAACATGCCCTTAAACGTATGGGTATCACTCATAAAAAAAAACACTCATGCACCCAAAAATCGACATCGCCGCCAGGGCCCGCTTTCAGGAAAATCTTCGCAGTCATAAAATGGCGGGTAAACCGGTTATCTGAATTGACGAAAGTGGTTTTGCCAGCGACATGCCACGCTGTTACGGCTGGTCTCACGAGGGGCAACGCTGTTATGGCAGACAGGACTGGCTGGCTACAGGAAAATCTTCACAAGGGCCCTGTAAGCTTACTAATTTTTGGTAAAAATTAATTTTTCTACTATCATAAATTAAATATATACACATGCGCCTTTCACGAATTATCACCAACAGTACTAAAGAGGATGATTGTATGATTAAATTACATTATCTTTTCGTAGGGGTCGTGTGCAGCGTTTTGCTTACAATACAGGTATCGGCGGCAACAATGACGGCAAGTGATCTAACAAACGTCCAAACTTGGTGTACTAACAAGAATGGTCAATTCACAATTCTTGGCTCTACGAATGCCGCCGTAGGAGCCCAGTGTATCCTGTCATACCCCCCGACTGATGGTAAACAGGAGGCTGCTGTGAGGACAACATGTACAACCAGCAATGTTGCCAGGATTGCTTTGATCGGCGCAACAGGAACAGGCAGAATAGCTTGCTTACTCTATCCATGATCACTACAGGCCCTGTCCATGGTTAGGAATTGGTATAGTGTTACTTGACAAGCACCTGATTTGTGGTTTCAAAAATCTTCATCAGGGCAATACACTATCACTCCAGCCTATCAGGTGACTGGCCATGATGGCCTGATAGCGGCGCCGAGTTTTAAAGTTGCGTTCCATTTCAACGGCAATACGTTTTCCGCAGGGCAAGGTGATCACGCCGTCAGGGCGGTGTTTAACCCTGAACTGACACAAAAAATTTTTGTGGTCGCCGTTAATCCAGTCTGTCGCTCTTTTTTTTCCAGCAGGATACGTGCCTGCTGGGTATCCAGATGGTGCTCCAGCGCCCAGCCAGTGAGTGATGAAGGAACGAAATAAGGCGGAAATACGGCATCGGTGGATTTAATGACCACCGCAAGACCATCCATGGTGATTCCCCACACTGAAAGCCCGCCAGATCGGGATTCTACAACGTGCTTTTCAATGAATCCCCCGTTTAATAAGTTTTTCCAGGACGCGATAAAGGGGCGTGGTCGACTTAAAATCAAACAGCAGCA
>CAZBYB010000074.1:0-9454 GCA_964496225.1 uncultured Yersinia sp. | reverse complement strand
AAATTTTGTTGACAGACCAAAGTTAGAGGTCACTGAAATGCCTGTCGCCCACTGTTCATTCAGTGGCATGATAAAATGCAAGTTTGGGACCCATTCAGGTGGCGCTATATTACTGGCATCGGTACTGTTACCGGTCACCGGGGATTTTCCTGTAATATTGACATTCGGGTCAATATAAGTAATACCGCCAGAAAAGGAAGGACGGTTAAATAGAGTCATAGCCGCAGGATTACGGCTGCCAACGGTAGCATTATCTGCAACAGCACCTTCTCCGGAAAAAGAACGACCTAAACCCGTTGTGGAATATTCATTCAGCTGGAATCCAGCTGCGAAAATATCGGAAGAAATGATCGCGAGTGTGATTGAAATGGCTGATTGAATATACAGGTTTTTTTGCTTCATGACCCAAACCTCATTAATTTAGCGAATATTACATAATGTAATAATGAATATGGCAATGGCAGTGGAATTACTGGGCTTGTCTCTCTCACTATGCCAAGACCTACTAATAAGCAGACCGGTGGAATTATATCGCTGATTTTTATCAATGTTACAAGCTTGTTTTTAAAATTAATGACGTTAGATTGTAAAAAACGGAGCAACTTAACAAAAAAATTACATTTTTGCAGCAAAATTAATCACACAAAAAAGCAAAAATAGTCAATGAATGATAATGCCAAATCGCTTATTGTGTATTTTTAAACTGTTAAATATTTGATAAATATAATCACATGGTTAACATTGATTAAACAGTGATAGATTTGTTAACTTAACCGGGTTTACTCGCAGTTTTTTTTAAAAAAAATACTGGAGGTCAGATTATCGTTTTTCCACAAGGAGCGTTTATGAGCCATCCACTAAAAACGCCTTCCGGCGATCGTATCGCGATCGTAAACGGACTGCGTACTCCTTTTGCCAGACAGGCAACCCGTTACCGTGGGATCCCCGCAGTGGATTTAGGGAAGTTTGTTGTCAGTGAGTTACTGATAAAAAGTGGCATTGCTCCTGAACACATTGACCAGCTGGTTTTTGGCCAGGTGATCCAGATGCCAGAAGCGCCCAATATTGCCCGAGAAATTGTTTTGGGCACCAACATGAATGTCCATACCGACGCATATACCGTATCCAGAGCCTGTGCCACCAGTTTTCAGGCCGTGGTGAATGTCGCTGAAAGCCTTATGGCCGGATCAATTAATATTGGGATTGCCGGACGAGCCGATTCATCATCTGTGTTGCCTGTGGGGGTGAGTAAAATGCTGGCTGCCACGTTGGTGGACTTGAACAAAGCCCGAACACTGTTACAACGACTGAAATTATTCAGCCGGTTAAGATGGCGTGATCTGTTACCTCAGCCACCCGCAGTTGCTGAATATTCCACCGGTTTACGTATGGGAGATACCGCTGAGCAGATGGCAAAAACGTGGGGCATTAGTCGACAGGATCAAGATGCCTTCGCGCATCGATCTCACACATTGGCAGCCAGCGCGTGGGATAAGGGGTTGTTGCGTGATGAAATCATGACCGTCTGGGCTCCACCTTACCAAGACGCTGTCAGTGAAGATAATAATGTACGTAAGGATTCCTCACTTGAACAGTATGCCAGACTAAAACCTGCTTTTGATCATCAACATGGCAGCGTCACGGCAGCGAACAGCACGCCATTGACTGATGGCGCTGCCGCTATCCTGATGATGAATGAAACCCGTGCCAAAGAACTGGGGTTATCTCCTTTGGGTTATATCCGCAGTTTTGCCTTTTCAGCCATAGATGTGTGGCAGGATATGTTACTGGGTCCTTCTTATGCCACACCACTGGCATTGGATCGTGCAGGCATCCGGCTTGCAGATCTGACGTTGATTGACATGCACGAAGCCTTTGCTGCGCAAACCTTGGCCAATTTAAAAATATTTGCCAGTGATACTTTTGCCCGGGAAAAACTGGGGCGCAATAAAGCCCTCGGTGAGGTTGATATGGAAAAATTTAATGTATTGGGCGGTTCCATTGCTTATGGCCATCCTTTTGCCGCTACGGGTGCGCGTATGATAACACAAACCTTGCATGAACTCAGGCGCCGCGGCGGAGGGCTTGGCCTGACTACCGCCTGTGCAGCCGGTGGCTTGGGTGCTGCAATGATACTGGAGGTGGAAGTATGATAAATCCAGATAATCATGCTGATGATGTATCTGCACGCAAACCACGCAGTACCAGAACCAAACCTAAAACGCCACGGAGTCATGTCCCTGCCGACGTTGCTTCATCGGCTTTTCAACTGACTGTGCGTGCGGATAATGTTGGTATCATTACCATCAATGTTGTTGATGAAAAGGTCAATCAGTTAAAGGCTGAATTTGTCCAACAAATGACCGCTATTCTGCAAGAAGCCCAAGGATTGCCCCAGTTACAGGGCTTAGTCATTATATCCGGTAAACCGGATTCCTTTATTGCTGGCGCAGATATCAGGATGATCGCAGCCTGCCAGACTGAGCAGGATGCCCAGATGTTGGCTCAGAAAGGTCAGGAAATCTTTTCTTCAATTGCCGCATTTCCTTTGCCAATAGTCGCGGCGATCCACGGTGCCTGCCTTGGCGGTGGTCTGGAACTGGCACTGGCTTGTCATGCCAGAATTTGCTCTCTGGATGCAGTAACCCTGTTGGGTCTACCCGAAGTACGCCTGGGTCTGCTGCCTGGCGCAGGAGGAACTCAACGCCTACCCCAGTTGATTGGTGTGCGCAAGGCACTGGATATGATGCTGACAGGCAGACAGATCCCCGCACGCCAGGCATTAAAAATGGGTTTGGTTGATGATGCCGTAGCATCTGATATCCTGCTGGAAGTTGCGATAAACCAGGTAAAAGCGGGCTGGAAGAAACGCCTTCCTCTGCCATGGCAGGAACGTGTGTTCAGCAGTCTGGGTAAATCGTTATTCTTTAATCTGGTACACAAAAAGATCCAGGCAAAAACCCGGGGGCATTATCCTGCTCCTGAACAGATTATCCGCGTTGTGCGTCAGGGTCTTGAACAGGGAGAAAGCAGTGGTTATCTGGCTGAAGCGACGGCTTTCGGCCAACTGGTGATGTCACCGCAATCTGTTGCCTTACGCAATCTATTTTTTGCCTCAAACGCACTGAAAAAAGAACCGGGCGCAGACGCCGAGCCTCATCCTATTGAACATGTTGCCATATTGGGTGGTGGTTTAATGGGGGCAGGTATCGCTTGTGTCACGGCCACACGTGCGGGTTTACCATCAAGAATCAAAGACATTAACGTAAAAAGTCTCAACCAGGTACTGAAATATACCTGGAATATCCTGGATAAGCAGGTAACAAAGAAACGGCTGCGCCCACAGGAACGTCAGCGCCAGATGATGCTGATTTCGGGTACCACCGATTACAGTGGATTTAGCCGTGCTGATATCGTGATTGAGGCTGTATTCGAAGATCTTCTCTTAAAGCAACAGATGGTTGACGAAGTTGAACAGCACACCCTGGAACACACCATTTTTGCTTCCAATACGTCGTCACTGCCCATTAGCCTGATTGCTATGGGCAGCAGACGACCGGAACACATCATTGGCCTGCATTATTTCAGCCCGGTAGACAAAATGCCGCTCGTTGAAGTTATCCCACATACACGGACCAGTGCACAGACCATTGCCACAACCATGGCTCTGGCGAAAAAACAGGGTAAGACGGCGATCCTGGTCGCTGATCGTGCCGGGTTTTACGTTAACCGCATTCTGGCACCTTATATTAATGAAGCTGCCCGTTGTTTGATGGAAGCAGAGCCCATGGAAGTTGTGGATAAGGCGTTATTTGATTTTGGTTTCCCCGTTGGGCCCATTAGCCTGCTTGATGAGGTGGGCATTGATATTGGCACCAAAATTATCCCTCTGTTAGTGCAGGAATTTGGCGCACGTTTTTCTCTACCTGCAGCTTTTGATGCCATCCTTAAGGATGGTCGTAAGGGACGAAAAAACGGGCGGGGATTTTACCTTTATCCCGCCAGGCGGACGCATTTTTTCAGTAAAAAAAATAAGCCTAAACAACCCGATCCTGCCATTTATTCCCTGTTGAGGGTAACCCCTATGGCACAACTCGCCCCTTCCGTGATCACGGAGCGATGCCTCATGATGATGTTAAATGAAGCAGTGCGCTGTCTTGATGAGGCTATTATCCGTAATCCGCGTGATGGTGATATTGGCGCCGTGTTCGGTATTGGTTTTCCTCCCTTTCTGGGCGGACCTTTCCGTTATATTGACAGTTTAGGGGTGAAAGCGGTTGTCAGTAGCCTTCAGGCACTCCAACAGCAGTATGGCGAGCGTTTTACTCCCTGTGATCGACTGCTGGCTATGGCGGAAGAACAGCGGGCCCGTTTTTATTCTGATGACGTTTAAACCCGCCCGCCTGAAGCCAGGCGGGTAATCGTAATCCCTTTCCTGAAACGCAATACCTGAGAATGGCCGTGTCAGTGATTGCGGGTTCTTTATTTGTGTACCTGGCAAACATTCACAGCAGTATGTGAAACCCTGCCATTACCTCAGGAGACATCATGCCTGCATGGACACCGGACGGGGATAGTGGCGGTGAATCGTCATTAATGCGATACCACATTCAGTAAATCATGTGTACTGTTGCGTAAGCTGTCACCGTGCCTGGCGTCGGTACAACATTTGTCGTCTGTATTAACGTTGCTGTCATATTTATCGTATTACCCTGCCAGGTACTACCGATAGTCAGCGGTAAATTTGTTGACGCCTGGTTTGGTGAGAATGTCTGTGTTCCAGTAATGGCTTCTTGCAATAGTACTGCAACGCCCGTTGCGCTGCCCGTGCTGTTTGCAAAGGCTTGAGGATTATTCACATCCGCCGTTCCTGAAAACATCAGATTCATACCGGTGCCAACAAGACTTGCTCCACAGTTACTAATATTCAGATCGAAAATTTGCTGTGGCCCCTGATTAATACCACCAAAGGCACTGGGTGCAAGAGCGGGAAATGTAACAACAGCGTTCTGTCCCGGCCTGGATATGTCGCTATAAACTGCAACACCCTGCGGATTTATACTCACCAAGCAGGTGGTGTCAGACAATGAGCCATTGAAGGTAACGTTACCGGCAGGATAGCCAGTTGCTTGCGCTTGTCCAAATGCAGTAGCAGCGACGAGTAGGGCCAGCAGGTTTTTTTTCATGAAAATGTATCCCCTGTTGCGGACGTAGAGGTGATGTGTTTTGGTGAACTCTTTAAAAACTATAGCGCTTCCTGTGCCTGTTAACACAAGGCAAGGATTCCAGCTGGGATTATTATAACTATTAAATATCATTTATATTTATTTATAATAAAAATTAATATAATGTTGAGATTGATTGAAATCGTAGTCTTTTTCTCGATATTGCATGCCCGATATTATCGGTGTTTTTAAAACGCCAGGATATTAGGTCATGCAATAAATAAAGGAAGCGGATTTTGTTCTGGAATACCTGCCAGCTTATTCTCCAGAGCTTAATCCCATTGAGCACAAATGGGCGCTGGCTCAGTGCTGCCAAACAGATGAAATACCTGTCGTCCATCGCTGGATGGTGGTATCAATTTTCCCTGCAGACTATACAGCCCGACTTGAGAAGCCTCTGTGGCATATTCAGCCATGAGAGCAAATAGCTATCAGGTTACCAAATCACTACAGCTAATACGCCAGAACCAATATAACGTAAAACTGAATAAGCGATTTTTGGTGGTTTAATTTTTAATTTTATTTTATTATCCGGAGTCAATTTTACCTATTTATTCATTATCTTTTATGTTAAAAGCTACAAAAACTTCCCCTAAAACAATTACATCTAATCAAGAAATTGAAATTAATAAGCCAAAAAATGACTTTTCACGGCAATTTTCTCGCGTGGCCAATAATAATCTAAGTCTTGACTTATTTAATACAGGAACAACAACCAACGACGAAGTACCACATACCGTGGCAGATAAAATTAGAGGTTATCTCTCCGAACAGGATATGGCACGTTTGGCACAAACGAACAAAAATAATCGCGATTATGTCTGTTCTCATAATGCTTTTATCAATCTAATGAGCCAAATAAATCCTTGTATGAAAAGTATTCAGGAAATATATTATTGTGAATACTCAGGCTCAATATTTTGTAGCCCTTCTGATAAAGAGATTATCAAAAATTATATACATGGTTACACCCAATTAAACGATGTTGATAGAAATAGAAAAGGAGTCATTAATCCTTTAATATTGGCTATTGAAAATGCTCGCGATAATAACGTCAATAAAAGAGTGTCTTTTTTGTTGGAAGAAAATACCTCACTGGTTAAATACTTCACTGTTTCTGATTATGAACGATTAGAAAAACGTTTTAATCACCTTTGTTCTGATATAGAAACGATGCAACTTTATACTAGCTCTGCCAGGTCATCTCCAATATTAAGAGAAAAAATTGGAAGATTAAGAGATTTTTTAGCGACCGTGGGTGAATTATCTAATCATGATAGATCTCATTTCGATAAAGTCATGGAAGAACGTATGAATAAAAAAGGGCTTCCATTACTTCAATATAATTGAGCTTCATTTTCTGGTCATGACTCCGATCAGTTGTAATGGTATTTTTCGATATAAGCCCCGATCAATTTTTCAGGTACTTCAACCGAATGGGAAAAACAGATTGTTTTCCTTGCCAGCCCCTTGATATGTGTACGAAAATAGAGCCATTCATGGCCATATCGACAATTTTCTCTCTGGTACCGGGCTTGTGTGCTTCATATGCATACTCAAGCTGAAAGCTTTTACGACAATCAAGACAACGAAAACGGGGATATCCTGCATAACCTTTTCCATGTTTACGTACCGGATTAGACTGACCACAAAAGCGGCAGCAAACTGAAATGATTGCCATATAAAGAGCGCCCGGATAAAAACTATCAGCTTACATCAATCTACAGGATTAGAGATATCACCCCATTTTTCTTGACAGGGTACCCACAGTAAGCCGGAGTCTTATCAGTATTGGTGGCTGAGCAAAAAGTTGCAGATCAAAAAGGGGTTATCGAAGGATTGCAGCAAAAACAAGGGCAGCTCATGATTTCCCTGGATACTTTGTTCTCAGAGAATATTCAGGAAACAGCCGTTGTTGATACGGTAAATGCTGGTTCCACTGCAGAAATACCCAGAATTACAGAAGGAGAGGTTGTCTTCGAAAGCGCTGTGGCTGCGATGCAGCCACGCTCATGCCTGAGGCGTGCTACTGTTCAAATTCATTTTCATGATATTACGGTGTTTGCTGCCTTCTTCCCGTTCCAGGGCAAACGGCTCCCCGGCGGGAACAGGGTATTGGTTAAGAAAGTTGTCGATATGCTCAATGTCTTGTGGTAACAGGCGTGCACTGAACACCTTTTCGTTAGCAGCAATGTGGCTGCTGTTGCGGGTACCGATAATCACGGCACCTACCGCAGGCCTGGTTAACACGTACATTACCGCCACGTTCGACAGTGAACAACCGCGCTGCGCGCCAATCTCTTTCATCAGGCGTAAAAGGTGCTGGTAGCCGCTCCAGGTGACAGAATCATCGATAATCAGACGATACTTCACCAGAGAGCGGTTTTCCATGAGCTGGGGTGCAGGCTTATCCAACCAGGACTCAGACAAAAAACCACCCGCCAAAGAGCCGTAGCACAGCAGCTGCACATGATTGCGCCGGCAGAACTCGACCATTGCCCGCTCAGGGCGACGATCGAGAACGGAGTACTGTGTCTGATTGCTGACCAGAGGATACCCGGCGTTGATCAACTGCTGCAGGTGAAAGGTATCAAAATTAGTGGTGCCCAGATTTTTAATCAGCCCTTTTTCTTTTAACCGCACCAGATAGCTGGCGACATCAAGACAACCGGGAATCTGATAATCCCACCAGTGAAACTGCACCAGATCCAGTTGTTCTTTGTTTAAACGCTTCAGGCTGCGGGTAATGATACGTTCGACGTAGTCATAATCGACCTCAGACAGCACAGACAGATCAGGGACGAATTTGGTATGAACCTGAATATCGTCTTTGCCGATACCGGTCCTTCTTTCAAGGATGAACTTACCGATCAGCGCTTCTACACCGGTATAGATATCGGCGCAGTCAAACGTGGTGAATCCACGATCAGCGAGCAGGTGAAAGGTTTTCAGTACCGAGGCGAAATCCGGTTGCCCCTGCCGCTGGTGTCCTGCTGCAAGCTGCCAGGCACCGTTAATAATTCGACAGGCTTGAGAGTCAGGCATCAGGTTAATGCGCATGTTATTTTTCATGGCTTTTCCGTAATGCTTATTTCGAAGACAGATTCACGTTAAGGGGGACAACTGTACAGGCGCCGTGTTTGAAGGTCCTCAGTCGGGTACGCATGATTTTAAAACGCGCACCGCAATAGGGATCCGGGCAAGCTATCAGTGCGTCAGTTGTCATCCAGTCGTGCATGTGGGTCATTCTTTGCTTGGCCGGCAGGAGCGGCAGAAGCGCTCCCATGGCATAAAGAGAAAAAAATCCGCCTGCGGGGAAAATCAGATTTTCACCTTCAACGTCAAAACCCTGCCCGGTATGATGCGAGCAGATGTAAGGCCTGTCGCCGGGTACCACCTCTACGTGCAGGTCGTAAAGCTCAAATTCATCATTCATGATCAGATTGCTTCATCGGTACTTTCAGCGCAGTGTGGTGATGTCCTTCAAAGCGACGCCCCAGGCCGGTGATGATGCTAACACCGAAGACGATGAACAAAGCCCAAGGGTAGAATGCGCTGGTCAGCAACGTAAACGGCGTAATTATCTCGGCAGAAGACTGACCTTTTACCGCTATCATCAGTACAAATACAAAGGCACTAAAAGGCAGAATAACCGGGATGCTGTTGGCCATTGCGCACATGATGTGGGAACGACGGTACGGGTGCAGGCCAGCATTTTTGCCTACCTTATCGCCAATCGGACCAGACAGGAGTAACGCCGCGCTGGTCACACCGGCAAATACTGTAGCGCACAGCAGCGCGCCGATGGCAAGAATACCCTCAGAACGCCTTGGGCTCATTGTTTGATTAGCATGCGTTAACTTTTCAATCATGGTGGCCATGGCGCCACTTTTTTCCAGAATGCCGATAATGGCAAACAGCGACAGGCACAGCATAATCGTTCCTGCCATACTGTTTACGCCATGATAAAGGATACCGTCCAACTGACCCTCGTGCACAGAAAGGAGTTGGGCCATTGCCAGGCGCTTTGTCAGCAACCCAATAATCAGCCCTGATATCACGCCGGCGATCAGCGCCGAAAAAATGTTGCGCGTACAGACGGCGACGGCCACCAAAATAATAACCGGAATCAACAGGCTGAACCCGTCAGGCGAAGCGTTTTCCGTCAATGTGATATTGGCCGCTTCACCGTGCCCAAACAGCAGGTAAAACAAGCTGGTCAAAATTCC
>CAZBYB010000073.1:3387-9637 GCA_964496225.1 uncultured Yersinia sp. | reverse complement strand
GCCCTAAAGCCTGTCGTAAACGGATTGGGCCATCATAAGTGGGTGGGGAATTTTTGGGACTCCACAAGCTACCTGTGCCAGCATCCCAAAGACTGATGGGTAAATCATTCATAATCGTTGCCAGTGTTAACCCTTTATCCAGTGCTGCGCTATACAGGAACGGCTTGAGGCTAGAGCCTACCTGTCGTAACGACTGTGTGACACGATTAAATTTACTTTGGCCGAAATCGAAACCGCCGACCAGCGCCTTAATGGCACCATCGTTTGGATCAATGGAAACCAGTGCAGAATTCACGTCGGGTATCTGTGACAACCACCATGTGTTTTCATGGTACCTGACCCAAATTTGTTGGCCGGGTTGAACGACATCATCGACTTTTTTAGGTGCCAGGCCTTGAGCATGATCTGATTTAAAAGGCCTGGCCCAACGGATACCTGCCATAGGTAGTGTAATGGTGCTGGTATCCGCTAATATTGCGGTGGCCTGTTCAGCGTCAGCGTGGGTAATCACCGCGGGTAATAACGGCCCATAAGTAGGGATTGATTGGAGTAATGTATTAATTTGTTGATTATTCTTGGGAACCTCATCCGCTTTCCATAACACATCGGAGGGGCCACGCCAGCCATGACGCATATCATAAGCCAACAGGTTATCTTGTATTGATTTGACAGCAGCCAACTGCAATTTCCGGGTGATCGTCGTATAGACCTTATAACCGTCAGTATCAGCGTTTTCACCATAACGCTTAATCATCTCCAGACGTACCATTTCTGTAAGGTAGGGTGCAGAATAGGCAATTTTTGGTGTGTGGTAGCGGGCAATGAGTGGTTCATTACGGGCCTGTTCATATTGTTTTCTGGTGATATAAGCCTGATCGAGCATACGTGATAATACCAGATCGCGGCGTGCGACAGCACGTTCATGAGAATACAGTGGGTTAAAGATGGATGGTGCCTTAGGTAAACCGGCAATCATTGCCAGCTCACTAAGAGTTAATTGATTGATTTCTTTCCCAAAATAAACCTGTGCAGCCGCACCGATACCATAAGCACGGTAACCGAGGTAAATTTTGTTTAAATAGAGCTCAAGAATTTCATCTTTAGTCAGCAGCTGCTCAATACGCATTGCCAGAAAGATTTCCTTGATTTTGCGCAACAGGGTCCGTTCTGGACTCAGGAAAAAATTTTTAGCAAGTTGCTGAGTAATGGTACTTGCCCCCTGGGAAACATGACCAGAAGTGAATGCAATGAAGATAGCACGGATAATTCCAACGGGGTCAACACCATGATGTACGTAAAACCGGCTATCCTCAGTGGCCAGAAAAGCATGAATAATCTGCGGCCTGATCTGATGTAGTTTGAGCGGAATACGGCGTTTTTCACCATATTGCGCGATCAGTTCGCCTTCTGCACTGTATACCAGCATCGGTGTCTGCAGGCGGATATCCTTCAGTTGGGCGACATCAGGTAACTGAGGCTCAACGTATTTATAAAGGCCATATATCGAGGCCAGCCCCAACAAAATGAAAGAGAGTGTAAGGGTTAGAGAAAAAATTATGAACTTCACCTGAGAATTCTCATTCTATCGCCATTTGAGCAGGTTATGAACAACCACCTTATAGTATAAATATAAGCCATAAGGCATCAATACGTTCATGTTTTATGGCAGGGAGCCTGGCATGTATTCACAAATATGGCATACAGGGCTGGATATTCAAGTTGACAGCGTACGCGCCCTGGCTGTTTTACGTCGTCGCCACGGCTGGGAACTTTGCCACTGGTGGCAGCAGTCGTTGCCTGCCGGTATTTTATGTGATGGTAATTTACAACAACCTGAAGCGTTAAGTGAAATTTTGCGACAATGGCGCGTACAATTGCCGAAACATATCTCGCTGCGTATTGCCTTCCCAGTTCAGCGTGTATTACAGCGTATGCTCCCCGTCCCCGATAAACGACTAAAAGAACCTGAGCGGAGCTGGTTTATTAGTACCGCTGCGGCAAAACAATTCCCGCTGAGCAGTCAAATTTTAACACTGGATTATCGTCTGGATCCAGCCAACAGTACTGAACTTCGTGTGACTGCTGCACGCCAGGATGAGCTGCAATTATGGCAATATTGTTTACAACGCGCTAATTTGGTACCAGAAGTCATCGATATTACTCCTTGTGTACTACGATCCATGGCGTCAGCCGCAGGATTATTACCACAACATCTCTTCATTCACCGTTTGCAAAATGAATGTCTGTGGGTGTCACCGCTCGATACCGCGTTTCAGTATGGTCTGATTCCATCAAAACAGGACAATAGTATCCAGGATATTTTGGAACGATGCTGTATGCCATATGCTGCCGATTCTCATAATCTGGCGGGTGTTTATTACAGCAGTATCATTGATGAACCTGTTTTGGGCGGCGCTCTGGCATGGTCTCCTTTCTCTGTATTTGAACAACAGCACTTACCACTTCCGCCAGTGCCCATGGCATTTGTACTGGCAGGAGGATTAGCCCTGCGTACAACGGACATTGAATAATGTATCAGGTTAATTTGCTGCCCTGGAGAATAGCACAGTTACAGATGCGTTACTGTTTCTGGCGGAACTGCTTATTCATGCAGGGCTTGGCTATCATAACAGGCATGATGATGATGTTGGGGTTATGGACCCATGAGCAGCAGCAACAGCAAATACAATTATCTAACCTGATACATAAACAGGAAAAAATCAAAAAAACGTATGAAATTACACATAGTAGACAAGTAAAATTGGAAAAAATGCAGTCGATTCAAAAAATCTGGCAACAGGCATCCTTACGTAACCAGCGTTATTCAATGCTATTACAACAATTATCATTATTGATACCGGATAGTTGCTGGCTCACTGCAATAGAGGAACATAATGGTTTGTTAAAATTAGTCGCTAATAGTCATCATCATGCTGCGATCATGACATTTTTGCGCAAATTAAGTGAAGAAAGCAATCTTGAAAAGATTTATATTTATGACATAAAACGTAGTAATCATTCAATATATCACTTTGTTATTCATGCTAACTGGAAAATTAGAGAAGGGCACCATGAATAAACTCCACCTGCAATGGCTATTTAAGCCCGCATGGCAATTATGTCTTTGGCAATTGGCGATTTCTGGCACGATTGTGCTCTTGATTTCTTTATTAGTATTGAGAACAACATGGATGACGGTGATTGCAGGTAGAAATGAAATTATCACCAGACAATCAACCATTGAACAGTACAGACAACAATTATGGCCCTTACCCACTCTGGTGGTGATTCAGCAGCAGATTAATGATGTGTTAATGGCACAAAAAAAATGTTGTGCCAATATGGAGATGCAAAGCTTACTGCAGCGTATTGATAAACCTGTGTCCGTCTCTGGTGGACGGCTTCTTGCCTGGCAGGATAAGGAACCTGTGGTTGAAAATAATCTGACTCAAAGGCGCGGACACTTAATTATTGAGATCAATTATTCGGGTCTGGTGCATTTCTTACGGATGATTTTATCGTTACAACCGCCGGCGCACATTGAGCAAATGTCTATTAGCGTCGGGCAACGTGAGTTAACTGTTGAATTTGAATTGGCTGAATATCTGTGGGGATCGAACGATGAGCCAATATAATAGATCTCTTATAAAATTTTACTGCGAGAAAACCAGTGCGTTGTCTTAGGTGCGCAAATTTTTATGTACTGTGTATACACTCCGGTTCTGCACTTTGTTCCTCTTTGCAATCATTTCTCTGCAGCGCGGTTTGCAAGAGATCTCATACAAAAAAATGGGCTGTTTTTTTACTTTTAACGTATTGTTCCACAAATTATTGTTTATCTGCTGATCATCAACCTGGCCCGATCAGGCAGATTAAAGAAAGCAGTCAGGATCATGGTACAGGCCTCCCTGAACAAGGCAACAGGTTAGTCAGAGATCCTTTTTCTCCAATGGCATCAGGAGACTGTTCCACAGAAGCTATGCTTTTTCATCAGTGGATATTGGGTGGTGTAGTGGGGCACCCAAATGATCGCCATGGATGGATTATCAGGCCTAATGGGTCATGGAAAAGGCTCACACAAGGAGAACGCTTGTCTGGAAAGTGGCAGGTGGTACACATTGATGCCCAACGGATTGATCTATTACAAATGGATCCGGCAAGAGATTGTCCAGTGCTTACGCAATCGGTGTTCCGGGCTAGACCCTGACTTGACCAAGTATGGCATGATAGAAATACAGGAATAAGATGCTAATGAAGGAACATGCCTTAAAATCATTATTGTTGCTGTTGATCAGTTGTAGCAGCGATGCCGTAAATCAGGAAATGCCAGTATCGATGGAATTTCAGGATGCACCCATATCGGTGATCTTGCAGGCTTTAGCGAATTATCAGCAATTGAATCTGGTTGTCACGCCTGGGGTTGGCGGTAATTTGAGTCTCAGTTTGATCAATGTCTCCTGGCAGCAGGCATTAACAGCCATTTTGCGTATAGGAAAATTGAGCGTAGAACTCGAAGGTAATGTCATGGTGGTTTTGACTGAGCAGGATGCAAGAGAAAGACAGCAACAGAAAACAACAGAACTCGCTGTACAAAAAATATATTCGCCGCCATTACAGCATTTTTCTCTGGCATTACAACATGCGGATGCCCATGAAATAGCAAAAAATTTACGAGATCAACAGGGAACATTACTGAGCGAACGAGGAACAGTGGTGGTTGATGCCCGCACTAATACGTTATTAATACGTGACACGGCAGAATCATTATTAGAACTAAAACGCTGGTTGGTTGAAATGGATCTCCCTCTAAAACAAGTGCAACTGGCGGCGCATATTGTCACTATCAGCCATGATAGTTTACGTGAGTTAGGTATCCGCTGGGGAATGACCATTGATGACGATCTTAAAAAGATACCGCGAATAAACAATATTAATATCAATTTGCCATCAAAGTCAGCAACGGTTAAGGCTGGTTTCAATATCGCCCGGATTAATGGCCATTTGCTGGATCTGGAGTTAAGCGCACTGGAACAGGAAAATCAGGTTGAAATTATTGCCAGTCCTCGTCTGGTCACGTCACATCAGCAAATTGCCAGCATAAAACAGGGGACAGATATTCCCTATATTGTCTCCCGTGGTACCAATAATGCGACATCTATAGAATTCAAAGAAGCCGTATTAGGTATGGAAGTCACACCGCAAGTCTTACGTAATGGAAAAATTACGCTAAAACTACAAATTACTCAGAATATGCCGGGCACGGCAACTAAACGTGGTGACACTGAAGCAATATCCATCAACAAACAGGAGATTAAAACGCAGGTAACAGTGAATAATGGTGAAACTCTTGTTCTTGGTGGAATTTTTCAGCACAAAAAGCATCAAGCCGCGGATAGAGTGCCTGTATTAGCTGATCTTCCGCTGTTAGGCACCTTATTTAAACATCATTCTCACCAAAACAATCGACGCGAATTGGTCATATTTATTACACCAAAGCTGATTGAGTCATAGCGCCTGTTTAGCTTTTTGTTAAACGCTACTGCGAGATAACCTGTGCATTATCGATGCGGTTCAAACCTGTAACTCACTGTGTGCACTCCAATCCTGCGCGCAACGACGTTTCACATTTGTTTCCCTACAGCAAATTTTGTAATCAGTCTATTAAAATTACTGTGTAATAACTCTGGATGATTGTCGACG
Organism: uncultured Yersinia sp.; assembly: GCA_964496225.1. GTDB lineage: Bacteria > Pseudomonadota > Gammaproteobacteria > Enterobacterales > Enterobacteriaceae > CAZROT01. The sequence goes on along the minus strand of CAZBYB010000073.1, from coordinate 3,937 downwards.
GGTTGGGATAAATTTTGTGTCAAAAATAGAGTACCATTAGCCATGATGTACGGTTTCTTGTATTTTTAATGGTTTTGTAGTTTGACGTTGCATTAAATTTAGCTTACAAGGAGTTGGTACTTTGAGCACAAAGGCACTATGAAATACACAGGATTCGGGTTCCATATATCATCGCTTAGATATATAACAATGTATTCGGTTGCCAGTTACCACCAGTGCTGAGATAATTTTCCTTCTGACTTTCAGTATCAGAGGATGTTGATCAGTTTTTAGTTTAGGTCCCGTGGCTAATTTGATTGGCGGGGCGGGTTGTTTTTAACAAACTATATTAATAATATCAAAAAACATGGCAGAGAAACGCAATATCTTTTTGGTTGGGCCTATGGGTGCCGGAAAAAGCACTATTGGGCGCCAGTTAGCTCAACAACTCAATATGGAATTTTTTGATTCTGATCATGAGGCCTCCTATTTTATTCTCTTTTTGAATATAATAGTTCATTTTTAAAAAAAAACAAGCATTTGCCTATTGTTTTTTTATTTTTTTCAGCTA
>CAZBYB010000073.1:0-3377 GCA_964496225.1 uncultured Yersinia sp. | reverse complement strand
GGTCGTCAGTTAGCACAACAACTCAGCATGGAATTTTTCGATTCCGACCAGGAAATTGAGAGACGTACTGGCGCTGATGTAAGCTGGGTGTTTGATGTCGAAGGCGAAGACGGTTTTCGTGATCGTGAAGAAAAAGTAATTAATGAACTGACAGAAAAACAAGGTATTGTTCTGGCAACAGGTGGGGGATCGGTAAAATCCAAAGAAACGCGTAACCGTCTATCCGCACGTGGTGTTGTCATTTATCTGGAAACCACTATTGAAAAGCAACTGGCACGTACCCTGCGTGATAAAAAACGCCCATTGTTGCAAGTTGATGCCCCACCCCGTGAGGTACTTGAGGCCTTGGCAAAAGAGCGTAACCCTTTGTACGAAGAAATTGCAGATGTTGTTATCCGTACTGACGATCAGAGTGCAAAAGTTGTTGCCAACCAGATAATGCGCATACTGGAGACGCATTGATTGCGTTATCCCTGTCAGCATCAAAAAGGAAGTCTATTTTAAGGAAGGCTATTGGGCAGGCATGGAGAAGATTAGCGTCGAGTTAAAGGGACGCAGCTATAGTATCATGATATCTCCCGGTCTGTTTAATGATTTGGCTGCGTTCGTGCCGTTACAGTCAGGGGATCAGGCTATGTTGGTAACCAACCTGACTGTTGCCCGCTTTTATCTTAAAAAAATCAAAATGCTACTGGAGCAGGGTGGTATTCGTGTTGATCAGGTTATTGTACCCGATGGAGAACAGTATAAATCTCTTGCTGTACTGGAGCAGATTTTTGCCACTTTGTTAGAAAAACAACATGGTCGTGATACGGTACTGATTGCTTTAGGTGGGGGGGTCATTGGTGACTTGACGGGTTTTGCCGCTGCATGTTACCAGCGTGGTGTCCGTTTTATTCAAGTGCCCACAACACTGTTGGCTCAGGTTGATTCTGCTTTAGGTGGTAAAACAGCAGTGAACCATCCATTAGGCAAAAATATGATCGGTGCTTTTCATCAGCCAGCATCAGTGGTCATCGATCCGGATTGTCTGAGAACGCTCCCGCTGCGTGAACTGGTTTCAGGTCTGGCAGAAGTGATTAAGTATGGCATTATTCTTGACGCCGATTTTTTTGTCTGGCTGGAACATAATATCGATAAGCTATTGTTATTGGATACTATGGCATTGCGCTATTGTATTCGCCGTTGTTGTGAACTGAAGGCTCATGTTGTTGCAAGAGATGAATGGGATAAAAGTGGGTTGCGGGCTTTGCTTAATTTAGGCCATACCTATGGTCACGCCATTGAAACTGAAATGGGTTATGGTGTCTGGCTACATGGTGAAGCGATTGCGACAGGTATGATGATGGCTGCTGAAACAGCACGGCGTATCGGTCATTTTTGTTTATCGGATGTCGAACGTATCAGACAGCTCCTGTTGCGAGCCGGTTTGCCTGTTCATGGGCCAGCAGGGATGCGACCAGAGTCTTATTTACCCCATATGATGCGGGATAAAAAAGTATCAGCAGGGAAATTGCGGTTGGTGCTGCCTGTTGCCATTGGTCGTGCAGAAATTCATACCGGGATAGCTCATAATATTGTGCTGGCTGCCATATCTGATTGTTTAGCATCATAACCCAAAATGATTAATTTTACCTCTAAGGTGGAGAAGCGGTATGGATGACTTTAAGTCTGAAGATGATCTCAAAAAATTAGATATACAGGACCTGCAGTTCTCACGTCCACGTAAAGCCCAAAGTGGAATAAAGCAAAAAAGTGGTGGGCTGGGGCTGAGTATTCCACCCCAGCATTTGATCATTGGTACCAGTATTCTGGTATTGCTGATGTTGGTCATTGGTATTGGTTCTATGATCAAAGATCCTGCAGGGAACGCCTTGCCATCACAGAGCACAGTGGCCAGCTTGCCTGATCCTTCAACGCGCATCAGCGAGAATAATACGCAACCTGATACGATTCATACTCATGAAAATAGTACGCAACCGCAGGAGATTCTTGTGCCACCGGTTGCTCAGTTTCCAACAGAGGCCCTATTTCAATCGGCTCCGGATGACAAATTAAGACGTGTAGAACTACCCGGAAATATAGGAAATGCACTTTCTTTACAGCAGAAGCAGGTTGATGCCGCTTCTCAGGGAGTGCTCAATGAATCAGCAACACTCTCAATGCAAGGGCCAGTACCCACCGGGAGAATACCGCCAGAAAAAAGTTCAGAAAATAAGCAACGGGAAACAGGCACCATGACTTCTGGTATCAGGACAGAGGGCAAATCGGTGCATGCAGGAAATGAAAATTTACTAAAAAATATCCCTTCCAGCTATTTTACCCTGCAACTCAGTAGTGCATCGCGTTCTGATACGCTCGAAGCTTTTGCCAGACAACAGAAATTGAACAATTATCAGGTTTATGAAACCCGGCGTAATAATAAACCCTGGTTTGTGCTAATCAGTGGCCATTATGCTTCTTTAAAAGCTGCCCAAAAAGCCATAGGGGCATTACCCTCTGAAGTTCAGGCGCAGAAACCATGGGTTAAATCTGTACGCCAGGTACATCAGCAACTGCTTAAATGAAGCATTTTTGTGATTAACTTAATAATAGGTTGTACAATTTTCGGCTCAGGATGATGGAATAGCTACTGGTAGTATGAAGAAAAACCGTGCTTTCTTAAAATGGGCTGGAGGTAAGTATTCGTTGGTAGATGATATTCGATACCATCTGCCCGCCGGAGACTGTTTGATTGAACCATTCGTTGGGGCTGGTTCAGTGTTCCTCAATACTGAATATACCTCCTATATCCTGGCCGATATCAACAGTGATCTGATTAATTTATATAATATTGTTAAGTTACGCCCTGAGCATTTTGTCCGTGATGTCCGTACACTGTTTACCAATGCCTTTAATAACGCTGAACGGTTCTATTTTTTTCGTAAAGAATTCAATACAACCGTTGATCCTTACCATCGTGCAGTACTGTTTCTTTATCTCAACCGGCATTGCTATAATGGTTTGTGTCGTTATAATTTACGCGGTGAATTCAATGTTCCTTTCGGGCGCTATAAGAAACCGTATTTTCCTGAACCAGAGCTTTACTGGTTTGCTGAAAAAGCACAAAACGCAACTTTTGTTTGTGAGCACTATCAGGATACTCTGCACAAAGCGACTTCTGGTGCTGTTGTTTATTGTGATCCACCTTATGTGCCCTTGTCCGCCACTGCTAATTTCACAGCGTACCACACCAGAAATTTTAGTACCCGCGATCAAAAAAATCTGGCGCACTTGGCCTATATGCTGTCTGTTGAAAACAGGATACCTGTCCTTATTTCTAACCACGATACTGAATTGACCCGCAGCTGGTATCATCAGGCATCTCTTCATGTGGT